>CAZPOG010000033.1:0-15178 GCA_964588105.1 uncultured Ruminococcus sp. | reverse complement strand
TCAACAGCTCCATTATTATGCAGCTGCTGTGCGTTGCGATCCCGCCCCTCGAGCGTCTTTCTAAGGAAGGCGAAGAGGGCAGAAAGAAAATCGCAGCCATCACCCGTTATGTCACCGTAGGCTTAGGTCTTATCCAGGGTACCGCGTACTTCTTCTATCTGAAGAACTCCACCGATGAATCCGGTGTGAACATCGCGAAGTACACCTCCGGTTTTGAGATGTGGTTTGCCGCTATCGTCATCATTCTGTGCTTTACCGCAGGTACTGCGCTGATCATGTGGCTGGGCGAGCAGATCAACAAAAACGGTATCGGCAACGGTATTTCCATCCTGCTGTTCGCGGGTATTGTCGCAAGACTTCCCTACACCGTCAACATACTCAAGAGATACTGGGATGTATCTGCCGAGTCTTCGGGCGCGGACACCAGATACTTCATCTTCGTACCTCTGTGGATCATCCTCTTCCTCGCTGTTATCTGGTTCATCACCTTTATGCAGGATGCAGAGAGAAGAATCCCGATCCAGTATGCGAAGCGTGTAGTAGGGCGCAAGATGTACGGCGGCCAGAGCACACACCTTCCCATCAAGGTTGCTCTCGGCGGCGTTATGCCCATCATCTTCGCGTCCTCTATCCTGTCTATTCCGTCTACCATCCAGCTTTTCGTGAATCCTGATAAAGACTCCTTCTGGGGCAAGTTCTTCAGCGCGTTCTCGACATCCGGCTGGCTCTATGCCGTTCTCTACTTTGTACTGATTCTGGCGTTTGCGTATTTCTATACCACCATCCAGTACAATCCGATCGAGATGGCAAACAACTTAAAGCAGAACAACGGTACGATCCCCGGTATTCGTCCGGGCAGACCTACCGCTGACTTCATCGCAAAGATTCTGTCCAGAATCACCCTGATTGGCGCTCTCTTCCTCGCGGTTATCGCGCTGTTCCCGATTATCTATTCGGATATCACCTCTATGGGCGGTCTGTCGATGGGCGGTACTTCCGTCATCATTATCGTCGGCGTCGCTCTGGATACAGCGAAGCAGCTCGAGTCTCAGATGATGATGCGTCATTACAAGGGCTTCTTGGATTAAGAATCAGTTAGATAAGGAGTAGAACTATGAAACTTATCCTGTTAGGCGCTCCCGGTGCGGGCAAAGGCACACAAGCCGCCGTCATCAGTGAACGCTACAATATTCCCCAAATCAGCACGGGTAACATTATCCGTGAAGCGCTGAAAAGCGGCACGGAAATGGGTCTGAAGGCGAAGTCCTACATGGACGAAGGCAAGCTGGTTCCCGATGAGGTCGTTATCGGCATCATCAAGGACAGACTTGTCCAGCCCGATTGCGAAAACGGTTTTATCTTAGACGGTTTTCCGAGAACCATTCCCCAGGCCGAGGCTCTGGACAAGATGGGCGTTGACATCGACAAGGTTATCGATATCGAGGTACCCGACGAAGTGATCGTCAACAGAATGTCCGGACGCCGCGTGTGTGAAAAATGCGGCAGACCCTACCATATCGTCAACTTGAAGCCGAAGGTAGAGGGTATCTGCGATGATTGCACAGGCGCCCTTATTCAGCGTAAGGACGACCAAATTGACACGGTCAAAGCAAGACTCGAAATCTATCACAAGGAGACCGAGCCTCTCAAAGGTTACTACGAGAAGCAGAACAAGCTCTATACGGTAGAAGGCCAGAACAGCGTAGAAGAAACCACTGCGCTTACCATGAAGGCTTTAGAGGCTTGATTTTATGATTATTGTCAAGACTGCGCGCGAAATCATTAGAATGCAGGACGCGTGCACGCTGTCCGCGCGAGCGCTGAAACTCGCCGGAGAGATGGTTGAGCCGGGTGTGTCAACCTATGAGATTGACAAAGCCGTTCAGAAGTTTATCGAGGGTGAGGGCGGAGTGCCCTCCACCCTCGGTTACGAAGGCTATCCGGCGTCCAGCTGTATCTCAGTCAACAGCGTGGTGGTCCATGGCATACCAAGCAAAAAGATTATCCTCCGCCAAGGAGATATCGTATCGATCGATATCATGGCGGGCATGCACGGGTATCACGGCGACAACGCCTACACCTACCCCTGCGGTGACATCAGCAAAGAAGCTCAGGCGCTTCTCGACGCCACCAAGGAGAGTCTTTATGAGGGAATCAAGGCGGCGCAGGCCGGCAATCGCATAGGCGATATCGGCAGCGCTGTGCAAAGGTATGTCGAAGCTCGCAGTTACTCGGTGGTACGGAGTTTTACCGGCCACGGCGTAGGTGCGAATCTGCATGAAGAACCGAGTATACCTAACTATGGAACCCCCGGAAGAGGTCCCCGCCTCATCCCCGGTATGACCATTGCGATTGAACCGATGATAGCGATGGGCGGATACAAGACACGGATCCTCGACGACGGCTGGACCGCCGTTACGGTGGACGGCTCCCTTGCCGCTCACTTTGAGCATACCGTGGCGATCACGCCCGACGGACCGAAGATTATGACCCTGCTCAATTGAGGTGAATGATGAATATCGAAGTCCGCTCAGTTGTTATCGTGAAGGCGGGTAAGGAGAAGAACTCCCGCTTTGTTGTGACAGAGGTCATCGACGACCGCTTCGTCCTGATTGCGGACGGAAGAAAGCGAAAGATATCCCATCCGAAGAAGAAGAACATCCTTCATCTTCAGGCGACGGGTATGAAGATCGATTCCGTTACAACAGATCGAAAACTCAGAGTCTTTTTGAGAGAATCACAAACGGAGGTTTAAGCTATGTCCAAACAGGATGTTATCGAGATAGAAGGTATCGTCACCGAAGCTTTGCCGAACGCACAGTTCACCGTAGAGCTTCCCAACGGTCACAAGATCCTGGCCGTTATCTCAGGTAAACTGAGAATGAACTTCATCCGTATTCTTCCCGGCGACAAGGTCAAGGTCGAGATGTCTCCCTATGACCTCACCAGAGGAAGGATCACATGGAGATCAAAGTAAGAATCGCAGGCGACATTCGCCAAAACACAACCACAATCAAAAGAAAGGAATGATATTATGAAAGTCAGACCTTCAGTCAAGAAAATGTGTGAGAAGTGCAAGATTATCAAGCGCAAAGGCAAGATCATGGTAATCTGCGACAACCCCAAGCATAAGCAGCGTCAGGGATGATATCCTGTCATTCTGAGGGGCTTTAGCCCCGTGAGAATCCCCCTCTCATTCATCCTGTTTGAAAAGATTAGTTCTATGTCGACAGCATCAGGAGGAAGGGGATTGCCACGCCCTGAAGGGCTCGCAATGACAACTCGTTTTCACACAACACTATTATCAAAAATTTTATGGAGGTGCACTAAATGGCTCGTATAGCAGGTGTTGACTTGCCCAGAGACAAGAGAGTTGAAATCGGACTCACTTATATCTACGGCATCGGTCGTAAGACTGCAACAGACATTATAGCAGCAACAGGCGTCAATCCCGACACTCGTGTTCGTGATCTGACCGAAGAAGACGTATCAAAACTCAGAGAATATATTGACCACAATTGCCGCGTGGAAGGCGATCTCAGAAGAGACGTAGCCTTCGACATCAAGAGACTGATCGAAATCGGTTCCTATCGCGGCGTACGCCATAGAAAAGGACTTCCCGTACGCGGACAGCGCTCCAAGACCAACGCCAGAACTCGCAAGGGCCCGCGCAAGACTATGGCTAACAAGAAGAAGTAAGGGAGGACAAATAAATGGCAGTTAAAACAGGTAAGAAGACTCCTATCCGCCGCCGCAGAGAGAGAAAGAACATCGAAAAGGGTTCGGCGCATATCCAGTCTACCTTTAACAACACAATCGTTACGATATCCGACACACAGGGCAACGCGATTTCTTGGGCTTCCGCCGGCGAACTCGGTTTCAGAGGTTCCAGAAAGTCCACTCCGTTCGCGGCGCAGTCTGCCGCTGAGACAGCCGCCAAGGCTGCGATGGAGCACGGTCTGAAGACCGTAGAAGTTTTTGTCAAGGGCCCCGGCCAGGGCAGAGAGGCCGCGATCCGCGCTCTCCAGACCGCAGGTCTTGAGGTTACCATGATCAAAGACGTTACCCCGATTCCGCACAACGGATGCCGTCCTCCGAAGAGAAGACGTGTCTAAAGAAAGGGAGGATATACAATATGGCTAAAAATATGCAGCCTATCGCGAAGCGTTGCAGAGCTTTAGGTATTTCACCCGCAGTAATGGGTTACGCGAAGAAGACTTCCAGACGTAATCCGGGCGGCAAAATGAGAAGAAAACAGGGCGAGTACGGCATGCAGCTGACCGAGAAGCAGAAGGTAAAGTTTATCTACGGCATTCTCGAGAAGCAGTTCAGAATGTACTATGAAAAGGCCGAGAAGATGGAAGGCAAGACCGGTGAGAACCTCCTCTCCTTAGTTGAGAGAAGACTCGATAACGTTGTATTCCGTCTGGGTCTCGCTTCCACCAGAAGAGAGGCAAGAGAGCTCGTTAACCACGGTCATTATACCGTTAACGGCAAGAAGGTCAACATCCCCTCTTATCTCATCAAGGTCGGCGATGTAATCGCTGTTTCTGACAAGTCTAAGGAATCCAACCGCTTCAAGGCTCTGGTAGAGGCTGACGCGGTCACACTGATCCCGAAGTGGCTTGAAAAGGACGAAAAGCTCAGCGGTAAGGTCATCGCTCTCCCGCAGAGAGACGATATCGACTATCCTGTCGAGGAGCACCTCATCGTCGAGTTGTACTCCAAGTAATAATGCAAGTGGGTTGGGGAAAGTTCACTCAGCCATATGCAGCTTGACAGTGCTTATACTGTTAATATTAAAGGAGGAATTCGCCAATGATAGAGATAGAAAAACCCAGAATTGATACAGAAGAGTTATCTTCCGACGGTAAGTACGGCAGATTTGTAGTAGAGCCTTTGGAGCGCGGCTTCGGTAACACCTTAGGCAACTCGTTAAGAAGAGTTCTGCTTTCGTCCTTAGAGGGCGTAGCCGTCACTTCCATCAAAATAGACGGAGTTCTTCACGAATTCTCCACCATCCCCGGCGTCAAAGAAGACGTTACCGAGATAGTTTTGAATATGAAGAGTCTTGTCGCAAAGCTCCACTCAAACGGCCCCAAGGTCGTCGAGATTTCCGCTGAGGGTCCCTGCGAGGTCACCGCGGAGAGTATCAAGTGCGACAGCGAGGTCGAGATTCTGAATCCCGAGCTCCATATTGCTTCCCTTTCGGCTGACGCAAAGCTGAATATGGAAATCACCTTAGACAAGGGCAGAGGTTATGTTCCCGCCGAGCGCAACAAGCTCATCGCAGGCAACGAGATCATCGGCGTTCTGCCGGTAGACTCCATCTACACCCCCGTCCTCAAGGTCAACTACACCGTAGACAACACCCGTGTCGGTCAGATCACCGACTATGACAAGCTGACCATTTCTGTCTGGACCAACGGCGTTCTCAACGCCCAGGAGGCGGTATCTCTTGCCGCTAAGGTCCTGACCGAGCATCTCAACCTGTTTGTCAACCTCTCCGACAGAGGCTACAACACCGAGATCATGGTAGTGAAGAACGATCAGGGTAAGGAGAAGGTCCTCGAGATGACCATCGAAGAGCTCGATCTTTCCGTCCGTTCGTTCAACTGTCTCAAGCGCGCGGGCATCAACACGGTAGAAGACCTGATTTCCAAGTCCGAGGAAGATATGATGAAGGTCAGAAACTTAGGCCGCAAATCTCTCGAAGAGGTTGTTTACAAGCTTGATACATTAGGATTCAGTCTCCGCAAGGACGACGAATAATCCACAGATCCTCCCGATGGAGGAGAGCCAAAGAGGCGTAAGGCTTTCCGGCTCGTAAATATAGTAAAGGAGTGAGTACAATGCCCGGTACCAGAAAATTGGGCAGAGCTACCGACGCTCGCATGGCGATGCTCAGAGCTCTCGTCACATTCTTCTTAGAGAATGGCAAAATTGAAACAACGGTTACCCGCGCTAAAGAAGTAAGCTCTTTAGCCGAGAAGATGATAACAATCGCGAAGAAAGATACTCTGGCGAACAAGAGACAGGTTATGGCGTTTATCACCAAGGAAGACGTCGCTACCAAACTCTTCAAGGAAATCGCCCCGAAGTACGCTGACCGCACCGGCGGTTACACCCGCATCACCAAGATCGGTCCCCGCCGCGGTGACGCAGCGGAGATGGCTATCATCGAGTTGGTTTAATGACAATAAAAATCCCCGACCGTCGTGTCGGGGATTTTTGCGTTTATTATAAGAGTCATTGCGAGGGCTTTAGCCCGTTACCCGTTCTATTCGTCATTCAGAGCGAGCGAAGCGACCGAAGAATCCCCTTGTTATTAATACCGGTTCCCGGTTCCCAGTTGTTGGTTATCGGTTCAACTGTAGGGAACGGTCTTGACCGTTCCGAAACGAAGATGTCAAATACCGGTTTTGTTTGCGAAGCACATTAATTGTAGGGGAGGGCTTCCACGCCCTCCCTAACCCTGCGGTTATATCGGTGTATATCACTGTAAGGAAACGTTGATAATGAAGTGTAGGGCGGGGGTTCGCTCCCGCAGAAACGTTGCTATTATTACGTCGTTCTCATGCGAAGCAAAACAAGCGTCACATATGCTTCGCAAATGATATTGATTTGAATGATGACTCTCGGCGGGAGCAAGCCCCCGCCCTACGGTTTATAATCATCGTTTTCCGACAGCGGAAAACGGCATTTGATAGCGACGTCCGGGAAGGTCAAGACTTTCCCCTACGGTGTTACATCAACGCCCTGCGATGTGTATACAAGGGGTGTATACAAAACTGTATACAAGGGCGTAAGACTTTTCATTTTACGTTCTTTTTACTATTTACTTTTTTCTTTATATTTCTTGTATACATTGTATACAAATAGAAAAAAGTCAGTATTTATCAGGGTTTACGCTGTATACAAAGGTGTATACAAAGTGTAGACAAGGGTGTATACAAGACGTCAATCAAAGGGTAAATCATCGTCGTCAACCGGTAATTCAATGAAGCTGTCTACAGACTTGTATACAGGTTCGTTTACAGAACTGTCTGTTATGTCTTTCATATCAAATCGTTCCCAACCTCTCTGGAGTCCGTATTTACTATATCGCTTTGAGTTTTCATATGCTCTCCACCCCTTGATTGCGCCGCTCTGGATCCCCGTGTTCATGATCTCGCAGATCTCGCGGGTCTCCCATGTCGCGGGAAAAAACGTGGTCAGAAGATACACAGCATCAAAAAAACGGAGTGATTTTCACTCCGTTTTTGCTTTTCTTATTTTTTGAAGAAGGAGAGGAATCTGCTGACTCCGCTTTGAGCGATCTGCGTTTCGGGTTCTTGTGGCTGAGGTTCGGTGGTCTGAGGTTGAGGCTCCTGCGTCTCAGGCTCGGGAGGATCCGTCTGAGCTTGGGTTTCTTCCTGCGTTTCTTCCTCGGTCGGGATCTCTGCCACGATCTCGGTCTCTGTCTGGGTTTCCGGTTCGGTCTCGGGCTCTCCTCCGATCGGCTTTCCGATCGCAAAGGGAACGGAGCTCTTAGCAATATAGCGCTGGATGTAATACGCGTCGGTGATATCCAGCCCGTCACCCGTGACGTCGGCTGCAATTTCGTTGAATGACAGCGGGAGCGGAACGCTTGCCAGACGTTTCTGGATAGCGGTCACGTCCATGATGGTGATGATGCTGTCTGCGTCCGCGTCGCCGAGGAGCTCTTTGGTATCGGTTGAGGGTTCTTGTGCCTCATACTCTGCGAGCCGATAGAAGTCCCAGCTGTCTATATCAACGGTGAGCGCCGCGCCGTCTTCCCATATGCCGTCTGTCGGAGTCAGTCTCAGCGTGTTGCCGGAAGCGACATGATAGAGATAATTCATATCCTCATAATCATATCCGCCGACATACCACATCGCGCTCGCGTCCGGTTCCTCTATCAGGAAGACGCTTCTGCCGTCCGACGCAAGGAAGGTTCCGGTACACATGTTCCTGATCAGATATCCGCCGTCCTCCTGGAAGAGGAAATCCCACACCTGATGGGTGTACTGCTCATAGGTGTCCAGAATGACGACGTCTACATCAAAAGCGACTGCCAGCTTGCCGTCGTCGGTGATCAGACCGGTGAAGTCTTTGTCGCCGATGTCTTTTGTCACATGAAAATGCATCACGGCGTTATCGGAATTACCGATGCTGTTTTGTCCCTTGACATATACGCCATAATAGCCGGTTTCGAGATCGAAGAGATAGACGTAGTTCTCTCTGGTGGTGGTCGAGAGAACACGCTCGCCGTTATCTTTCCATACGGTGACGGAATAGTTGTTGGCGAATTTGCTCTTGTTCCATTCTATCTCTGCGTAATCGTCGTGGGTGTATTTGAAATCGGATTTAAAGGTGAAGTTCTTCGGTTTGTTGCCGCTTCCCGAAATGATGTTGATGTTGAGATTGGACGGCGTAGTCGTCAGCGACAGGATCGTACCGTTTGACCACGAATTGTTATACGGGCGAAGGTACTTGGTGACGCCTCCGCTGTAGTGCGCGAGGCCGTATCCCGATCCGATCTTGCGGACATACCATGTTTTGTTGTTCGGACCTGCCTGCGGTTCCAGCGAGGCGATGTTATCGCCGATCAGGAAGATATCGGTATAGACATTGATCAGGCGGTAGCCGCCGTCGGACTGTCTGACGAAGTGCCAGATCTGGTCGTTGTTGCCCTCATAGTTGCGTACGGTAACGTTCCAGTCGGAGTCAAGACCGATTGCCTTGGTGTTGTTGCTGTTCGCGAGCATGGCGTAGAAGTCTTTTCCCAGATCGATGTTGCCGGTGATCGAATAGGACGATACATACCAGTAGGCGTCTGCCGCGCTGAGCACAGCCGACTGAGAGCCGAGCATCTGACCTGTATAGGAGGACGCAAGCGTTCTCCTTTTTCCCGAATAGGTTGTTGCGGGATCGGCGCAGTAGAAGGTATCCCCCTCATAGTCGGTTACAAATACCGCGTGAGGCAGATCGTTGCACAGCAGCATGATTCCTTCGGGATGACTGTTCAAAAGAGATTTCAGACGCGAAGCGGAAATACCGGAGAGGTTCTCGTGAGAAACACTCATGGAATTACCGTCCTGTGTATAGGTAAAGCTGTATCTGACGCCTACGCCTTCCATCCACGCGACAGATCTGATGGTGGATTCCGTAATGCGGGCCCAGTCGGAGTTGCCGCTGAGATACATCCTCGCTCTGAGCATCATCGCGATGGAAGAGAGGGTGCACATTCCGCTTGCAGACTGCTGGAGAAAGAGAGAATTCGGCAGAGTAGACGCGCCGCTTTCGACAATATCAAGTTCTTCGGCGGACACGGATGCCGGCAGCGCAGCGAATACGCTGAAGAGCATGATGACCGCTATTATGATCGATAAACATTTCTTAACCATAATAAACCTTCTGATAAAAAGATGAATAAATAATTTAGGCGACCGAACGGGTATTCATCCGAACGATCGGATTTTACCGCAACAATATGCATAATCACGGAGAATATACCAATTTTAGCACAATTCACGGTCGATTGCAAGTGATTCAAATAAGTGTATACAAAAAGTTCACAGTACCCGCGGATACCGTGAACTCAGGTTAAATCGCATAGATGTTAAGATCCCAGCAGGGGATATACGGATGCTTTCTCAGATAGATCCGATAGTCGGGATTGAGGCGATGCAGCTGCAAGATCAGAGAGAAGAAGTCGCACGTCCTATGATAGGCGGCGAGGTTGAGCTTCGGCTTTGATAGGAGCGTCTGTACGGCTCCGTCAAGCATATTGCTCTCAAAGCCCTCGATATCCGCTTTGATATAGGTGGGCGCGCAGTTGATCTCGTCGACGGAGTTGACTTTGACCTCAGTGCCGGTGCTGCTGAGCGTCGCCATCCGTCCGGCTTTTTCAGATACGTACATCACGCCCGAACGGTCGGAGATCCCGGCGCTCAGCAGGGTGATATTCCTGATATCTTCCGCGTACGCTTTCAGCTTTGCAAAGTTCTTCGGGTTAGGCTCCACCGCCGTGATATGCTCATATCCATCGGAAAAACGCAGGAATTCTTCCACCGTGTCGCCGCGGTACGCGCCGAGATCCAGATATCGTTCGTTCTTTAATCTGAGGATATCGTTGAAGGCTTCTTCCTTCGGCGTTTCGATCTCTTTGAGATACTCGGGCCTTCCGGTATAGAAGAAGTCAAGCGCGCCCTTGAAGACTTTTTTGGAGGTTTCGTCTTCGAGCAGGGAGAAAGCGGTTTGGATCTTTTCGCGATTCTCTGCGATAACGACATCATCAAGGATATCCGTCCCGATAACCGGCACATTCGGCACGATCATCTCATGCCTTTTGCCGACATTCTCAATATATGCCATCACATCGGGCAGAGAACTGGCAAAGCACAGCGCGACGGTGAAATCGCCAAGTTCTTGTATCAGTTCTTCCTCGCTTTTGACAGTAAACCCGCGGAAGGATTGGTGACGGACAAAGCCGTCGCTTGCCATTACGCCGGAGACCTTGATATTTCTTCTGTTCAGTTCATCGAGCACCTTGTCGGCGCCGTTGCCCATGCCGTAAAGAACAATGGGCAGTTCGGACGCGTTCAGCGCGTCCCAGCAATTTGGATAATCGAAATCAAACAGCATCGTTACGGATTACACAGGCTGCACGGGGCATAGCCCTTTTGGACCGCCTGTTCTTTTGTATCAAAGTAAATTTTGTTTTTATCATTCATGGTTTTTACACCGCTGCAGGTATATCGGTGATAGACCTTGCTGCTCTTGTTGCCGACATACGGGAATGCCGCTTCGGATGCGGAAGCGCTGTTGTTCAGGTCTTCCTTGGAGATGGTCTCGGCTTCCACCTGTGTTCCGCCGTGAGAGAGGATCGAGATCCCTTTGCCGTCTGTGGCGGCGACGATGGTGCCCAAGGTATCGGTACGATAGTAGGCGATGCCTCGGTTGGTGAGCTTTGCGACGGTTTCCCGATGCGGATGACCGTAGTCGTTGTTCTCTCCGCAGGAGATGATTGCAAAGGCGGGATGAACCGCCGAGAGAAAAGCGTCCGAAGTGGAGGAGGACGAGCCGTGATGTCCGCATTTGAGCACATCGGCGGAAAGATCCTCTCCCGAGGCGAGCATCTGGTCCTCGGATTCTTTCTCCGCGTCTCCCGTCAAAAGAAAACTGATGTCATCGCATTCGGCTTTGACGACTACGGAGTAGTTATTATAGTTGTTGTAGCTGTCTGACAGAGGAGCCAGCACGGTGAATGACGCTTCTCCGAAAGAATAGGTTTCTCCCGCTTCTGCGTCGATGTAGTTGATGTCATATTCGTCCACAGCGTGTAAGACGTTGAGCCATGTGGAGGTGCTTTTGTCCGTTTCGCTGGTGATGAAGTTTTCGGCGTCGATGGTTTCGATCACGGTTTTGAGTCCTCCGACATGGTCGGAGTCGGGATGGGTCGCGATGATGTATTTGAGCTCATCACAGCCTCTTGACTCTATATAATCCACTACCGTATTGCCACAGTCTCTTTCTCCTGCGTCGATCAGAACGAATTCCCCGTTGGATTCCAGCAGGGTGCTGTCGCCTTGTCCGACGTCGATAAAGTGTACAACGAGCTTTGCGTCTCCGAGTAGGGTATAGTCTTTTGGAGAGCGGATATTCAGCAGATCCTCCAAAGTGCAGGAGCACAGCGAGAGCATAAGAAGGACCGCGAGTATCAAACACAGAATCTTTTTCATATTATCAGCTCCACTGTCATTCTACCTTAAAATTCCCCAAGAATCAATATAATTATATATTATTTGCACAATTTGAAATTATGTGTTATAATATAACTATCTATAAGTAAATTCACATTTCCATCGACTTGAAAGGAGAGAATAATATGGCGGGCAATCCCAGAAACAAGTATGAGATCGTGACAGCGGATGAGAATTTGCCCGGCAAAGTAATGCTCTATGAAAAGCCGGGAAAAGAGTGCTTTACCAACAAGCACTGGCATAAAAATCTGGAGATAGATTATATCATCAAAGGCAGAATGTGGACGGCGCAGAACGGTGTCGACAGAGATGTTTTTGATAACGACTTTGTGCTGGTCAACTCAGAGGTGGTTCACCAGACCTGCGGCAAGGAGCCGGAAGAACCGGTCAAGTATCTTGTGGTGCTGTTCTCTTACAGCTATATCAAGGCGTATTTTCCGAGCTTTGACCGTTATACCTTTGATTTGCAGCAGAACGATCAGGCGAGAGTCAGGATCCGCGAACTGCTCAAAGGTATCGTCTTTGAGGTAGAGAACCCATCCGAGCTCTCCAAGTTGAGAATCTCCTGCGCGATGAGCCAGATCCTGATCTTCCTGTTCTCCAAATGCAGGGTCAAAAAGCCCGAACTTCCCGAGGAGACGGATCCCGCCGATCCTCGGTATATCGGACGCGCGATCGATTTTATCAAGGAAAATTACAGAGAGAAGATCACTCTTGAGGATATCTCCTCTTATGTCGGTCTGACGCCAACTTATTTCTCCCGGTATTTTAAGAACACTACTCACAGGACCTTCAAGAGTTATCTCAATCTCGTGAGACTGGAAGGAACCCTCAACGATATCCAGAACTTCGGCGTCAGCGAGACCAGAGCGGCGGCGAATAACGGGTTCCCAAGCGTCAAGTCCTTTATCGCGGTGTTCAAGTCGGTTTATAACTGTACTCCGAGTGATTATGTCAAGCGTTATCACGAGGAGCCTCCCATTTCACAGATCCCGAAATAGTCAACGAATACTGAAAAGGAGGAATACAAATGAAGAAGCTGATATCGATTTTGTTGATCCTTATCATGATCGTTACTCTCGTTACCGTTTCAAATCTCTCGATCCGGGCGGTTGAAAAAGAGTATCAGTATGAGAGCTCGTTTGATGTTTACGCAAAGGAACACGGATATAAGAATTACACCTATGAAGAGATCGGCGGCAGCGATCACTGGACGCTGGTATTCGCGACATGTGAAGGCAACGCCTGCGACAAGCTGATCAAAGGCACGTTCGGCGATCGAACGGTCATCAACTATGATGACGGCCAGCCCTTTACCTTCGGATACGGCGTTTACTGGAAGCGCGTGGGCTTCGTTCCGCTTACCGAAGTGTGGAATAATCCTGACTTTGACGGGATCCAGGATATGTTCAGAGACTATACCGATTCGGTCATGACCTCCGACGGCAGTACCGTCTGGCTGTTGGGCGATACCGACAGGGACGGCTTGCTGACCATCCTTGATGTGACCCATATCCAAAAACAGCTTGCCGAACTGGAAGCGGAGCCTTCCTACGATTCGCTTCCCCAGGTTGCCGGAGTAAAGTTCGGCGCGGATATCAAGCTCCTTTCCGATATTGACCGTGACGGCATGAAGACGATTCTGGACGCGACATGGATCCAGAAGCGTCTGGCAAGCTGTATCTATAATCAAAAGCTCGAGTGTAAAACGGTGGCGAATGAGACCTCTGCCGATTCGCCGCTTCTCAGAGAAGAATCCGGGTTGATCTTCTCCTATGAGCAGCTGTATGAGAAGAGAGATACATTCTCGATCTTCGGCGACGACTTTGCGCAGGATATTCTTTCAAGGTGCGACAAAACGTTCTTTGAAGACAGTGTTCTGCTGATGTACACAGACGCAGAAAGCAGCCCGGGCTATCAGCGGAAGAATTTCCGAGTGTACAAGGATTTGTATTGCGAGATCAATTTTGAGCAAGACATGATTTATCCGAGCGGCGCGGCTCCGTCGGTGATGACCAACCGCCTGATTCTGCTTTCGCTTGATCGCAAGTTCATTCCCGAGTGTACAAGCGTTAATACGTTCGTCTATACCAAAAGCCCGATCGACGATACTTATCTTTCTGTTAAGCTGACAGACAGCTTTTATACCAACGCGGTTGCGGTCGACGGCGATTCCGTTATCTGGAAAGAGTCATATAACGGCAACAAGGCGGAAATGATAACGAACTTTGATGATATGGAGCAGTACGGTATGTTGGCGCTTATCAGCTCACGGACGCAGTATGAGGCGTTTATGAGCGAGTACGGCAATTATCAGTACCAGGATCTGCATCCCGAAAATCCCGAAGACTACGGCAAGGAGCTCGAGGATTTTTATGACGATGAATTCTTTGAGAAATACTCTCTGCTGATAGCGGTATACCGCTATGTGTGCGGAAACTATACCACCAAGATCATCGCGACGGCGACGCAGGATAATACGCTTTATGTCGCGTTAAGGACAACCAATATTCCCGACGATCCTCACGCAGCGGCGATCTACTCCCACAATATCTCCGTCAATATAGTAAAGGAGACGGATGTAGAGGATATCAGCTCCCTCGGTTTGCTGTTGATGAGAGAAGAAGATTAATCGAACAAATAATAAAAGCAGTGACTTTTGCGGTCACTGCCTTTTGCTGTATATTGTGATTATTTTCCGAGGCGGTTCATCATTTCACTGTACGCGTCCTCAACGCCGCCGAGGTCTCTTCTGAAACGGTCTTTGTCTAACTTTTCGCCTGTTTTCTTATCCCAGAAGCGGCAGGTGTCGGGGCTGATCTCATCGGCGAGGATGATCTCTCCGTCGGCAGTCTTGCCGAATTCGATCTTGAAGTCGACCAGCGTTACGCCTCTCTCGTCCCAGAACTTCTTCATGATCTCGTTGATCCTCAGCGCATAGTCGGAGATCAGCGCAATCTCTTCTTTTGTCGCAAGTTTCAGCGCGATCGCGTGATAAGAGTTGAGCAGCGGATCACCGAGGTCGTCGTTCTTGTAGGAGAACTCGAGCGTCGGCTCATCGAAGACAACGCCTTCTTTGACGCCGTAGTGCTTGGAGAAGGATCCCGCCGCGATGTTGCGGACAATAACTTCCAGCGGAACGATGGAAACGCTCTTGACCAGCGTCTCGCGCTCGGACAGCTCTTTGACGAAGTGAGTGGGGATACCTTCCTTCTCGATGATCTGCATGATGAAGTTGCTCATCTGATTATTGATGACGCCCTTGCCGGCGATAGTGCCCTTTTTCAGACCGTTGAAGGCGGTAGCGTCATCCTTATAGTCTACGATTACGAGCGAAGGATCGTCGGTCTTATATACCTTTTTTGCCTTGCCCTCATAGATTTGTTCTCTCTTTTCCATAAAAACCTCCC
>CAZPOG010000032.1:0-16803 GCA_964588105.1 uncultured Ruminococcus sp. | reverse complement strand
GGCGGCGGCGGAAACGCTGTCAACCGCATGATCAAGATGGACGTCAAGAATGTTGAGTTTATTGCGATCAATACCGATGAGCATGTTTTAAGATTTTCCCAGGCATCTCAGAAGATTCAGATAGGCGAGAAGGCTACCCGCGGCAAGGGAGCAGGCTCTATGCCCGAGATCGGTCAGGCTGCCGCTGAAGAGAACAGAGAAGAGATTGCTGCTTTATTAAAGGATACCGACATGGTATTCATCACCGCCGGCATGGGCGGCGGTACCGGTACAGGCGCTGCTCCCATCGTTGCGAAGATCGCTAAGGATATGGGTATCCTCACCGTTGCGGTCGTCACCAAGCCCTTTGCTTTTGAAGGCAAGAAGAGAATGGCGCAGGCGGAGCAGGGCATCGCGGAGCTTTCCGCGTGTGTTGACTCGCTGATCATCGTTCCCAACGAAAGACTTAAGTATGTCTCCGATCAGAGCATCACGCTCCAGAACGCATTCCTGATTGCTGACGATGTGTTAAGACAGGGCGTACAGAGCATCTCCGATCTGATCGTGGTTCCCGGTCTGGTCAACCTCGACTTCGCCGATGTTTCCGCTGTCATGCGTGACGCGGGCTTCGCTCATATGGGTATCGGAAAGGCTACCGGTAAGGACAAGGCGGTCGTCGCCGCGGATATGGCGATTTCTTCCGCTTTGCTCGAGACC
The DNA here is from genome assembly GCA_964588105.1 of uncultured Ruminococcus sp. Classification (GTDB taxonomy): domain Bacteria; phylum Bacillota; class Clostridia; order Oscillospirales; family Acutalibacteraceae; genus Ruminococcoides. Next base: position 16,107 of record CAZPOG010000032.1, on the reverse strand, counting down.
TCTATCGACGGTTCGACCGGCGTGATCATCAACATCACCGCTTCTCCCGACATCACTCTCGACGATATCGACGCCGCTTCCACTATGGTTGCGCAGAAGGCTGCCGATAACGCGAACATCATCTGGGGTGCTGTCATCGACGACGATATGAAGGATGAGATCAGCGTGACCGTTATCGCGACCGGCTGCGGTTCTACCAACGATAACTCCGGCGCTTTCCCGAGCTCTGCTCCCGAGAAAGCTGACACACCGAAGACCGTTGTTCCCGCTCCCAAGGTAGAAGTAGATTCCTCCGACGAGGACGACAGCTTCTATGATATTATGTCTATCTTCAATTCATAATTTCTGTTGAAAAGTTACTCCCGACGAGCTGATCGTCGGGAGTTTTTGTATGTGTACAGTACGATTGTCATTCTGAGCGCAGCGAAGAATCTTATGCTTTCTCTGTTTTTAAGATCCTACACTTCGTTTAGGATGGCATTTATCGAAAAAACAAGGGAGAGCGCTTGACTCTCCCTGATGTTTATTCGTTTGGTTCTTTGGTTGACGGCTGAGTCGCGGGTTGGGTCGCAGGCTGCGTCTCGGGCTGAGTAGAGGATTGCGTTGAAGGCTGGGTCGACTTTTGGGAAGAGCTCTGCTCTGTCGGGATGATCCCTCTTTCGTACTTCATCTTGAGGATCCTTGCAACCTTCTTGTCGATCTGGTCTTCTGTGACGGTTTTGTTCTCCAAAGCGGTGTTGATCGCGCCGATATATTCATCCAGATCGCCGGGCATCAGGAAGAGGTCGATGTCTGCATCGAACAGACCTTGAACGATCTCGTCGGTAGTGTAGTTCTCGACCAGAGCACCCATCGTGAGGCTGTCGCTGATCACGACACCATCATACTTCATATCCTTTCTGAGGATATCGGGTACGATGGTCTTGGAGAGGGTAGCAGGTTTCTCTTCATCCAGAGAAGGAACGCTGATGTGACCGATCATCACCATGTCGGCGCCTGCCTTGATACCTTGCTTGAAGGGCAGCAGCTCGGCGTCCTTGATCTCATCATAGGTCTTGTCCAGAATTGCGATCTCATCATGGGAGTCTTCTGCAGAATCGCCGTGACCGGGGAAGTGCTTTAAGGTGGCGGCAATGCCGCTTTCGTCATAGCCTTTCACTGCCGCCGCGACACGTTCTGCCGCTTTCTGATAATCATCCGAGTAGGCGCGTTCGGCGATCACGGTGTTGTCCTTGTTGGTCCAGACGTCGGCGACGGGAGCAAGATCGGTGTTGAAGCCGTATTTTGTCAGATAAGAAGCGATGGTCTTGGCGTTCTTCTTGGCGACGGAGACGTCCTCGTCTTTATAGGAGAACATCGGCTCGAGCTTTTCTTCATCCAGCGCGTCCGCCACGCGGGCGACGTCGCCGCCTTCCTCGTCAACGCAGATGATCAGCGGGAGTTTTGAGTAGCTCTGTGTTTTAAAGACGAGCTCTTTGAGCTGATCTTTATCTTCCATGTTGGGGGTGGTATAGATGATACCGCCGACCGGATATTTTTCCAGCATCTCTCTGGTGGTGTCTCCCGCGAGAACCGCCACGTCAACTCCGGTGAGTGTTTCGGGGGTGACGACAAACAGCTGAGCGATCTTTTCGTCAAGCGACATTTTGGAGAGGGTATCCGAAGCCATCTTGTCATAGTCGGGAGCCGCCTCTGTCGGGGGATGGGTGGGGATCGGCTGAAGGGTGACCTCCTGCGCGATAGTGGGGATATTCGGCTCGGTGGGAGCCGTCATGGCGGGATTGATCACAAACCGGAACACGCCCCACGCGCCGCCGGCTAAAAGCGCCGCGACCAGAACGATGATCACGATCCTCACAGCGATCACGGAACCCGGCGTCTTGCCGTGTTTCGCATGATAATGTTCGGCCATATTCAAACACCTTCCTTGATTCATTTTGGTTTCTGTTGTGTACATGTTAATGTTATCACACAATATATCGTGTGTCAATTGATTTAACTACAATTTATTATATCAATATATGATAAAAGAATACAAAGAACAAAAAGAAAAAGCGGAGCTTTAAGCTCCGCTTTTCGTGGTTTCTTTTTCTGAATTAGTCACCTACGAAGAATACGTCCATGCCGGTGGTCTCGCCGTCAGCAACGATGTAAGCCTTAGACTCTTCGGGCTTAACGTAAACGGTGTAAGCCTTCTTGCCCTTAACGACTTTCTTGACGTTCTTCTCGATGTCCTTTACGGAAACAGTAGCGCCGCCGAACTGGATGAACAGATCGAACTTAGGATCAGCTTTCTTAGCTGCGGGCTTCTTAGCCGCGGTCTTCGCAGGAGCCTTAGTCTCAGCCTTCTTAGCTGCGGGAGCCTTTGTTTCTGCCTTCTTAGTGGTGGTAGCTTTCTTAGTAGTTGCCATAGTTAATTCCTTCTTTCCTTCAGGTTTTAAAATATTTTTACAACTTTCGTAAGTTCGTGCTTACAAGTGATATTATATACCTACTTTCAAATTTGTCAAACCTTACGGAGATATTTTGGTTGATTCACTAAAAGCATTTCATAATTGAAAACTACTTTTGTTATGCTTGACGAGAAAAAAAGGATGTTTTTTGCACAGTGGTAGTTTTTTGCGTCATCAAAATATCCAAAAATCAGGAGCGTTTTTGTCATTTCTCACAGTCCTATATTTATCTCTTAGACATTTTGACTATTATGGGGGTTATTTTTTAGTGTAATTTGCCTGATTTGCGAATTGCAATCATTTTGGGAACGTGATATACTTGGAGAAAATAAAGTCCAAAAAATCGGACTCGTTGTAAGGTGAGAAAATGTTCTCGGTTTTTTTCAATGTCGGACAGCAGGTTGCGGTGCTGTTCATCCTGATCTTTGTCGGGTTCTTGCTGACCAAGCTCTCGGTGATCAAGGAGGGCGGCGCGAAGGTAATGACCGATATCGTGCTGTACGCCGTTACGCCCTGTGTGATCATCAACGCCTTCCAGCGGGAGTTTGACCCGTCCATGCTGAAGGGACTTCTGATCGCTTTGCTGTGCGCTTTCTGTGTGATGCTGTTCTCGGTACTGTTAGCAGAGCTTCTCTATCGCAGACAGCAGATCGAAAAAGCGGTGGTCTATAAATTCGCGGTGTTGTTTTCCAACTGCGGCTTCATGGCGCTTCCTTTGCAGGAGGCGGTGCTGGGCAGCGACGGTGTGTTTTACGGCGCTGCGTATATCGCGGTGTTCAATATCTTTATGTGGACCTACGGGCTGATCACGATGAGCGGCAAAAAGGAAACGAAGGAGATCGTCAAGGCGGTCGTCAATCCCGGTATCATCGGTACCGTTATCGGCGTCCTGTTTTTTGTACTGCAAGTGTCATTGCCCACGATTGTCAAAGAGCCGATATCCTTCCTTGCTTCACTCAACACTCCCGTGCCGATGCTGATCATCGGTTTCTATCTTGCCACTTCAAACATGACAAAAGCGCTCAAAGATGTACACGCGTACATTTCGATTTTTATCCGTCTTGTAGGGATCCCGCTGCTTGCGTTGTTTGTGATGTACTTTGTCGGTATTGACTCTGTGGTCCTGTGCGCCGTGGTGATCGCGGCGTCGTCGCCTGTTGCGGCGTTCTCCACCATGATGTCCGCAAAGTACAACCGCGATACCCAGCTCTCCGCGGGGATCGTCTGCGCGTCAACTTTATTCTCATTGCTGACGATACCGCTTGTCGTCGGGCTGGCGCAATATTTGACTCGTTAATCGTTATAACATTATATATAATATCATTCTTGGAGGAATACCATGCCTAAGAATCCGAAACAAAAACAGAAACTGCTTTATATTATGAAATACTTACAGGAGAAGACCGACGAGAACTTTGGCGTCACCGTCGCAGACATCATTGCCTATCTGGACAGCTATGATATCAAGGCGGAGCGCAAGAGCATCTATGATGATCTGAGAACGCTCGAGGACTTCGGTCTCGATATCGGCCACAACAAGGTCGGCAAGGAGACCGTGTGGTATTTGAGCTCCAGAGAATTTGAGCTTCCCGAACTCAAGCTTCTGGTCGATGCGGTGCAGAGCTCCAAGTTCATCACCAAGAACAAGAGCGCAAAGCTGATCAAAAAGTTAGAGACACTTGCCTCCGAGAACGACGCAAAATCGCTTCACCGACAGGTGATCGTCTCCAACCGCGTCAAGACCACCAACGAGAAGATATACTATAATATCGACGCGATCAACGTGGCGATCAATGACAAGAAGGAGATCACCTTCTATTATACCCAGTGGGCGATCGCAAAAGAAGGCACAAAGAAGATCGTCAGGGAACGCCGCAGAGACGGCAAGCTTTATGTTGTATCTCCCAAGGCGCTGACATGGGACGACGAGAACTACTACCTGATCGCTTTCGACGCAGAAGAGGACAAGCTCAAGCACTTCCGCGTTGACAAGATGGAGAACATCACCGTAACCGAGATCAAGGCGAAGGGCTCAAAGTCGGTCGACAAGCTTGACCTCGCGGTCTACTCCAAGCAGGTGTTCGGTATGTACGGCGGCAAGCTCACTTCGGTGAAGATCAAGATGGATAAATCGCTCATCGGCGTGGTCGCCGACCGTTTCTCCGACAAGGTGTTCATCACAACAGGCAGGAATAACACCTTTACCATGTGTACGGATGTCATGCTCTCTCCGCAGTTCTTCGGATGGCTCTTCTCCCTGGGCGATAAGGCGCAGATCATCTCTCCGAAGTCGGCGAAGGATGAGTACCTGTCTTATCTTGAGAGTGTGATGGAAAAGTATGAGAATTAAGCGGGGGAGAGTAAGATGAAACAGTTGATTTTGGCGTCCAAGTCTCCCAGACGAGAAGAACTGCTCAAAAAAATCACCGATGATTTTGAGATCATTGTCTCCGACGTCGACGAAGTTCTGCCTGCGGATATCACAGCGGAAGAAGCGCCCGTCTATCTCGCCGCTTTGAAGGCGAACGCGGTCGCGCGGGAGCATCCGGGAAGCACCGTGATCGGCGCGGACACGGTCGTGATTCTGGACGATGTGATCTTAGGCAAGCCGAAGGATGAGGCTGACGCGTTCTCCATGCTCAGAGCATTGTCGGGCAAGACGCACACGGTCATCACCGGCTGCTGCATCACTGACGGTCAGAGAGAACAGCGGTTCTTTGACAGCACGCAGGTGACATTTTATAAGTTGTCCGATCGGGAGATCATGGACTATATCGCTACGGGTGATCCGATGGACAAGGCAGGCTCTTACGGGATCCAGGAGAAGGCGACGCTGTTCGTCAGAGGGATCGAGGGAGATTTTTTCAACGTGATGGGGCTGCCCATCGCCAAGCTATACAGAGAATTAAAGAAATTTGAGGTGAACGGGAAATGACACATCTATTTATCCTGAACAAGTTCGCGGGAACCAAAGACAACACTCCTGAATTAGAGGAGAAGATCAAAAAGCTCAACAGTGATGACGAGATCGTCATTGAATATACCAAGGAGGCGGGCGACGCAAAGCGCATTGCGGCAGAATACGCCGGGAAGTGTAACGGTCTGCGTGTCTATGCCTGCGGCGGCGACGGCACCGCTAACGAAGCGCTCACCGGTCTGATGGGTCACGAGAACGTTGCGCTCGCGGTGATCCCGGTCGGTACGGGCAACGACTTCATCCGTACTCTGCCGGGCAGCAAAGAAGACTTCCTTGATTTGCAGAAGATGATCGAGGGCGATACCGTAAAGATAGACCTCTTCCTATGCGAAGGCAAGTATGCGCTGAACGTGATCTCCGTCGGCTATGACTGTGAGGTGGCGGCGCAGGCGCAGAAGAATAAACGACTGCCGCTGATGAACGGTCCCTTAGCCTACAAGTTGGCGATCTTACAGTGCTTGCTGACCAAGAGAAAGCATACCTTCCGTCCCTTCGCGGACGGTGAGGAGATACGCCTCAAAGACGGTTACAAGACCCAGATGCTCGCGGTAGCCTCCAACGGCAAGTACTACGGCGGCGGTATCAAGTGTTCGCCCAAGGCGGAACTCAGCGACGGTTATATCGACTTTATGTCCATTCCGACAATATCGGTGCCGAAGTTTTTGAGTCTTGTCTCCGACTTCATCAAGGGTGAGCATATCGACAACCCGAAGATGCCGTTCATCCTTAACAAGAAGTGCAAAGAGATGAAGCTCATCGACGACAAGGAGCTAAAGGTTGGTATCGACGGCGAGATGTTCTATATGAAGGATCCCACGATCACCGTCCTGCCGTCGGCGTTTGACATCATTGTGCCGAAAGGTTGCTGACAGCTATCGTTTTCGGTTGCGAACCGTAGGGTACGGTCTTGACCGTACCGCCGTAGGGCACGAAGCCCACTTCGTGCCGAAACGTTGATATAATTGCAGCGATAATAACAAGGATACTCGTTTCACTCGAACAATTGATGACGGAACGATGAAGGGCATCGTTCCCTACGACTCTATACGACGTCCTTTCATCCGGGAGTGACAAGACCCTCCCCTACAATTTGATAGAAAAACGCTCTGTTCTTCGTTTTGAAAAACAGAGCGTTGTTTTATTTTCGTTTGATCAGGTTATCCTACATACGGTGTCGAGCCGTCAAGGTTCATGATCTGCGCTTTGAACTTCTGGATACGTGTCGCGTCCATAACAGTGACAAAGCCGTCGCCGTCAACATCCGCCGCCGAGAGGATGATTTCATTTTCTTTGATGATCGAAGCCTTATACTTCTGTATTCTCGTCGCGTCTAATACGGAAACAACGCCGTCGTTGTCCACGTCGCCCAACATCACATCGGGATCATCGTCTGATAAAAGAACAAACGGGATACCATGCGTTTCAGCGTAATTCTGTATAGCCGGTTCTTTTGAATACAGGGTCAGATTGATGCATCCTTCAAAGGAATCTGCATACAGATATCTGGTACTCGAGGGGAGAACGATACGGGTCAGGCTGCCGCAATTTGCAAAGGCTGCTTCTTCGATTCTTTCTACGCCGTTTCCCATTTGGACGTTTTCCAGAACAGAGCATCCTCTGAAAGCCCAATCGCCTATGGTTTTTACCGAATCGGGAATGACCACGGATCGGGGACCTGCAAATTTGGAAACATAGAAGATCCCGCCGGCGATCCCCAAGGTGCCGTCTTTGAACGTGACGTCCGCATAGTTATAATCACCTTTATAATAATAAGCGACCTTCCCGATATAAACAAAATCCTCATCTTCCGGCAAGTTTTGCAGATCGGTATCATAAAAGGCGGATCGTCCGATATATGTAACGGAGTCGGGTACGGTAATACTTGTCAGGTTGGTACATCCCCGGAACGCTCCCTGTCTGATCGTGGTTACCGTATCGGGTATCACAACGCTTTTGATATGATCGCAGTTTTGAAACGCCCATTGTCCGATTGTTGAGACGGGTAACTCTCTTCCATCGGCGTAAAGGTGTGACGGTATATTTACATCGGTGTAATAGCCATGATAAGAAATGATCATAACCGTATTGTCATACAGAACGGCGTATTCATAACTATTGTTGGAATACGCAGCCGCGTGGATCGGGATCAATGTACATATCACGGCGATAATCATCATGCAAATGAAAAACCTTTTCATCAAAACACCTCTTCATTTTATTCCTTAACATGAGTTGTTTGTGATACAGTCACCTTATGTTTTGATATCCTTATCGTATCATATGTGCCGTGATTTATCAACAGTTTTGTCAGACAACCTCCAAGCAGTAACATTATTGAAACTTGTCTATGACAGAATATTATGGTATGATGATAACGTTGAAAAGTATCGATAGTATTTACATATAAGTGGTGTTATTATGACAAAACTTTATATAGCGGTACCCTGTTATAACGAAGAAGCTGTTCTTCCCGATTCCGCGAAGAAGCTCTTTGATAAAATGCAGACGATGATTTCCAAGGGGCAGATCACATCTTCCAGCCGTATCGTCTTTATCGACGACGGCAGCCGTGACAAGACATGGGAGATGATCGAGAAGCTCCACGCCTCTCACCGTATCTTCAGCGGGATCAAGCTCTCCCGCAACCGCGGCCACCAGAACGCGCTGATGGCGGGTTTGATGACCTTAAAGGACGAAGCGGACGCGGTGATCTCGATCGACGCGGATCTGCAGGATGATATCAATACCTTTGACGAAATGCTCAAAAAGTTCGAGGAAGGCTGTGACGTGGTCTACGGCGTGCGCTCTAAGCGTGAGACCGATACCTTCTTCAAGCGCTTCACCGCCGAAGGATACTATAAGCTGCTTGATCACATGGGCGCGAAGGTGATATTCAACCATGCGGATTTCCGTCTGATGAGCAAACGCGCTTTGCAGGCGTTCGCGGAATATCACGAGACCAATCTCTTTTTGCGCGGCATGGTGCCGATGATCGGATTCAAGAGCGATATCGTCGAGTATGAGAGATCGGAGCGCTTAGCGGGCGAGTCGAAGTATCCGCTCAAGAAGATGCTCGCGCTCGCGTGGGAGGGCATTACCTCGCTCTCCACCAAACCGATCAAGCTGATCACGAGACTCGGTCTGATCATCTTCCTCGTCAGTATCGTCATGCTGATCTATACGCTGGTGCGCTTCTTTATGGGAGCGACAGAGACCGGTTGGGCGTCGCTGGCGGTATCGATCTGGGCGATCGGCGGCCTGCAGATGATGGCGATCGGCATCATCGGCGAATACATCGGCAAAATCTACCTCGAAACTAAGCGCAGACCGCGCTTCATCATCGAGGAGTACCTTAATGATTAGTGAAGAGAGAATAGAGAAGAGAGAATAGATATGGGAGGGCTCTGCCCTCACCCGATTCTTATTGGTACAAATATTAAAGCTGGAGTTTATAAAGAAGCTCCAGCTTTTGTTTTAGTAGTATTATGATTGTTCGAGCGAAGCGAGTAACCACCATTCTTCTCTCTTCTCTCTTCACTATTATTAAACTCCAAACGCTTTCTTCAAAAAGGCTTTGCCGTAGTTGGTGATGAAGCGTTTTTCGGCGATGCGGATGATCTCCGACTTGGGAGTGTTCTTCTCCTTGAATGAGACGATCATTTCCGCTTCGACAAGGATCTGGTGATCCAGTCCTGAGATATGACCGTAGTCGTCGTTGTGCTCGACGATATAGCACACACGCATCGCGGTCTCGTCGTCAACATGACAGGCGGTCATCATCTCTTTGACCGCGGCGGTTTTGTCATCCGCCTCCACGCTGTGGACTACCGCGGAAAGCTCTAACTGGCGCTGGAGATCCTCGGGAAGCTGCTCGAGCTCTCCGATGGACTTGGCAAGGGTATAAACGCGCACAAAGTGGGTTACCTTCTCGGGATTGCCCCCCACGTTTTCTTTCATCGCCTTGGCGACTTCGTTAATATCATAACTCATTTCTTACGGTCTTCTTTCACAAGTTTTCGTATATAGGCGAAGGTCTCGTCCTCACCCTTTTCGCTGAGCATTCTCAGCATCGATTCGATCAGGTCGGAAGTCTCGGGATGGATCAGATCGCCCCGTCTGAATTTGCCGTTTTCAAAGTAGGTGAGGGGATGGTGATCGGTGTAGTTCTTTCCCTGATAGATCTTGGACGCCGCAACGCGGTCACAGAACATTTCCGCCACATAGCGCGTCGGCATCTTAACAGGTCTCATCAGACGGTCGACGGGGGAGTAGTCCTTCCAGTATTCAAAATGGTGTTTGTTCCTGCCCATATGGTGGAGCCACGCGTCGGAGTAGCCCTTTTCTTCTCTCTCTTTATCATTAGGGGAGCGATGACCCTGATAGTATCTTGCGCCGTTTTTAAACTCGGTCGGGCTGTATTTTGACAGGTCGTGTCTGAGCCCCTGCCACAGGATGCCGGCTTTATAGCAGTTTCTGATCACTTCGTGGCGATGGCGGGTGATGGTATGAAAATGTTTGACAGCGCCTTTCAGACTCATTGATGATTCACACTTCTTTCTAAGAAATAGTATACAGCATTTCATCCTTTTTCGCAACAGAAAGATTTTTCGAAAAAATATCCAAAATAATCTTGACAAAATATATTTTATAAAATATAATAGAAACACAGAATATAGATTCAATAGCTACAAGGAGTGAATCATATGCAAATCACCGAAGAGATCATTGACGAAGCGCTGCATCTGGACAACCAGCTGTGTTTTCCGCTGTACGCGGCGGCGCGGAAGGTGGTATCGCTGTATACGCCTTATCTCAAGCCGCTGGGACTGACCTATACCCAGTATATCGTGTTCCTTTCTCTGTGGGAGAAGGACGGCGTGACGGTGGGAGAGCTGGGCGCGACCCTCTGTCTGGACAACGGTACGCTCACCCCGCTTCTCAAAAAGCTCCAGTCACAAGGTTATATTGAGCGCAACCGCGCCGAGGATGACGAACGTGTGGTGCTGATCACCCTGACTGACAAGGGCAGAGCTTTGAGAGAAGAAGTCAAGGAGATCCCCATCAAGGTCGCCTCGCATTTCTCTTATCCCGTCGATGACAGTGTAAAGCTCAGAGAACTGTTATATCAGCTGATCGGAAGCTGTGGTGAAAGCAAATGAACAGAGAAAAAATCATTGTCCGCACCTCGGTGATCGGCATACTGGCGAACATCTTCTTAGCGGCGTTCAAAGCCGCTGTCGGTTTGCTCGCGAACTCCATCTCCGTCGTGCTGGACGCGGTGAACAACCTTTCGGACGCGCTGTCTTCGGTGATCACGATCATCGGCACCAAGCTCTCGTCCAAGCCCGCGGATAAGAAGCATCCCTTGGGTCACGGCAGAGCGGAGTATCTGACCGCGATGCTGATTGCGGCGCTGGTGCTGTACGCCGGTATCACCTCTCTGATCGAATCGATCAAGAAGATCATTACCCCCGAGACGCCCGACTACTCAACCGTATCACTGATCATCATCGCGGTGGCGGTGCTGGTGAAGATCGTTTTGGGACTGTATGTCTCCAAGACCGGCAAGAAGGTCAACTCCGATTCTTTGAAGAACTCCGGCAAGGACGCCCTGCTTGACGCGGTGATCTCTACCTCGGTTTTGGTGGCGGCGGTCATCTTCCTGATCTGGCACATCTCGCTCGAGGCGTACCTCGGCGCGATCATCTCTCTGGTGATCATCAAGTCCGGTATCGATATGTTCCGTGAGACCATCAGCGAGATACTGGGCAAGAGGATCGACGCGGAGTTTTCCAAAGAGCTGAAAAAGGATATCTGCTCCTTTGAAGAGGTCAAGGGCGCCTATGATCTGGTACTGCACAGCTACGGCCCCGACAACCTGATCGGCTCGGTGCATATCGAGATTCCCGATGATATGAGAGCTTTTGAGATCGATGCTTTGGAGAGGAAAATACAAGAACAGATTTATCAGAAGCACGGCGTGGTGCTGGCGGGAATCTCGGTCTATTCCGTCAACAGCATGGATGAGGAGACCAAGATGCTCTATAGGAGCGTATCCGATATCGTGATGAGCTTTGACAACGTGCTGCAGATGCACGGCTTCTATCTCGATAAGGAGACCAAGACCGTGCGGTTTGACATCATCATCAGCTTTGACGAGAAGGACAGAAAAGCGCTCTTCGAAGAGATCGTCAAGATGGTGAGCACCATGCATCCCGAGTATACATTCTGTCCGATTCTGGATAGTGATATTTCGGATTAGTCAGGAAATTGTCATTCTGAGGGAGCAAAACGACCGTGAGAATCCCCTTCCTTTAGAAACCGTTAGTAATGACAAGGGGATCGCTGCGGCTCGTATGAGACGAGCCTCGCAATGACTGAATCAATAACAAGGAGGTATTATTATGGCAAGCATTTATGATTTTACGTTATACGACAGAAAAGGCAACGAATATCCCTTAGCAGCTTACAAAGGCGAGGTTATGCTGATCGTCAACACCGCGACCGGCTGCGGCTTTACGCCTCATTATGAACCGATCGAGAAGATGTACGAGGAGTATCACGATAAGGGCTTTGAGGTGATCGACGTTCCCTGCAACCAGTTTAGAAACCAGACTCCCGGCACCGACGAGGAGATCCATCAGTTTTGCACGCTCAAGTATAATACGCAGTTCCCTCAGATGAAGAAGTCCGACGTCAACGGTGAGAACGAACTGCCGCTGTACACCTATCTCAAATCGCAGAAGGGCTTTGAGGGCTTCGGAAAAGGCGTCAAGGCGATGGCGATGAAGGCGATGGCGAAGGCTGCGGATAAGGACTATCAGAACTCTTCCGACATCAAGTGGAATTTCACGAAGTTCCTCGTTGACAGAGAAGGTAAGGTGGTCGCCCGCTTCGAACCAACCGCCGATATGAAAGAGGTAGAAAAAGCCGTAGCGGCGCTGATCTGATAAAGAGATACATGTAGGGGAGGGCATCCATGCCCTCCCTGATATTGTTTTAGCGCAAAAGTTCAGGGAGGGCACAGAGGCCCTCCCCAACAATAGTGTCAATATTAGGATTACAGCTTGATGACTTGTGCAAAGATCAGCATCACGAATATCAGTGTGACTACCAGCAGCGCGGAAATAATGATGATCACAATCGTGTTGGATTTTTTGTATTCGCTGTCGTTGGATTCCCTGACAGGGATCAGCCGCGATTTTCTCAGCGCGGTAACGACGCCCTTGTAGAGCAGGAGGATCAAGGCGGAGTTCAGCCCCGCTTTGAGCAGGTTGAAGGGGATCAATATCGGCACAAACATATCGAGTACCGCTTCTCTCGGAACGTTCATAAAGATCGGCGTCATGATGTAGTTCCACAGCAGCATGATACAAAGCATCGAGAACGAGCCCGCGACCAATCCGAGGATCGCGCGTGAAAGGGTTTTCTTTCTCGAGTAGATGATGGAGCTGACGCCGACAAATACGGCAGAGGCGAGAAAGTTCATCAGAAGTCCGATGAAGCCTGTTGTGCTGACGGTGACCATTTCGATCAGACATACTACCAGCGACATGATGATGCCTGCCACCGGACCGAAAATGAACGCGCCGATGGTGAGGATCACATCCTTGGGCTCATAGGTGAGAAAGCCTCCGATACCCGGGATCCTCAAAAAGATGTCTGCCGCCACCGCGAGGGCGGTGAGCATTGCCATACATAAGACCACTTTGAGTCTTTCATTTGTTTTTGATTGCATTGTTATCCTTCCAAAAAGATAGTTGGGATTTGAAAAAGCTCTCAAGACGTTTTGGGGAGTCCTGAGAGCTTGCGCTTGCGCTTTTCATCTATCTTCTCTCATCCGGACTTTGCTATCTATGATAGCTTACCGTCGGTTACGGAATTGCACCGTATCATGCCAGAGGCTCGCAGACTGTACTGCCGGTCGGGAATTGCACCCTACCCCGAAGATACTATTCAGTTATCAACATGATTATTATAAAACGACAGCTTGATAATGTCAAGAGTTATTGTAGGGGAGGGTCTCTGTGCCTTCCCTAAACACTGAAGAGATGGTAAAACTCAGGGAGGGCATGGAAGCCCTCCCCTACATTTATGTAGAATGCCTTATTAATCCAGTCCCACGATTGCGCCGGTTCTGCCTTTCATGAAGAACAACAGCTCGATCAGACCCGGGTGGTAGGGGACGAACTGACCTTTCTTCATCATCTCGAGGATCTCTTCCTTGGTGGCGTATTTTGCGTCTCGCACTTCTTCGTACTGGAGCTTGAGATCGGAGATGGGGACGTCCGCTTCGACCAGATAGATCTCATTGAAGCCGGTCTTGAAGTGGATCGTGACCGATGGGCGCTTGTCGGAGAAGTCCATTTTGATACCCATCTCTTCCTCTAACTCGCGCTCGATCGCGTCTGCCGAGCTGTCTCCGGAGAGCGCCGCTCCGCCCGCGGTGAGGTCCCACACGCCTGCGTAGCCGTCCTTGAAGGTCTGGCGCTGCTGAATCAGCATTTTGCCCGAGCGATCAAAGATACACACGTGAACCACCAGACGATAGTACCCATCCGGGATCTTCGTATGGCGTTCGACGGTCTTGCCGGTTTTGACTTTGTCCTTGGTATATAAGTCGAGAAGCTCCATTATGACCTCCTGTTAACAGTTGTGATTTTGATGATCATGCTTTTATTTCATGACAGCATTTGTATCTATATCAAAACGCGATCAGCCAGATGGTTCTGCTGACGATGTGGAACAGCAGATGCGCCGTCATGGCGTAATGGATGCCGTATTTGCGATACAGCCATCCGAACAGCAGTCCTGCCGCGCCGTTTAAGAGGAAGCATCTGACAAGCAGCAGCGGGGTGAGCGCGCCGAAGGTCTGGGCCGTTGACGGCAGATGTCCCGCGGCAAACAGAATCGCCGCGATGAAGTTGGCGGTGATGAATACGCCTGTCGGTACAGCCTCTCTCTTTCTGAAAAAGAGCTTCCACATAAGAAGCGACAGCAGACTCATCAAAAACAGCCGCAGCATGACTTCTTCCATGACGCCGCCGTAGAGTGCTGAAGCGATCCATGTGACCGCGTTAAATGTTCCTGCGGTTTGGTAGCTTTCACCGAGCGCGGGGATCCATCTCGCGAATGTCCAAGCGTCAAGGCTTAATACAGCTCCGCCGATCACGGAGACGATCAGGGTGATGAGCAGAGGTTTTTTCTCGATTTTGAAGGGCCGCATCAGCCCGACCTTTTCAGAGAAAATATAGCCGAAAAATCCGCACACCAGCGCGAGGATCACGGGCTGTATACAGCTGATGAGGATTACCAGCTCCCTGCTGCCGACTTGCGCGATCGCCTGGTCGATCAGCGTCTGATCCAATGAGGCAAGCGACATCAGGACCACGAAGTACGAGCTTATGATCGCTGCGGGAAGGAGTATCAATGTAAATATCAGCGGCTTTTTTAGTTTCTTCATTTTGCTTTGTCTCCTGATAGGTTAGTCAAAAACATGACATTAGTTTAGCAACTCAACCCTTGTTCTCTGAATATATGCAACAAAAACAATGCTTGACGAAATATTGGCCTGCGGCAAATGCGATAAAACAAGCGTTACTCATTGCGATACTCAGAAATAGGATAATGCAGCTCAAATCTTTACTGTTTCCAAAAAAGCGGTACATTCAGGGGTAATTATTTATTTATCCTTTGTGTTATGTCGGTCAAGAATTCCCTGAACTCTGCTGACATAATCAGGATATGATATAAATCACTAACGTGCCGCAAGGCACATATCGCGCCGCAGGAATATCGTGTCAGAATGACATATCACAAATCCCGCAAGGGATTTAAATCGCTGCGAATCAGTTTTACGACTGATTCGCAATGTCCCGTATTCGGGAACATATCGAAGGGGAAGCAGACCTGTGCCTTGTAGCCTTTGTTCGAAAGAATACGGATATCGCGGGCTTGGGTCTCGATGTTGCAGGAGATGTAGATGATTTTTGCGGGGTTGATTTTCGTAAGAGTATTGAGGAAAGACGCGGAGCATCCGGCGCGCGGCGGGTCGATGAAGGCTGTATCGATGGCGATGTGATCCTCCTTGAGCGCTTTGATATAGTCCTTTGAGTCCGCGCAGACAAAGTCGATGTTGTCGATATGATTGATCGCGGCGTTCTCCTTCGCGTCCTTGACCGCCTGAGGATTCTGCTCGACGGAAAAGACCTTTTTTACCTTGTCGCAAGCGCAGATACCGATGGTTCCCACACCCGCGTAGGCGTCGAGGACGACCTCATTTCCGCTGAAATCGGCAAGCTCGATCGCTTTCTCATAGAGCCGCTCACACTGGGCGGAGTTGATCTGGTAGAACGACTGCGGAGAGATCAGGAATCTCTTGTCACAGAGGATATCGGTGATTGTCCCCTCGCCGTAGAGGATCTCTTTGGTCTCGCCGACAAAGAGCTTGTCCTCACTTTTGTTGACGCACAGCGCGACGGTGGTGATATAGGGACAGTGCTTTAACAGTGCGGAGACAAAGGTGCGCTTGGCGGGGAAAACGGGGGAGGCGCCGCTGAGGATCACCATCAGCTCGCCGGTCGCGAACGCCTCGCGGACGGTGACGCTCTTGATATATCCCGTGCCTTTGTAGAAGTCATAAGGGTTCAGCTTGAATGAAGCGAAGAGCTTGCATAA
>CAZPOG010000031.1:0-17433 GCA_964588105.1 uncultured Ruminococcus sp. | reverse complement strand
TTTTATCTTCCCCCGGTTGAACCGGGGGTTTATTTCCACGCCTTAAAGGCACCAATAAAACACCGTCGAAACGTCTTTGTTCCGACGGTGTCATTCTATACTAAATCAATTTTTTGCGCCTCTACGAAAGCCAAACATCACTTAATCATTTACTCTTCAGGAAATAGGCAACCTAGTGGAATATTCATTTTTCCTATCGAGATCAAAACGTCTGATTCATTGCTAGTGATCATGGTATTATCGATTCTATCATGAAACACCCTGATCCTCCCATCTTTTGATTTCCTAAATATTATTTCCCGAATATCATTATCTTGGAATGTCTCCAATTTGCTTTTTATCTCCTCGATGCTAGCTTGATAACCTTCTATGACAATTAAAAGTTTCCCGACACTAAAACTATTTTGAAAAAGCTTGCATTGATACTCTCCTGATGAAATAAAAACAAATCGGTCTCCTTTTTCCATGTGTTCAATAAAAACTTTTAGTTGTTCTTTACTTGAAACATTGGTCGTAATGGTTTCTCCAACTATATCTAGATCAATAAAGCCATCATTCAATAATTTGCTAATATATTCTATATCTGAAATATCACTTTCAAATATATCCTGTTCTGGTGGTAAGAGTTTTATATCAAGTTTTTTCTCAATAGCGATCAAGCGATCCAGAATTTTAAAATTCCATTCATTAGGTATGTATTTTTCATTTATATTGAATTTTGCTGTTACTCCTTCTACGATCATATTTCCAGTTACAGTTCTAATATCCATGGTAAAACTTATACCATTCTTTATCTTTTCGCCAACATAGTAAAAGAAGTTGTCAATATAAAGCATGGAGTCTAGATTGTTAATCATTGTTCGTGCTATACTGATTTTTGTATTTGATGTACCTCCTTTAATTGGTCCATCGTATGTAATATCAAGATGCCTGGTTACTTCCTTTTTGTTTGTTATGCGCACATAGGTTTCATTATCATGTGGATAACTATACACAGAAAGCCTCTTAATCGGTAACTGATAATTACTTCCGTCTTCAGACTTTATCAATAGTTCGCAGTCTTTGTATATTTCCCCCAAAGGTTCTAATGATTCCGGTGTCTTTATTTCATAATTCTCTTTTACGTGCATTTGACGCCAACTTCCTTTATAGTAAAAAGGCAACACTTGCATCGTTTTTTTATCTACAATCCTTAAAAGCGAAAATGAATTAGGATGCTTATCGCTATAATATGTCGCCCCAGCGCTGAGTAATTTTCCTCCGTTGGTCTGTTCAATCAATACAGGAAGCCCACCAGTTTCTGTGTGCCCGCAAAGGCATAAATCAACATGCTTTCGTAATAGTGATAAAGAAGCAGGACGACTATCGTATTCACATGTTTCGTTAGGCGCCAAGTATCTTTCGGCGTGATGAAAGAGCGCAATTGAAACACTATCTTTGTTAGGAATGATACTGTAATCTAACATAGATTTGATTTGAGGAAGTCCTAACCACATATTCTCCCTTGGCATTTCATCTATTAACATCAGCATGGATGTGTTGAATGACAAGACACGCAACTTTTCGCCTGTTGATAATATGATATCCTTATATCCAACTGTATAACTATACTCCCTTTTTCCATCAATAAAAAACTCGTACGGTTCTGTTCCAATTCTTTCACAAAAGCGATTGTAGTTATATATCAGAGGTTCAAATTCATTTACTTTTTCGAAAGAGTATAATCTGTCTATTGCAGAAATATCATCAATGTTTATTTTTTTATACGGAATACATACACTCCTATTAATATCATGATTGCCCACGCAAAAAGAAAAATCACTACCAGTAAGGTTTAATTCTTTCATCAAATGCGAAAACCACTCATATGCCTCATTGAATTCCGGTTCTTTTCCTTTCCACGCGATATCACCCGTTATCAAAACATGTTGAGGACGTTGTTCCATAGGAAGATTACAAATAAAAAAAACAAGCTCTTCCATGATACGTTCCTTATTAATAAAATCGTCTTTATTCAGTTTGGAATCATAATTCCGACCAAAATGCAAATCTGAAAGATGTAAGATATTAAACACTCATTACTCCTTACTTTTCATTATTCTAAGATTGACTGAGAATAAGGTATCTTAAAATAATCCAACACGGCTTTGAATCTGTCCTGTGCTGTCAGGCAGGTATCTCTCAGATAACCGCGCTCGTCCTTCCAATTCTTCAGGCCTCGGTAATAGAACATTTTCAAATCGTCGGTTATGATGAATGGTACGATACCGTTGCGCAGGCATTCTTTGAATAGAATCAATCTGCCTACTCTCCCGTTACCATCCTGGAACGGGTGTATTGACTCAAAGCGATAATGAAAATCCAACAGATCATCAAAGCATTTTTCCTTTGTTCTATTATACTCGGCGATCAGCTTTTTCATTTCTTTCGCAACATCTTCCGGAGCAACGGTATCTTTGCCGCCGACCTCGTTGGGGATCTTCTTATAATCCCCTACTGCAAACCAATCCAGTCTTGAATCAGTCGTTCCGCTTTTCAGCACCAAATGGAGCTGCTTGATGAAGCTCTCACTCAATGCATATGAAGCACTGTTGATAATCATATCGATACACTTGAAGTGGTTTGCCGTTTCAACGATATCATCTACCTTAACGGATTCTGAGACACCGATCGTATTGGTATCAAATATATAGCGCGTCTGATCATGAGTCAGTTGACTGCCTTCAATATGATTGGAGTTATAAGTCAAATCGATCTGGATCTTATGATAAATGCCACCGTGAATCTTGGAAGCTTTTTCCGCTTTTAGAACAGAAAGCAAATCTCTTTTATCTTCCTTATGCTTATTCACACGATCCGGCTTTGTGGCAGTTTCCGGGATACTCCATGTCTTGCCGGTTAAGAAAGCATCTGGTATCCGGCCTTGTGCGCAGTAATTCCGCACACTCCGCTCAGAGATCCCCCAAAGCTTTGCCGCTTGTGCAACAGAAATATACTTCATACTGATACCTTCAATCTAAATATCTTATATTGATAGTATATCACACTATCGGCAAATATTCAATGCTTTCTTACGTAAAAAGTCATAGGTTTTTGCCGATAACGGAAAGCATTTCAAAAGATACTCGCATGCCGCAATCGACACGCGAGTACCGGTAGATTATTACAGATTGAAATCGTTCGTCATTCCCGCAAGATTTGTGTTGTCTCTCTTGACATAATACAGCTCGGTGATCTCGGTCGTGGTGTGGCCGAGAATATCCGCGACAGCTTTGGTGGGAAGGCATTTGACGGAACCGTCTTCCTGCTTGATGCCGTTGATCAGCGTGGTGGCAAATGTATGTCTGAGTGCGTGCAGACCTTTGAACTTTGACTTTTCTATACCTGCCTCTTTCATTAAACGCTCAAATCTTCTGTACAGATTCATCGGCTTGGTAAAGCCGCCGTTTTCATCTGGTATGAGCGGGGAATCCTCTCCGAGATATACCTCTTCCTGAAGCAGACGGATCATCTCGATCGCAGTGTCATTCAGCGGAATATCCCTCAAGCTTGTCTTGCTTTTCGGCGGGCCTACCTGAATATCCTGACCGATCCCGATATCCATACCGTTCCTGCGGAAGTATTCTTTGACCGATCTTCTCACATGGAGGACTCGGTTCTCAAAATCAACGTCCTTATTCATCAGCCCGCACATTTCACCTCTCCTGAGACCGGTATTCAGCATCAGGAAGTATGCCGCTGCCTGTTTATGCTTTCTTTTTCCGTTTCCGTACCGCTTGAACGCTTCTGCCTTCAGCAGTTCTATCTCTTCCGGCGTAAAGGTGGTGACCTCTTCGCATTTTGCTTTTACTTCTTTGCCCTGGGCAGAGAGGTAATTATCTTTCTTCATCAGCCTGACGGTGCGCATCGGGTTCTTGTCGATCGTTTCTTCCATCTCAAGATACTCAAAGAACATTTTCAGCAGCTGATACGCTTTCTTGGTCGTCGAGTACGAATACCCTTTGTTCATACACTCGTTCAGAGTTTGTTTGATGTCCGCTCCCGTGATACTGCTGATCCTTCTGTCACCAAGATACGGAAATATCTGCCTCTCGCATGACTTCTCATATCTGTCGTAAGTTACTCTTTGCACCGACGGATACTTGAACACCTTTAGCCATTCCATCATTCCGTCTCTCAGTTTCTGATTACATTTATCACTCGCCGCTTTGACCTGCTCATGGAAGTCTGCTACATATTCGTTCAATTTGTCCTGTACTGCCTTCTTCGTTTTGCCGGAGAAGGCTTTTCTTTTTCGCTCGCCGTGCTCGTCCAGATACCACACCGAAGCATTCCATCGTCCGTTGGAGTTCTGGCTCGCTGTTCCCATTGTCAACAGTTTTGCTTGCATATTTATCATCCTTTCCTTTCATTTTATTAGTTCAAAACAATACCATATATCTTTCCAAATATCCAGTTACAAAAGACTGATTTTTTAAAAATCTCTTTTCCTTGTTTGGCAGCTCATTTTTTGACACCTGTTTTCGGTTCGTACAAACTATTATAATAAGCGTCTTCCCCACGCTGCGGGCTGCATAAAGCCGTCATTGTTATGCAACTTTATGATGTAATACTACACAAATAAAAGCCGAATAATTCTACTTGCGATACCTCTTTACCTAAGGTACAATACACCAAACCGGTTAGGAGGTAACGCTATGAAAACGGTTCGAACTATATTTGTATTACTATTATCAATATGGATTATTGCATCTGTAATGATTGCGCCCCGCGCTGAGAATTCAATGCTGCTCG
Organism: uncultured Ruminococcus sp.; assembly: GCA_964588105.1. GTDB lineage: Bacteria > Bacillota > Clostridia > Oscillospirales > Acutalibacteraceae > Ruminococcoides. The sequence continues at coordinate 12,639 of CAZPOG010000031.1, read as the reverse complement.
GTGACGCTGACGGTGACGAAGAGATCTGTATCACCGACGCTACAATGATCCAGCGGGATGTTGCAAAGATAACTGAGATCAACGATAACTGTCGCCGCTGTGCTGATGTGGACAGTGACGGGATCATTACGGTTATTGATGCCACCATCATTCAGCGATGGCTGGTTCATTTCAGCGTTGCATATCCGATCGGTGAACCGATGTATGGTTCTTCATTGCCGACAGAAGAAACTATTACTGTTTCGACGGAAGCTCCTTCGCAGCAACCATCGGTTGTTCGCAATAATAAAACGGTAACCGTGGACGGGATCGCGTTCAACATTTCGAAGATTCCTGATACAATCACACTCGATGACTCGACCGGTAATACCGCGAAGCTTATATTACAAAACAAGATATTGCCCGTTCCGGATGACATCCATATCGAGATCAGCGGTTGTGATCATGTCCGTCGCTTTACTTACAGCGACGCTCGATTCAGGGAATACTATCTCGCCTCCGACGGCAGGAAAGGGATCGGCAGTGATTATCTGATCAGCGATAATAACGGAAATGACATCGCCTGGGTTGACGCTCATCTTACCAATACAGCTTTTCCGTATCAGGTGTTCATCTGCGGGTTCAGCGGAAGCAGTTGTTCTTTTTCTGTCGACTTTTATTACCGAAATGTATTACTGAAACAATGTAAAGTTACGGTTGATCTCAGTAAAGTAAACGGTAACAGTGATGAGATAAAAACGCTTGTTCGCGAGATAGAAATCGCGTGTTGGGAGTCCGATATGTCCGACAAAGAAAAGATAAAAGCCTTCGCCGAACATATCAGATCCCATTACACTTTGCGTCAACTGAAGTGTGTTGACGGCGCGGTTTATACCGCCTTTGCTGCGCGCGACTTAGGCTTAAACGCTATGCTGTTCTATCCCGAAGAGAACGGCCATCCTGATTTGATGACATACAATCTGTATTTCGATACGACAATTCCGGGAGGTCATTGCGCGTGCCTGGTCGAGTATGACGACTGCACTATGCGATATGATGTTCAAGGTGGAGCGTATGTTATCCGAGATTATATGTGATCATTAACAGCTGTTATCTGTGCCACTTCAGTACGTCTTCGAAGGTTAGATTGCCGTTCGTTCTCTTGACAATCTGAACGCACTCTCCGCGCAGTTTTTCCAGATCATCTCTATCGATATCATGCGTAACAGCCAAGATGCTTTCTATCATAGCCAGTTCAACACAGTTTCTAAACTCCATTTTATTAACCTGCGATACCGCTAAATCAATCATAGCTTGAAGGTTAGAAATGATAGCTATCGGCATATAATATGAGTCGCTATCCGCGTTGATATAACCTGTGTAGAAATCAACGGCCTTTTCAATATACAGAGATTTTGATCTGCAATGAGCCTTCTTATAATTGTTTTCGATCTGGCATATCGTTTCCGGATATAACCAAGCCTTAAAAGTCTTTTTTCCTTTTGGATTGGGCATTATTTTACCTCCTTTATTTAGCAAGCCCTAAAAATTTGGCTTAAACATCGTTAAATAACGATATTCAGCACCATTTTTTCGAAAAGTGGCTCAAGCAAGCCACCCAAAAATCCGATTTTTTGAACCCTCAAAAACCGCATAACGGTCGGCTCTGCCGGCCGATGTGAGGCAGGACGGGCTGCGAAAGCAAGCCACGTCCTTTTCTCCTGCTTTAAAATCGGACGAATCCACTTTTCGTCAAAGTACATAAGAATCCCCACTATATGAGCCCGACATCACCCTGAGACGAGTCAGCTATATGTACTGGAAGCTATGCACCTGACATTGAGCACTCCCTTAACTTGAATCGATAATACTCACTGTAAGTACCTCCTTTTTCTCCTGAATAGATTTCAAATCGAATCCACTGAAAACAAAAAACCGGGCACCTTTATTAAAGCTACACCACATATCTGTATGTGTAACCATAAGAAAAGTGCCCGGCCATTTGGTGACTAATAAATCAAAGATTTACTGACCCGTTGCTCGGTGCCCCGATACGAACCCGAGAGTCCGTTCGGTCAATTCAATTTGATGGTCTTATTCTATCATAGCGAAACCGACTTGTCAATAGGTTTTCGAAAATTTGTTCTAATATTATCGATTTGTATTCAGATCATTTGCATTTGGTATAACAAAAACTCGGTGATAAAAAAACGGTGATAAACGAGATAACCAAAACAGAATACATAGATATGTATCAGCAGAAAATACAGCAGGCTGTACTCTCGATTTGAGGGTGCAGCCTGTTCTTTGTTCTGTCGGAATGATATGGTATCATCTCACTTGTTCAGCGAGCAAGTCCTTATGTACTGCCTGACTTCGGCTCCGGCTTCGAGGTAATGCAGAAGTATCTCGGCGCAGGCGCGGCTATCGCTGTCAGCCTGATGGTGATTTAGGCAGATGCCGTAATGGTCGCACATATCGTTGAGCTTGTGGCTGACGCCGGGGAGCAGCCGCCTGCCCATCTGCACCGTGCAGATGTAGCGCACATACGGCCGCCAGTCGATTTCGTAATCGCGCAGGCACTTCTTCAGCACGCCCATATCGAATGCGGCATTATGCGCCACGAGCAGACCGCTTGAAAAGAGCGGTTCGATCCTCGCCCAGAGTTCCGGGAAGGTCGGCGCGCCCATGACCGTTTCTTCGCTGATACCCGTGAGGCGCGTGTTGAAATAATCGAAAGGCTGTTCCGGATCGACAAGCGAGTAATACTCGTTGATGATCACACCGTCCTCGATCACGACGATGCCGATAGCGCTCATTCGATTGTGATATCGGTTCGGCGTCTCCACGTCAAACACAATGAACCGTGACAAACCGTTACTCCTTTTCCGATTTATTCTTAACGATCCTTCCCGCCGGGAATCCGAACAAGATGCCGATCCATCGCGTCTTTTGTATCAAATAGCATAACCCTGCGGTCAGGGGATATGTCAAGAGAAGCGTCAGGAAGAAGTTGACGACCGCGTTGATTCCGATCAGGCTCAGGCAATACTGGCACACGATGACGATCGGAAAGTGAATGATATAGAATCCATACGAGATCCCTGCGCTGAACTTCGTGAACCGGTTTGAAAAATCCAGATGCTCATATCCGAAGCAAACGAGCGCCGTAATACCTGTCATAAAGGATATGTACCAGCAAACCGTATTCAAAATGTCAAAGCCGTCAATATAGATATACAGTACGACGTCGGCGACAGAAGAAAACAGGAACAGCGTAACAATTATCCGCTTGAATCTCAACAGCCTTGCGACAAATTCACGATCGGCAAACACATAGTATCCCAGCAGCCAGACGCAAAGGAACATCGCCAGCGGTTTTGAGAAAAACTTGATGTCGAAAGTTGCGACTGCCGCAACAGACAACAGAACGCCTGTAATGCGGGTCGCTGTTTTGCTCTTCGGTATCAGTTGGATGATCGCGCAGGACAAGAGTGAGATAACAATGAGTATCAGCAAAAACCAAAGATGCCCGAGCGTAAAACCGCCGTCATATCCGGTCAGATCGGTCATCCGCGTAAAGTAGACGCCGTAGTGCTCAAAGTATCCGCCCTCGTATCCGTTATGGCTTTTATCCGCGATGAAGCTGAGGATCGGATTCAAGACGATGATCCCGAAGACAAGCGGAATCCCCAACCGGATCAGCCGCTCACGGATAAACGCCGCCGTGCCTCTCTTTTGCAGGGAATAACGGGATGATATGCCCGCCAGCAAGAACATCAGCGGCATGAACCAGGGCGAAATAAAAGTCACAACAGAAGCGATGGGCTTTATCGGTTCAAAGAATATGTAGTTTGCTTCTCCCCATGTGTTATACGCGATCGACGCGTGGAACAGGATCAGCAGCGAAACCGTCATCCACCGCAGATTATCGATATAGTGTATTCGTCTATTCATATTGTATCGAATTCTTGTATTGTTCCGGCATTCTTTGCGCGAGAAGCGTTTTCCCGGTATGAGATGCGCCGGTTATCAGTATGATCATCTTTTGTCCTCAGTTTTGGTAAATAATTTATCGTAACATATTATCGACAAATGCGGTATCTCTGGCTGTCAGCTCGACCCACGCGGGGCTAAAACCGCTTTTGATGGCGTTGCGGACGGAACGGATATTCGACCATGCTGCGCAGTAGAACGGCACTTTGCCGAGCTTCAATATCTCGATTGCCAGCTTGCTCGTGACAGCAGAAGCAACGCCCTTTCTCCTGTATTCGGGCAGAACATCCACACCGATCTGATACATCGTCTCACAGTCGGCGGAACAGCCGGCGAGCCCGATCAGCCTGCCGTTATCATACGCGCCGACACAAAGCACATCCCGTTCTCTGTCGTCAAACGTCAGACAGTGGCTCCATTGTTCCTCATACAAATCCGCAAAGTCCGCTTTCTGCAAAACGCGCAATTCATAGCCGCAGTCGAGCTCTTTGAGCTTGGTGACGTCGGGTAAAAAATACTCCGCCATGAAGCAGACCTTCAGATCGAACGGCGCTAGAATGTCATTCAAAGCATTGATATTCGGTGTTTCAAAACAACAATAAGCAGGATATTGGTTGATGTATTCCGTCACGGCAGATCGCGTTCTTTCGCTCACCTGCGCGACGATGTTGTTGCCGAAGGAAACGAGATCGCATTCCAGCGGCAAAGGCAGATCTCTTCTCGCCTTCGGATGCGCTTTTGAGATCGTCACGATATTCTGTTGTGCATAAAAATCTTCCGGCGCACAATTGCAGTCGATCGCCGACTGCCGCAGTGCGATCTCCCGTATCTCTTTATTTGTCATGTACTCCCGCCTCTCACATCAATCGGAATTTATTATTCTAATTCTTTTTGGTAGTAAACAAACTCCTTATCCCGTTTTACTTCACGATAACCCAGCTTTGTATAAAAAGCGTTCGTTCTTACATTCCAAAGAGGTGTATCAAGCTTGATTCTCTTGATACCGGGATAGAAGGTTTCTGCTATTTTCATCAGGGTAAGACCATACCCCTTCCGATAGTGAACCGGGTCTATAAATATTCTGCCGATGTACAATGTCTCACCGTCTTTGTCCGCAAACAGAACGGCGCCGCCGACGATTTCTCCGTCTACGACTGCCTGCAGCAAATGCCCTTCATTTTTCATCTGAATGTGCCATGGAGCGGAATCGTAATCAGGAGGTCTGTCTGTATCACGAGCGCCGACATGAATATCGCTGTCAAACGCAGCTTTTGATATAGCCACGATCCTTTCGATATGTTTCAGTTCTGCATTTTCTAATTTCATTAATGACCTCTGTGCTTTTCTTTACGCTTTTGCTGTCTGAGCTCGAACTGCCGCTGTTTTTCGGCTTCTCTTTGCTCGCGGGAGAGCTGTTTGCGCTCCATCTTGTTTTCTTCGTACTGTTTCTGCAGAGCCTGCTGCGACTTCGTGCCGACGCCTGAAGATTCCATCTGTTTTCGCGCGTTTCGCTGACGGCGTTTGGGGTTGTCCGCCTTTTGCTTTTGCTCCGCCTTGACAGTAGCGGAGAATTGCAGTCTGCGGTAGTTTGACAGAACGAACTCCCGGACCTGAGCGTCGGTCGGCTCCGCGCCGAAAGTGACCTTGCATACGGACAGTTTTCCGTTCTCGATCCTTTCAAACACGCCTACCCAGAACGGCTCTTCAAAGTATATCGTCAGCTTTGATTCGATTTCGTTTTTCTCTTTCATCACAAACTACCGGCAATCGTCATCTCATTCACCTGTTTGACCGATTGCTTCCAGAATCGGCGCGAGATATGCTTTATCCGTCCAGTCGTGCTTTTCAGTTCCTGCTTCCATCAAAGCTTTTTCCCATATTTCAAGATCCTCGGGAGCCTTTTTTGCGACTGCTTTTTGCAGCATTTTGCAAAGCGTCTTGTCACCGAAGCTCATAGCGTCCATATCCCACGCGCCGCGGCAATAAAAGCAGGGAACCCCTGAAAGAGCGTCTTTCAGATTATGAGAAACCACTTGCTGAAACGCCTTTTCTACATAAGGGGAAGCGCCGTCACAGAATATGATAATTTTCTTTTCGCTAAGCTGACTGATATTCTTTTTCAAAAACGACAAGCCCGAAATTCCGGAAGCGTATATCCCACCGCCGAGGATGATCGTGTCATATTGCACGACGTCCTTGATTTTTGCGTTCTTGGTCTCGATGCAGTCGAAGCCGGTGTCTTCGGCGAGCCAATCGGCATAACGCTTCGTCGCGCCGTATTTGGATGTGTATAGAATGATGCCTTTCATTTTCTTCGTTTCCTCTTATCAGTAGTACGTTGATTTATCTTTCTGCCTTCTTGATCGGATGCCGGATGACTGTTTTCAGCTTTTCGGGAGCGACCTTTCGCGCATCGCTGAGATAGATCTCGTGGTGCATCCGCTCGTCCGTGATGTCGAGAGCATATCCCTGCGCTTCCATATATTCGTGCATGAGCGCGACGGTGGCGGGCTCGTCATCGTAGGAGCCGATGTGCATACACTGCACGCACAATCCCTCGTCGTATGTGAACCATTCAACCTTGGAAAAATCTGTTTTCTTTTTCCTCGCTGCTTCTTCAATAGCCCAGTCGAAATCCGCTTTCGTTACGAAATCCGGCAGACGAATAACGGAGATCCACCGGAAGTTCTCTTTATGCGTGTAGTCAACGCCCTGTACACCGTCCTGCCACCAGAAGCCCTCGAGCGGAGGCATGACATAGTCAAAATAACCGTTGATCTGATGATCGCCTTTCTTACTCATTTTGATCGTGAATGCTATGCCATACAGCAGACCGATCGCCCGCTTGTAAGCGCCGTCCTCCGCGTTGGGATCGCCCTGTCCGTGCACCGCAATAAAGTTCATCTGCGGTACGGTCACGATGGACGGTTTATTCTTCGGCATATAGTATTCCTTGTATTCTTTCTTATAATCAAACGCCATTTTTCTGTCCTTTCTTATTGCGGTATACCATCGGTATAAACCGGATACCGCTGTCCTCCTGCGGTTCGTCGGTTTTGGTAAAGCCGAGTTTTTCATATATCCCGACCGCGTACAGTGATGAATTGACCGTTATCTCATTTTGATCGCTGTCGGAAAGAAAAGCGTTCCACAGGCTTCTGCCGATCCCCTGACCGTGATACGCGCCGTCTACAAAGAACAGCGCGATATGACTGCCCTCATTTCTTGAGGCGAGGATACCGATCAATGAATCTCCGTCAAACGCGCCGTAGGCGGAGAGCTGACTAATAAACCCTTCGTCATGGATCGCATGATAAAACGCCTGCGTTCCCGAATCAGGATAATTCACCGCCTCATATTCGTTGAACACCTTCCACACCAGCGGCAGGGCGTTGATGATCTCTTGTTTTGTCAGTTGTCTGATCATTTTGTTTCTCTTTTCTGACAGCAATGATAAATAATTCGCTGACGACAATCTTTTTTACTTTATCGGCACCCAGATACCGCTTTCATAATCCGGCGACTGCGGATCGCCGACGGAATACACCTCCAGCGTCGCCATATCATTTGCCTGACGATTCTTTCCCTCCGTCGGGAACCACTCCTGCCAGACCTGGGTGGTCAGCGCCTGCAGCGAATCCGGCATGGGGCCTTTCGCGGTGAAAACCGCCCATTCACTTGCCGGGAAGGAGTACAACTCCAAGCCCTCCGGTACCTCACCGCCCTGGTATAGCCCCGCGATCCAGTAGGTAAAGCCGTTTCCGTTACATGAACAGATCGCAAACATCCCGACCCCATTGGCAAGAAGCGCTTCTTCGATTGGCGTTTCCGGCTTCATAGTCTGCCAAAGCCGTGCGTATTTCTCGTTGAATTCCTTATTCCAGAATTCCGGGCATTTGATAAAACCTTCATCTGGTTTGATTTCCGTGTGGTAGCCGATAAAGGTCATTTCGTCTTTCTTTTCATAACTGAGTTCCATATTCATTTCTCCTTATTATCACATTATTTTATAACCGATGGTTTCTGCGAGTGTTTTTACTTCGCATCCCTTCTTTTGATAGTACGCAAGCATTTCATCGACCTTCTTCAAATCATAGCTTGTCACGCAGTCGGAAATAACGTGTACGGTGTAGCCTGACTTTGTCATATTATAGCAGGTCGATTTTACACAAGCGGTCGCGTCCGCTCCGACGACATAAAACTCGCTGATGTCATTTGCCTTGATAAATTCGCTGAAAGCCTCGCTGGTCAAGGCGTTGCTTTTTGTCTTGACAAATACATTCTCTGACACGACCTTCAGCTCCGGCGCCAGCTCAGCGCCCTTTGTATCCGGCTTGAAGGTGCGCGTACCGGCAGACATATTGTGATGCTTGATATATACGATCTGCATTTCATTTGTCTCCGCCCACTCAACGGCGGCATTGATATTCTCAATAATATCTTTATAGTGTTTCGTGATATCGTTCTGGATATCGATCACGACAAGCGCTTTTGTCTGCATATTTCGTTCCTCCTATGATTATATCGGCGTCCCGACTTCGATCAGATTACCGTCCAAGTCGTAAAAGCGGACGACCCTCTGTCCCCAGCTGTGCGTCATCAGCCGATTGACATACCGAATGTCGGGATACAATCTTTCCAACTTTTCGATAAATCCTTCTATATCGGCTTCTTCAAAATACAACTCACACGAATTGCTTTGAGGGATGATATCTTTTTTCAAAAACTCTTTCCAATACTTTTCTTCCTGCAGCACAAGACCGTCTGTCAGGATCATGTTGCCGTCATTGTCCGTCAGCATTTCAAGACCGAACAAATCATGGTAGAATTGTCTTGCTTTCTCTATATCTCTGACCACGATCAAAATATTTTTCAGTTTCATCTGATCAATCCTCCATATACACATCGCAGAAATGCCGGATATGCTTTTCGATGCTTTCCATGATCTCCTGTTCATACTGCGGCTGTCTGTCCGCTTTGGAGATCAGAAGCACCACCGGCGCGGTCACCTCGGTCGCAAGCAAAGCGGGATCGTCCTCTCTGAACAAGCCCTTTTCCATCATGCCGCTGATGATCTTCGTGTACATCCCCTGCAGCCCGTCGAGCTGATGCCGTGTCGTGATGGCGGCGAGCCGTTCGCTGCGGAACTGCTCCTGCACAAGAAACTTCCGGATTTTACGGATCATCGGATCATGGATCGTAAAGGATACTCTCCCGAGAGTACTTTGAATAAACTCCTCCTTGCTCTCGGGGAGCTTGCCCGTGTGCTCCGCAGAACCGAAGGATGCTTCATAGTGTTCTTCTGCCGCATCGATCAGTGCGTTCATGATATCCTCTTTACCCTTGAAATGCTTGTAGAGCGACGGCGCCTTGATCCCGACCTTTTCGGCGATCTGTTCCACTCCCGTGCCATCATAGCCGTTCTCAGCAAACAGAGTTAACGCTTCATCCAGTATTCTATCTTTTGTCGTCATATTGCCCTCCCGAAGATAAGCTAATATCTATTAGCCTTATTATAGCTAATGATTATTAGCTTGTCAAGAGCTTTAGTAAGTATTATTTAAAGAAACAGGGCCATCGCATTTTGAAATGCGATAACCCATAACAGCATAGCACTCATTCGATTGTTATACCGGTTCGGCGTCTCCACGTCAAATACTACAAATCGCGACATTCCGTTCCTCCTATCCTGATTCCCGTCTCTCACATCAATCAGGATTTTGCGTTTTTTCCAAAATGTCTATATGATAATATACCTATCGGAAGGAAATAAGCGCACCAAAGCACAAGTGCGATCGTGCCGCCGCTGCCGTTATCACCATTTCCCATATTTGTGAAAACACCTGTCATGGGCATGATAAAACAGCTGATAAAAAAGACACCGTGTATCATCATCAGAACTTTCAGCCATTTATCAGGTTTACTTTCCGCTTTGATAGAAAGCCCAATGAAAAAGGTGGAAAGAGCCATCATTCCATATCCGAGCAGATCGTAATTAAATAATAGACCGCCTTTACCGTAATTCAATATCTTTGTTGCTTGCTCATTCAGATCTTCCAGTCTTACGGTTGTGGTCTGCGCAAAATATACCAAGAGGATCAATACAGCATATACTGCAGAAAAAATCATTCCAATATTTGCAGATACTCGTCGCTCTTCCGGACTTTCATGATGAAAGCCGGCCGCCATCATGATATAGCCTATCGGCAAAAGCATACATACGAAGTAGTAACCGAATGGAAAATCTACTATCAAAAATACGGCAAACAGGAAAACCGTTAGTGTCACTATGGCTGCACCTATTTTGGGTATTATCTTATTCATCTTGTCCTCCTGTAAATTCCGATTTATCTTACAGCGATTTGACCGCCTTCACATAATCCGTATCTTACTGAGTACGGATAAAGACATACTCCGTATCCGTTGAGCGCTTTTCATCAAAGCGATATCCCCGATCGAAGGCTTTGATCTGTTCGGGATGCTGCGCGCCGATCTCAGCCATAAACCGTACCATTTCACCTCGCGCCATCTTCGCGTATACACCCTTGGTCACGACCTTGTCACGCACCAGATCGCCGAACACAACGGTAATATATGTATCCTGCGGCTGCAGATATTTTTCGACGCATTTCGAATACTCTTTTGACGCAAGGTTGATGATGACTCTGTCCTCCGGGAGCACCTCACGATACAATGAATCGCTCCAGAAATCATAAAGATTCCGAAAGCCGTTCACCGATGCTTTCGCTTGCATTTCCAAACGATAGGGCGTCACTCCGTCCAGCGGCTTCAGCACCCCGTAAAAGCCCGACAGGATACGCAGGTGCTCCTGTACATAATCGAAGTACGCGTCCTCAAACACCGACGGCGCCATGTAGGTGTACTGGATTCCATCGTAAGCGAGCAGCGCCGGCGTGAGATTCTGATAAAGATCCATATGCGCGAATCGTTCGTGATTCTCGGTCGCGATCTTGTCGTTGCACGCCCAGAGTTTTTTCTGCTCGTCATAAGACAAGCTGTTCAGCCAGTCTTTGAGAACGGCGGCTTTCTCAAGAAAGACAGGCAGATACGGACACGCGAGCGTATCGGTGTCGACGCGCATCTGCTTCGCGGGAGAGATGATGATCCTCATTCCGATTCACCCGCCAGCGGTATTATACCGATTACTAACATATGCAAACCTCCCGGTTTATCATAATTTTTCAAGTTCTTTTTTCAGCTTGGATCTCTGCTCTTTCAGATTATCCAGCTCGGTAAAGGCTTCGACGATCTCTTCGTCATTCTCAAACCGTGGACGTAGTTTGTATTTCTTATTGATTACATAAGCAGCGGTTTTATTTGAAAACTGAACCGTAATCATGTTGCTGTCCTGAGCAATGACTGTTCCGACACCGTTCGATTTTTCTGTTACCTCAACGCCGAGAAGAGATATCTCCTCATATGGTTCCATCTGAACATCCAGAGCATGGATCGCATCCTCGATCTCTGTGATCCTTTGGAGGCGTTCTGCAGATTCCTGCTCTTTGAGATGTTGTTCAGTGTAAGCCCTGATGCTGTCTTTCTTTTTTGCGTGATGTAATCCGCTGTAGAAGTTATAACAACGGCTGCAGTACATCAAATCAAAAGCCATAATATGCAGGCTCTGATCATAATAATACTTTTCATTGTCTTTGAAAAACGCATCGTACTTTTCGATCAGAGAAGGATGCTCTTTGAGGGCTTCTACGATGATCTCAGCTAACTCATAATAGTTTTCCAACTTGAAATCACTGCCCGATCCAAGATCCTTACCAAACTCGATATACTGTGCAAATTCTTCTGCCTCGCTGTAACGATAAATGAAATGCTCCTCGGGAGCGTAGAACGAAAGATAGCATGAGGCAGCATGGCGATCCTGCTTATAGCGATAGAAACGCGGAAACAGTTCCTGTCGGAGCCTTTCGATCTCATCCAAGAATCGGTCCATGTGATCCTGAAGTTCGCTCACAGTCGAATAATCGGCGAACAGCACCTCCTGAAAGAGAGTCTTAACTTCATTCTCCCTCTGCTCTGCCATCTTCACGATACCGGTTGTCGGCGAGATCATACTGTTGTTGATAAGCACAGAACTCTCTTTCGCAGCTTCATGAAAGAGCTCGGAAAAGCTCATAGATGACGCATTCTCCAAAAACCAGATATCTCTAAATCTACGAACAGCTTCCCACTTGAATTTCTCTTCAGTGGGTGCGGTTGTAACCAAGTGATAATTGTTTTCATATCGATTTATCAATTCGTGGAGGTTGTCTTTATTCATCTTACATATCACCTTTCATCGCTTTGCTATTCTCTCATTGATATCCTTGTCCGCCGGGCAGAAATCATAGTTCGGGATCTCGGCGGGTGTGATCCATGCGATGGCATTATGCTCCAACAGGCGGATAGTTCCTTCTGCGATGCTTGCGTGGAACAGGGTCAGGTGAATGGTGATGTCGGGGTATTCGTGTACCACATCCATAAAAACATCGCCTACCGTGATGGTGACGCCCAGCTCTTCACGGCACTCACGGATGAGAGCTTCTTCTTTCGTTTCACCCGGCTCCACTTTCCCGCCAACATATTCCCACAGGAGCCCTCGCGCCTTATTCTCCGGCCGCTGACAGATCAGGAACCGATCCCCGTCCCATA
>CAZPOG010000030.1:0-17680 GCA_964588105.1 uncultured Ruminococcus sp. | reverse complement strand
GATCTCGCTTACCTTTACCGACAGCGGAAAGCCCTTTGATCCTACCGCAGATCTGCTCGATATCGAGGAGTATGACCATGAAAACGCTGTCGGCGGACTGGGACGGTTCCTGACGTTTTCTGTTGCCGACCGGTATCATTATGAATATCAGGACGGCAAAAACAGCTTATACTTATTTTTCAGTGAGGTGAAATCGGATGACCATAACAAAAACTCTTGACGGCGATACCATGACCATCACCGTAGACGGCTGGCTGGATACCATGACCGCGCCGCAGTTCCACAGCGAACTGCAGAATCTCGAGGGCGCCAAAAATGTCATACTGGATTTCGGCGGAGTGGAATATGTCTCTTCCGCCGGACTGAGGGAGACGGTAGCGCTGTTTCGTACCGTCAGCGAGCAGGGAGGCACATTCTCGCTTCGTAAGGTCACCCCTGCCGTGATGGATGTTTTTACGCTGACAGGTTTTGATAAAAAATTTGAAATACGCTCCGACTGACAAATGTTTCGATCGGACGATGTAAAAGAGGCTGCTGCAAAACAGGTGGTTTTGCAGCAGCCTCTTTATCTCTTTGGTTAAGCTTCTGATATTACGGTATGTATTTACTTGATAGGATCACTCTTCTCTGTGATCGAATACTCTCTTGGTCTTTTTCTCGGAGCGCGGGAGGGTTCCGACGGAAACAACCACGACCTTAGGAGTGACGCTCATCTTGGATTTGAATGCGTTTCGGATCGCTTCGCCCGTCTTGTCAAAATTGACACGGCCTTCCGCTTCAACCGTCAGCAGGATGATATCGCGGTTTTTCTCGTCGTCGTGCGCGATGTCGATCTTGTATTCGCTCGATACGCCGTCGACGGTGCCGAGCAGCTCTTCGACCTGGCTGGGGAACATATTGACGCCGTGCACCTTGAACATATCGTCGGATCTTCCTCTGATGATGTCCAGTCTGGGATAATGACTGCCGCAGGGGCATTCTCCGGGGATGATCCTCGACAGATCATGCGTGCGGAATCTAAGCAGCGGCGCGCCTTCCTTGACGAGGGTGGTGATGACAATCTCGCCCTCCTCGCCGTCTTCGACGTTCTCTCCGGTCACGGGATCGATGATCTCGGTGTAGAGATAATCATCCCAGATATGCATACCGGTCTGGAGGCTGCAGTTGACGCCGATACCGGGGCCGTAGATCTCGGTAAGTCCGTAGATATCATACAATTCTATCCCCAGTTCGTTTGCGATATACTCGCGTTTTTTCTCGCTCCATCTCTCCGAGCCGATAACACCCTTCTTCAGGCGGATGTTATCCTTGAGTCCGCGCTTGTTGATCTCCTCCGCGAGCAGCAGCGCATAGCTGGAGGTCGCGCAGATAACGGTGGACTTCAGATCCTGCATCATCTGGAGCTGTTTCTCGGTGTTGCCGGGACCCATCGGGATCGCCATCGCGCCGAGCTTCTCACAGCCTGCCTGAAAGCCGATACCCGCTGTCCACAGACCGTAGCCGGGAGTGATCTGGATGCGGTCTTCTTTGGTGATGCCGGCGGTCTCGTAGCATCTCGCGAACATGATCGCCCAGTCGTCCACGTCCTTGGCGGTATAAGGGATGATGACGGGCTTTCCCGTCGTTCCCGAGGAGGAATGGATCCTCACGATCTCGCTGTCGGGAACTGCTTGAATCCCTAAGGGATACGCGTTTCTCAGCTCCGCCTTATCAATAAAGGGCAGCTTCTTGAAATCCTGTGGGGTCCTGATCTCGGTGATGCCCATTTCTCTGTACATCTTTGCAAAATAGTTATCGGACTTTAGGATCGCCTGCAGACGATCGTTGACCAGCGTTAACTGTTTTTCACTGATTTGCATAACTGTTTTCTCCTATCTGATACCCTGCCGAAAATGCGGCAAGATTCTTTTCTCTGAATCTCTCGCGAACAATGCTGTTGATCTGACTGCGCAATGTGTCTGCGCCGATGCCGAGCTCGCCCGCTCCCGCGGCAGCGCCCAGAACCGCGACGTTAAAAAACTTGGACGATCCGAACGGCGCGCACAGCTCGTCGGAATCGACGATAAGGCATCTGCATTTTGACTGCAAGAACGCGATCTCCGCTTTCCCGTCATATTCCGCCGCTGCCTTGAGGGTCGTCGGCATGACCGGCACGCGGTTCACGATCACAAAGCCGTCTTTCTTGAGATACTTTAAGTTGCGCACCGCTTCGCTCGGTTCAAACGCGATCAGCAAATCCGCTCCGCCGATAGGAATCAGCGGCGAATAGGCGTCATCCCCGATCCTGACATGGCTCGTGACGGGACCGCCTCGCTGCGCCATGCCGATGGTCTCCGCGGAGTGTACCGCGTTGCCTTCTTCCATAGCGGATGCCGCGATGATCTTGGATGCGAGGACGGTTCCCTGACCGCCGACGCCGCATATCATGATGTCTTTTTTCATTGTCCGACACCTCCTATCGCGTCGACCGCGCACAACTTCGCGCACAGTCCGCATCCGGTACAGAGATTCTCGTCGATAACAGCCTTTCCGTCTTTTACCGAAAGCGCGGGACAGCCGATCTCTCTGATACAGCGCGTACAGCCGATACACTTGTCGCTGTCCACTCTCATCTTCTTCTCGGGTTTGATGATAGCGACGCAGGGAGATTTGAAGATGATCGCCTTGACGCCTTTGACATCGGCGCATTCTCTGACTGCCGCAACTGCCTTTTCGAGATCCAGCGGATCGACGGTAACGACCTTTTTCACACCCGCGGCTGTCAGGATCTTTTCGATGCTGACCTTCTCCACGGGAGTCGCCATCAGGTTTCTGCCGGTGCCGGGGTGCGGCTGGTGACCGGTCATAGCGGTGGTAGAATTATCCAGAACGCATACGATCATATCAGCGGCGTTATACACCGCGTTGACGACGCCGGTGATACCGGACGCGAAGAAGGTGGAATCTCCGGTAAAGGAGATCGCAACCGCGTCTTTATCCATATGGTTGAAGCCCTGCGCCATCGTGATGCCGGCGCCCATGCACAGACAGGTGTCGACCATATCGAGCGGCATGGCGTTGCCCAATGTATAACAGCCGATGTCTCCGCAGAAATACGCTTTTCTCCCCTTCATCGCCTGTTTGACGGCATAGAAGGACGCACGGTGAGGACAGCCGGCGCACAGTACGGGCGGACGAGCGGGAGGCTGGGGTGCGTCGGACAGATCTACATTGCTCTCGGAGATATCCAATCCCAGAAAACGGCTGATGATCCGTCTCGCGCTGTCTGAGTCATTCTCTCCGCTCGGCGGCACATCGCCGGTGAGCTTTCCGTACACGTTGACAGCAAGGTGATGCTTGCCGATCAGCTTTAACAGACTTTCTTCGATATACGGGCTGAGCTCTTCAAAGCAAAGGACTTCGCTGACGCCCTCGAGCGCCGTTAAAAGGAAGCTCTCCGGCAGAGGATAGGGTGTGCCCACCTTGATCAGGCGTATCTCAGGATAATCTTTCAAGAACTCTCCCGCGTAGGCATAGCTCACTCCTGTGGCGATAACAGCCTTCTGTGAGCTGCCTGATACCGTGTTGAATCGGCAGGAGGAGAAGTCCTCCCCTATTTCGATATTTCTTTTTTCTATCATCCTATGGTTCATGAAGGACAGCCGCGGGAAGATGACCCACTTTTTCGAATCCTTGACAAATCCTTCGTATTCTTTCGCTGTAAAGGTGTCCGGCGACTCGATGGACGCGTAGGCGTGATCCACTCTGGTGGTGGGACGCAGGATCACCGGCGTGTGATACTTCTCTGAATAAAGGAACGCGTCCTGTACCATCTCGAACGCCTCCTCGGGAGAAGAGGGATCAAAAACAGGGATCCGCGCAAACTCCGAGAAACGTCTGGTATCCTGTTCGGTCTGGGAAGAGATGGGGCCGGGATCGTCCGCCGATACCACGACCATGCCGCCCTTGACGCCGACATAAGCGAGGCTCATCAGCGGATCCGACGCAACGTTCAGACCCACCTGCTTCATCGTCACCATGGCTCTCGCGCCGCAGTACGCCGCGGCTGACGCGACCTCCATCGCCGCCTTTTCGTTGACAGACCATTCTACATACGTTCCCTCATGGGGATATTTGGCGACCGTCTCGATGATCTCCGACGACGGCGTCCCGGGATATCCCGCGACCAGATTCACCCCCGCCTTTAAAGCGCCCAGAGCGATCGCGCCGTTTCCCATTACATATTTTTTACTCATTACATCATCCTCTTGCGCGATTTTCCCGCGCTGATTTTACTGTTCTGCCCTATCATAGCACAAATCAAAATCAATTTCCACCCCATAAAGGAAAAAGTACCGATAACTGATGAAATGATGTCAGTTATCGGTAAGCTTTTATGATTGGAATTGATGATCAAAAATCGATCTCTTTGCCGAGGCGGCGGTACATCGTCTTCTTCACGGCGCGGAAAATATTCTCATAGCCTGTACAGCGGCACAGATGACCGGAGAGGAGCTTTCTGAGCTCATCGTCGGTATAGAGGGTGTTCGCCTCTAAGATCTCTTCTGCCGTCATGATAAAGCCCGGGGTGCAGAAGCCGCACTGGATCGCGGTCTCGTCGATGAACGCCTGCTGGATATCCGAGAGCTCTCCGTTCGGACCCGCCAAGCCTTCCAGCGTCAGGATATGCTTTCCTTCTGCCCAGACGGCAAGGTAGATGCAGGAGTTGAACGCCTCGCCGTCGATCAGCACGTTGCACGCGCCGCATTCGCCGACCTCACAGCCCTTCTTCACAGACGTCAGGTGATACTCGTTTCTCAGCATATCGGTCAGCGACGCGCGAACGTCTACCGACCTTTCAACGTCTTTGCCGTTGATGTTGCAGTGAACTGTTTTATACTGGCTCATTCGATCACACCTCCGGCTTTTTTGATAGATTCAGAAAGACAGCGCTTTGCCATCTCCACGGCGATATGCAGTCTGAAGTCACGGCTCGCTCTCCACGAGTTGCGCGGGTTGATATCGTTCAGCACGGCAAGCGCGAACTCATCTATGAGAGAAGCACAGATCACGCTGCCGTTCGCGACAGCCTCCGCGCTCGGCGCGCGCATCGGGACGGGTCCCGCGACGCCATAGGCGATACGGCATCGCTCGATGGTCTTTTTATCCTCGCTGAGGCGCACATTGACGGAGCAGCCGAGGGACGCAATCTCCATCGCGTTGCGCATACCGTACTTGATATAATGTCCGAAGGTGTTCTCGTAGCTTGCTTTGGGGATCAGGATCGCCGTCTGGATTTCGCCTTCATCGGCGCGGATATCGACGACGCCCGCTTTGATATAAAAATCTTTGATCGGGATGCGCCTGACGCCGTTCTTGCCGGTCAGCTCCACGATTGCCTCCCACGCGTGAAGGGTCGAAGCGGAGTCCGCCGAAGTCACGCCGTTGCAGGTGTTGCCGCCGATGGTGCCGATGTTCCTGATCTGGGGAGATCCGACCTGATCGACCGCTTCGCCTAAGACGTTAATATACTGCTTAACGATCGGGTCGCGGGTGATATGCGAAAAGCTCGTGAGAGACCCGATCCGGATATTCTCATCCTTGTCGATACTGACGCCGCGCATCTCGTCGATCATGTAGATCGAGATCAGCTCCTTGCCGGCGCGTCTTCCCTCGCGCATCTGTACCAGTACATCCGAACCTCCCGCGATGATCTGAGCCTCGGGATGCTCCAAGCGCAGGGATATCGCGTGTTCCACGCTTTCGGCTTCATACAGCGCTTTCATATCATACATGAGATTCATCCTCCTTCCACGGGTCGTTGATCAGTCCGGCTTTGCTGAATTCGGCAAAGAGGACATGCGGATTGATCGGAGTCCTGTTGATGGCGACGCCGGTCGCGTCGAGTATCGCGTTGCGGATCGCCGGAGCTCCCGAACAAGCCGGAGGCTCACCCAAAGCCTTGGTGCCGAAGGGAGAGGTCGGCTCGGCGTTCTCGATAAAGTACGCCTCGAGATTCGGGTGATCCATAAAGGTCGAGAGCTTATAGTCGAGCAGGTTGTTGTTGAGCGGTCTGCCGGTCTTTTCGTCAAAGATCAGCTGTTCGCTCAGACCGTAACCGATCGCCATGGACATGCCGCCGTGCACCTGCGCTTCGGCAAGAGCGGGGTTGATCAGATTGCCGCAGTCGTGTACATTGACGATCCTTAAAACCTTCGCCTTGCACATCTCGATATCGACCTCAACCTCCGCGAAGGTACAGCCGAAGGAATAGGCGTTGCTGCGGATCGTAAAGGTAGATTCGGCGGTGAGATGCTCGCTGTGGACGGGATTATACTGGGCGGTCATCGAAAGATCTTTAAGGCTCATCAGCACCTGTTTGTCGTCTTTTCTGATGATATTGCCGTCCTCGATATCCATATCTTCTGCCGCCTGATGCAATGTCTCAGCGGCGTATTTGAGGATTTTTTCTTTTAAGAGTTCCGCGGTCTGCTTGATCGAAAAACCCGCAACATAGGTCTGGCGGGAAGCGTACGCGCCCAAGCCCGTGGGAGTGGTGTCGGTATCCTGACAGGAGACGACATGCACGTCCTTGTAGCTTCTAAGCCCTACTGCCTGCGCCGTCATCTGGGCATATGCCGTGTCGGCTCCCTGTCCGATCTCAGTCTCGCCGCACTGCATGGTGACCGTGCCGTCGAGATTTAAGAGCATGCGGTTGGACGAGGTCTCCAAAGAGATGGGATACACCGCGGTGTTGTACCAGAATGTCGCCATTCCGATACCGCGGCGGATGGGACCGCTGTCGTTTTTGTATGCTTCTTTCTTGCGTTCGTAGTCAATGACTTCGGCTCCCTTATTCATACACGATCTGAAGGAGTCAAAATAGTTGACGTTGCCGGTGAAGTTGTCTTTGTAACCGTCGGGCATGATATTTTTACGCCTGAATTCCATCGGCTCCATACCGATAACGCGGGCGCAGTCTTCGATGTTGGCTTCGTCCGCAAAGGACGCCTGCGGCATACCGTAGCCGCGCATCGCTCCCGCGGCGGGTCTGTTGGTATAGACCGTATAGCTGTCGCACTCCATGTTGGGGCAGGGATAATGCTGATGGAAGGAGCCCATCGCCTTTGCGACGATCGAATGGCCGTGAGAGGCATAGGCGCCCTGGTTGGAGAAGAGCTCTACCTTTCTCGCAAAGATCGAGCCGTCTTTCTTCAGCCATGATACGATATGAAAACGGATCGCGTGACGCACACGATTGGAGACAAAGGTCTCTTCTCTCGAGCAGTCGATACGGACACAGCGTCCGCCCACCTGTGTGGAACACCACGCGCACAGCGGCTCGTACAGCGCGTCCTGCTTGTTTCCGAAGCCGCCGCCGATATACGGCTTGATGATCCTGACATCGCCCCACGGTCTGCCGAGCGCCTGTCCGACCACGCGGCGGATGATATGCGGGATCTGGGTGGACGATACCACCGTGATACGGCCGTTCTCCTCATAGGCAAAACAGCCGTGATTCTCGATATGACAGTGCTGAACGGTAGGGGTCTCGTACCAGCCCTCGACCTTGATCAGTCCTTCTTCTTTGATCGCTCTTTGATAGTCGCCGATCCGGTTCTGGGTATGCTTCAAAAGATTATGGGGGTACTCCTCGTGCAGCTGCGGCGCGCCGTCCTCCATCGCTTTTTGAACGTCCAGAACAAAGGGCAGTTCTTCGTATTCGACGGTAAGCGCACGCACGCCCTGCATTGCCGCAACTTCGTTATCTGCGATGACGACAGCGACGTCGTCGCCCCAGTAACGGACGTGGGTGTTGAGCAGTTTTCTGTCCGCTACATCCTGATGTCCCGGATCCATCGACCACGGATGTCCCGCGGTGGGGAAAGGGATATCCGGTACGTCAAAGCAGGTCAGCACCTTGACGACTCCCGGGACCTGAAGCGCTAAGGAAGTATCGATCGACTTGACGATCGCGTGCGCCTTCTCGGCGTGCTTGATACGCACATACAGCGCGTCCGCAGGCATACGATCTTCATAATACTTGGTTCTGCCGGAAGCTTTGTCGTAGCCGTCTACCCTTGCGACACTTTTTCCTGTTTTGTTCATGATCTTACTCCTCCTTGGAAGGAATGAATAATGAATATATCTTAAAATGATGATACATACTTATCTTGACATCAATAGGAATCATACGGTAAAATGATCTTGTCAAAGGATGTGGTAATTTGAAAACCAACCATCAACTTAAAATCGGCTGTGTGATCCTTGCCGCCGGAAACTCGACGCGCTTCAAAGAAAACAAGCTCTTGGCAACTGTCAACGGGAAATCCATGATAGAATGCGCCCTTGAAGCCGTTCCCGCAGAAAAGCTTTTCAGCGCCATGGTCGTCACACAGTATGACAGCGTTGCCGCTCTCGCCGAAAGATTCGGCTATCAAACGGTTATCAATCATCATCCCGAGTGGGGTCTCAGCCACAGTGTCAAGCTCGGGACCGAGGCGCTGAAAGATGACTGCGACGGGATCCTCTATCAGGTAGCCGATCAGCCAAATCTCAAACGCGAGAGTATATCCGGAATGCTTGATGTCTTTTGCTCTCATCCCGATCATATCGTCAGCATGAGCAGCAACGGGAAAAGAGGCAATCCCTGTGTGTTTCCCAAGGCGTACTTTGACGAGCTGTGCCGTCTGTCCGGCGACAAAGGCGGCAGATCCGTGATCGAACATCATGAAGATCAACTGATCCTCTTTGAAGTCTGCGCAGAAGAGCTTGCGGACATCGATACACCGGAGGATATGATCCGACGTTAATGTGTTTGTGTCATTGCGAAGCCCCAAAGGGGCTGTGGCAATCCCCTTCCTCTCAATGACGGAAACTGTGACAAACTGCTCCTATTCGGGGGATTCCCACGTCGAGGCGGTGCCTCTCCTCAAAATGACAGTGTATTCTCAACAGCTTGAGCTTCCTTTCTATAGGGAGCTTTTATTTTTTGCGGGAATAGGGTGTGTTCTCTAATGGCAGCGAGAAACGCCGCTGACCGTCGAGTCTGAAGTAGGCGTCAGATATCGCGGGAGCGGTCGGGATCGAGGTGATCTCTCCGATACCGATCGCGCCGTTCGCAAGATCGAGTCCGGGTTTTTCTACCACGATCGCCTTGATCTCGGGCGGGATCTGGTTCGCCTTGAACAGACCGAGGGTACCAAACTTTGCAGTCGGCTTACAGTTATCGTCGATCGGGTACTGCTCTGTCAGCGCAAAGCCCATCGACATCACCATGCCTCCCTCGATCTGTCCTTCACAGGACAGAGGATTCACTGCTTTGCCGACGTCGTGAGCGGCGATCAGCTTTTTGATTTTTCCGGTTTCTTTATCCAGAATACACATCTGGGTCGCGTAGCCGTACGCCACATGGGATACCGGGTTCGGCACATCCGCGCCGAGAGGGTCGGTCTTGGCGAGATACTCGCCGTAGAACTCCTGTCCGATCAGATCGGAAAGCGTTTTTCCTTCGAGCGCTTTGACTAACTTTTCACAGGCTCGTCTGCACGCCTCGCCGGTGATCAGCGTCTGGCGCGAGCCGGAAGTATCTCCCGAGTCGGGAGCGATCCACGTGTTGCTTCTCTCATATACGATATCGTCGGGAGATAAGTGCGCGTTTGTGACCACCATCTGGGTCAGCACCGTACCTAAGCCCTGTCCGATACAGGAAGCTCCGGAATAGATATGAACCTTCGCGTCGTCTTCGACGATCAGCTTGGCTCTGCCCCAGTCGGGAAGACCCACACCGACGCCCGCGTTCTTCATTGCGCAGGCAAGACCAATCGGCTCTCCGTTCTTGACAGCTTCGTCATAGTAGGGCTTGACCGCTTCCAGTGTTTCTATGAGGCCGGTTTCCGCGCCGACGATCTGACCGTTCGGCAAAACGCCCCCGGGACGGATCGCGTTTCTGTATCGTATCTCCCACGGTGAGATCCCGACGAGATCCGCCATCTCGTTGAGAAGTGACTCGACAGCGAAACAGGTCTGGGTCACGCCGAAGCCTCTGAAAGCTCCGGCAGGGGGATTGTTGGTATAATACGCGCTTCCTTCTATCTCAAAATTCTCATAAGCGTAAGGCCCTGCCGCGTGGGTACACGCGCGCTCGAGCACGGGACCGCCCAAGGACGCAAACGCGCCGGTATCGGATACGACGCTCGCTTTGACGCCCTGTATGATTCCGTTCTCATCACAGCCCATGGTAAAGTCCATTTTGAAGGGATGGCGTTTCGGGTGGATCAGGATCGACTCGCTTCTTGTGAGCTTGACCTTCACGGGCACTTTCGCCACATATGCGATCAGCGCAGCGTGATGCTGGACGGACATATCTTCTTTGCCGCCGAAGCCTCCTCCGACAAGCTGGTTTTCCACCAAGCAGTGGTCATAGTCCACGCCGAGCATCTGGGCGCATTCGTGAAGCGTGGTGTGAGCGCTCTGGTCGGTCGTCAAGAGCTTGACGCCGCCGTTTTCGAGCGGGATCGCGACACAGCATTCGGGCTCCAAGAACGCGTGCTCTGTCCACGGGGTCTCAAAATGATGGGAAAGGACATACTTGGCGTTTTTGATCGCGCCCTGAGCGTCGCCGCGGGAGACGTGCCTGTATGCCTGCAAGTTGTTTTCTTCGGTTTCAAAAACAAGCGGAGCGTCTTCTCTTGCCGCTTCTTCGGGGTTATGAACCGCCTCTAAGACTTCGTACTCTACCTTGACGAGCTTCTTCGCTTGTTCCAGCGTTTCTCTGTCCTTCGCGCACACCAAGGCAACGGAGTCTCCCAGATAGTGGGTGATCTCTCCCACGGGGATCAGGGTGGGCTGATCCTTTTTGATATGACCGACGTAGTTCTTCCCGGGAATGTCCTTTGCCGTCAAAACACACACGACGCCGGGCAGGCTTTCTGCCTCTTTGGTGTCGATCGAGAGCACACGGGCGCGCGGGAACACGCTGCGCACAGCGCTGCCGTAACACATGCCGTCCACATAAATGTCGTCGGGGTACTTGCCGTAGCCCTGTACCTTCTCCGCTACGTCGATGCGTGTCACGCGGGAGCCGACCGCATAATCATGATCCTCAAAGGGGATCTTTTTTTCTCTGATAACCTTGGCTGCAAGCAGGATGCCGTCGATGATCTTCACATAACCGGTACAGCGGCAGATGTTGTTTCTGATCGCGTAGGCAGCTTCTTCTCGGGTGGGATCGGAATTGACGTCGATCAGCGACTTTGCCGCCATGATCATGCCGGGGATGCAAAAGCCGCACTGAACCGCTCCGGCTTTTCCGAAGGCGTAGGTATACGCCTCTTTCTCAAAATCCGAGAGTCCTTCTGCGGTGATAACAGACTTTCCCTCCAGCCGGTCCGTCTGAGGAATACACGCCTTTGTCAGCTTGCCGTCGATCAGCACATGACAGGTGCCGCAAGCGCCCTCGCTGCAGCCGTCCTTGACGCTGGTCAGTTTCAGCTCATCGCGCAGATACCTGATTAACTTTTGGTTTTTTTCTACCGTGACGGTTCTGCCGTTGACCGAAAATGTCGCCATGAAACGATACCCCTTCTGTGTCTTAACAAGTGATATACTTACTCATCGTTATTGTATCATACGATAACTAAATAATCAATTGGAAATCTTATATATTTCGTTATTCTTTCCGCCGAACATCGGTCAAGAAAAAATCCGCCGATCAACCTGCGCTGAACGGCGGACTTGGGTATTTCTTTTTTATTTTTGCTTTTTGAGGGTAAGCTCAAACTCCCCGTCTTTCTTGGTTACTTCGACGTCGTACTTCTTGGTGTTGGCAAAGCGTGTAATATTCTCCACACAAACCATGCTGTCGACCTGAACCTTCAGTTCATCGGGAGCGTTTTTCTTGACCTCGTTCTGTACCATGACCACGGGCATGGGACAGCTCAAACCTCTGGCGTCGATCATGTTAAGCCTCCTCCTTCTTCTTAATAAACGTGTTGACAACGGATATAATGATCAGCACGGCAAAGCCGATACCGACAGCAATCTTACCTGCTGTACCGACACCGCCTACAACATAGGTTCCGTCTTCCAAGACCTTATCGGCAGCGCCGGCAAGACCGAAGTTGTGCGCGAACGCCGCGCCTGTGATCATACCCAGCACGGTCACGGCAGAATCGCCGTTGCCCTCACCGGCTAAGATCAGCTGTCTTAAGGGACATCCGCCGAGCAGCACGCTGCCCCAGCCGACAAGAGCCATACCCAGCAGATTCCACAGCCAGCTCGAATGAGCGATAGGCTGCCCCTGGAAAGAAAAGCCCTTGAAGTTGCCGAGGATAATATTTCCTAAGAGTACGGTGACAAAAATCGCGCCGAAGCCGATGATCAGGTTGAAGTCTTTGAACATAATCGAATCACGCATTCCGCCGACCATACAGATTCGCGATCTCTGCGCGAGAGCGCCGACAACGATTGCAACGACCAGCGAGAGGATCAGCGGGGCGTGCTTGGAGCCGGGGCCCTCCTCGGAGAACGCGAAGATCGCGGGAACAGCGATCATCAGCACCAGCAGTCCGATCATCAGACCGGGCATCGCCATCCCTTCGCTTAAGGTGGAGGGATGATTGCGCTTGAGCGTAAAGCCCTTCTTAATGAAAAAGATACCGATCAGGATACCGATCGCAAAGCCGACAAAGCCTACGAAGGCGTTAAGGTCGCCGCCGCCCATACGGATGACCATTCTCAGCGGACATCCGAGGAATACCAGCGCGCCGATCATTACAAACGCGCCGAGGATGAAGCGGGTCGCGGGAGCGGAGCCAGCCTTAGCCTTGAATTCCTTTGTCGCCAGCGCCATAATGGTTGAGCCCAGTACCAGTCCGATGATCTCGGGACGGACATACTGCACGACGGGAGCGGAATGCAGATGGGTCGCGCCCGCGATATCACGCAAAAAGCAAGCGATACAAAAGCCCATGTTGGCAGGGTTGCCGAACGCTGTCAGCAACAGAGCCGCCGCGCCGATCACTACGCCGGTGACAATGACCCAGATGTTGATTTTCTTACTCATTTTTTCTCCTTCTTTCCTTAGGACGAAAAGCAATTGTACGTCCTGTTGAATTCGTTATTCATTTTAAAGTATAACGGTATATATGTCAAGAGTGAAAATACGACGTTTGACCGCCCGCCACTCTTCACAAGCATCAATATCAATGCAGATAGATCCTCGCGCCGCCGCGGTATTCTCTGACCGTGCCGATCCTCTGCGCGGAGGGGACCGCCTCTTTCAGCTTTTCAAACAGCGCATCGGCGTCGTCGGGATGAACCGCGATCAAAAGACCTCCCGACGTCTGCGGATCATAGAGCATATCCTGCTTGGCAAGCTCCACCTCACCGGGATCGACATATGCTTCGGCAAAATTACGGTTGCGATACATCCCCTCGGGCAGAATGCCGCTGCGCGCAAATTCCAGCGCGTCGGGAATCAGGTCGATCGCGTCAACGTCGATATGGATCTCCACGTCGCTTCCCTGCGCCATCTCACAGCTGTGACCGAGCAGGGCAAAACCGGTGACGTCCGTACAGGCGTGTACGCGGTATTTGACCATCGCATCGCGCGCGGATTTGTTCAGCGTTGTCATCAGCTCTATCGCATAAGCCATCATATCTTCACTGACTAAATCCGCCTTTGCCGCTGTCGTCAGGATCCCGATGCCGAGCGGCTTTGTCAGCAGCAGCGCATCGCCAACTTTTGCGCCGCTGTTCGTCAGCACCTTATCGGGATGGACGAAGCCCGTGACGGCAAGACCGTATTTCGGCTCGTCGTCGAGAATACTGTGTCCGCCCGTGATGATCGCTCCCGCTTCATAAGCCTTCTCATAGCCGCCGCGCAGGATCTGATGCACCGCTTCCTTCGGAAGATCCTTTGGCACCGCCATGATATTCAGCGCCAGCTTCGGCTCGCCGCCCATCGCGTAAACGTCCGACAGTGCGTTGGTCGCGGCGATCGCGCCGAAGGTATAGGGATCGTCGGCGATCGGCGGGAAGAAATCCACCGTCTGCACCAGCGCGAGGTCGTCAGTCACTTTGTAGACGCTCGCGTCGTCGCTCTTGTCAAATCCTACCAGAAGATTCTCATCTTTTCGTACCTGTAAACCATCCAAGAGCTTTGCGAGCACACCCGCGCCGACCTTTGCGCCGCAGCCCGCGCAATTCGCAAGCTTGGTAAGTTTGATTTGATCGTTCATTAAAATTCACCTTTTATCGTGTATAAATGAAGTATCGCTTCCAATACGCCTCCCGCGACGGAAAGCGCCTTGTCGGATACCGTATCGCAGTACTCCTTCTTCCCTCTCGGGTCCACGTCGCCGGCTTTCATACCTTCATGTGTCGCTGTCCCGTCCGAAAGCAGACCGCGCAGCACGCCGCCGATGGTGCATACCATAGGCTTGTCGCCGACATATCCGACGACATCACCCGCTTCGACCATATCGCCGATCTGACGCGTACCTTTAAAAACGCCGCTGTCGGGCGCTCTGAGCACGCGCTCTCCCGTAAAGCCGCCGATACGACCGGGGATGTTCGTATTGGACAGCGCGGATCCCTTATAGATCGCGCGTCCCAAGGTGTGGCCTCTCATGGTCTCGATCACCGCGTGGCAGTCGACTCCTGCTTCAAAGCCGGGTCCTACACCGATCACGATCGGCGCGTCGGTGATCTTGGTTCCCAGATTCCTCTTAGCTAAAATCGCGTCAACTAAGACGTCGGGTTTGAGTTCACGGAGGCACTCACACTCCGGATCCACAAAAACCGGAAGGATGTTTCTCTTGAGCAGTTCTTTCATATGCGTGATGTTCTCGGCTTTCTGCGCGCTGACGTCCTCCACGTCCGCCCTGCCGTTTAGTACCGCGTCGGCAAAGGATACCGTGCGTCTGATACAGGTCGGATGATCCGTTTCGGTCATCACAACGTCAAATCCGCTGTGCCACAGCCGCAGTGCAATACCGCTCGCGAGATCACCCGCGCCGCGAATCAACACAAACATAGATATTCCTCCCTTCTCAGACTTCCTGCGATTACCGGCAGATCAAGCTTATCTGCAAGCTCGCGTGCGTATATCTCTTTCTCCTCGTCTTCCACTTTATTGATGAATAAACAATTTCCCAGACGCTCTTTTGTAATTACCCGAGACACGATCTCAGGCGTCACGATCGACTCGATCTCAACACCTGCGATATTGGCGAACAGCTCGGGTCTGTGACAGATTCTGGAAATTGGCAGACCGAACGCGTCCGCGCCGATCACCAGAACCGTTCTGTTCGTTTCTTTCGGGATCACCGGCTCGTATGCTGCGTGAGCCTTGATAGGTAATCGATGAGCGCCGTCCGCCTCAACGATCACATAGTCGGCGAGTTCTTTCAGCTCGTCAAAGCCGATCGCGGGCGCGGAAAGCTTTCCCCCATCGATTCTTGTGCCGACACAAAGGATTCGACGGTGTGACAGCGATGATATGATCTCTTCGTTGGAATCGCCTGTCAAAACTACCATATTCTCGGGCTCGACTATTTTTGTCGAAGTGCAAACGATCACGGTGCCGCGTTCAGAAAGCTCTTCAGCGAGCCTGTACATCAATGTTGTTTTCCCCCCGCCGCCGATCAGCGCGGTGACGCCCGGTTTTATCTGAAGAATCTGCGATATTTTCATTTCCCTGTTCCCTTTACATCATGAGCTCGTGAAATCCCGCCACTTCGATATCCGCATCGTCTAAAGCGTTTTTCAGCGTTTCAAAAAGTCCGACGTCCGAGCACCATGCGATCCCGCAGTCGGCGGAAAGTGAGCGCGGCGCGGAGATCAATTTGCCCGCAATCTTCTTTTTTTCGCAGAGCTTTTTTGTCGCCATTGCCTCTGCCGTCGTGTAGAACGTGACGATCACACATTGCTTTTTTTCTCTCATATCGGGGATCCATCCTTCAGCGGATATTCTTTTTATAGTATAACGAAACTATTATAACAAAGGAAACGAAGATTTGCAAGACGAACCCGACATTGACGATAGGAGAATTATGGGATATAATACGATCATAGAGTAACAAAGGAGCGCTTCGCTATGGATAAACAGCTCAATGCAAGGATTTCGGTACGTCTGTTCACCGATGAAAAATGTTTTGGTCCCGGGATCGCCGCGCTGCTGCGCCGTGTAGACAAGTTTCACTCCCTGCGATCCGCGGCGGCCTCGATGGGCATGGCGTACTCCAAAGCATGGACGATCCTCAAAAATTGTGAAGAACATCTCGGATTCAAGCTGGTCAACTCCACCATCGGCGGCAAGAACGGCGGCGGCGCAACGCTGACGGACAACGCCGTTTTGATGCTCCGCGCCTACGACGAATACTGCGCGGATCTGGAAAAATACGCGGATCAGCTGTTGGATGAGAAATTCTCCTTTTTCACCGATCTGCAAAACAGCAAGGAAGAATGATTTATGATATATCTTGATAACGCCGCTACCACCTTAACCAAGCCGCCCGCGGTAGGTCAGGCGATCATCAAAGCGCTGCAAACGCTCGGCAACACCGCCCGCGGCGCTCACGGCTACAGCATTGATGCGGCAAGCGCTGTATATGATACCAGAGTGAAGCTCGCAGAACTTTTCAATTGCAATCGACCGGATCATGTGGTATTTACCAACAACGCTACCCAAGCGCTGAATACAGCGATTGACGGCGTCCTGTCACAGGGCGACCATGTGATCTCGACCGATCTGGAACACAACTCCGTCCTGCGTCCCCTGTACCGCATACAGAAGGAACGCGGTGTAGAAGTTGATTTTGTTCCGGCTGATAGAAACGGCAACTTGAACTATGACGACTTTGAGCGTTTGATCAGACCGAACACCAAAGCGATCGTCTGTACCCACGCGTCAAACCTGACAGGTAACATGACCGATATCAAGCGCATCGGTGAGATCGCCCACGGTCACGATATCCTGCTGATCGTCGACGCCGCCCAGACAGCGGGAACAAAGCCGATCGATGTGGAAGCTCTCGGGATCGATGTCCTGTGCTTCACCGGTCACAAAGGGCTGATGGGCCCGCAGGGGACCGGCGGGATGTGTATCCGAAAAGGCGTTATGATCCGTCCGCTTCTCGTCGGAGGTACAGGTGTACAAACCTACAGCCCCACACAGCCCGACAGACTGCCCACGCGGCTGGAAGCCGGCACGCTCAACGGTCACGGGATCGCGGGACTGTCCGCGGCAATCGACTTTATCAACAAGATCGGCTTGGATCAGATCGAACAGAAAGAAACACAGCTGACACAGCGGTTTTATCACGGTGTAAAAGAGATCGACCGAATCAAAATCTACGGCGACTTTAGCAGAGATCACGCTGCTATCGTTACGCTGAATATCGGCGAAATGGACTCCGGCGAAGTTGCCGATCTCCTGTTTGAGAGATACGGGATCGCTGTCCGCGCGGGAGCTCACTGCGCACCGAGACTGCACCTCGCGCTCGGCACCAAAGAACAGGGCGCTGTGAGATTCAGCTTCTCGTATTTCAACACGGAAGACGAGATCGATCAGGCGATCGGCGCGGTAAAGGAAATCGCCCAAACAAGAATATAAACGATTATTATTATACAAGTAAATATAATAATCAAAACCACCCGTTCAACGGGTGGTTTGCACAACCCCTAGAAGGGGATA
>CAZPOG010000029.1:0-18089 GCA_964588105.1 uncultured Ruminococcus sp. | reverse complement strand
TGTGATCGTTTGAGTGAAGAACTAAGAGTGAAGAGTGAAGAGTAAAGGGCGTGCTCTGCCCTCACCCATATTATAGTGAAGAGAGAATAGAGAAGAGAGAATAGATGTGGGAGGGCTCCGCCCTCACCCGGTTAGTAATTGTCATTCAGAGGGGCTTCAGCCCCGAAGAATCCCCTTGTCACTAATATAGTGATTAGTTGTTAGTGATTAGTGATTAGTGATTAGTGTGTAGGGTCCTGCGGACGGCTATGGATAGTTACTAACCGCAATCCACTAAACACTAACCACTCGTATTTCCACGTCGTGACCGCAGGGGTCACTCCTCGGAATGACGCCCTAAAACCTTGTTTATTCGCCAATCATTACATTGGTAAATAATATATATTTTATCTTATAAAAAGGAGGAAGAACCATGGTCAAAATCAGACTCAGAAGAATGGGCGCGAAGAAGAACCCCTTCTATCGCATCGTGGTAGCGGATTCCCGTTATCCCAGAGACGGTCGCTTCATCGAAGAGATCGGCACCTACAACCCCACCACAGAACCCTCTGAGGTCAAGGTTGACGCGGATAAGGTCAAAGAGTGGATCGCTAAGGGCGCTCAGCCGACCGATACCGTAAAAGCACTTTTAAAGAACACAGGCATTATCTAAGTCTAAATCGAAGTGGCATTTTTTTAATCGATTTAGCAAACGCGAAAGGATCCATTTATGAAAGAATTACTGTTAACAATCGCTAAAGGATTAGTTGAAGAGCCCGATGCAGTCGAGGTTACCGCTGACGAGCCCAATGAAGAAGGTACCGTAGTATATCATATCCATGTTGCGGAAGGCGACATGGGCCGCATCATCGGCAAGCAGGGCAGAATCGCCAAGGCTATCCGTACCGTAGCGCGTTCCGCGGCTATCCGCAAGAACGAAAAAGTTATGGTTGAGATAGACTAATCATAGTTTTAACACAAAAGTATTTCTAACAGTCAAAAAGGCTGACGCGAATTTCGCGTCGGCCTTCTTTCTTTGGTGTCGCTCTTGACAATATATCAATATTTTGATAGAATATGTATATAATAACGCTATGAGGTGATATTATGGCTATGATAAGACCCAGCTCCGATTTACGCAATCATTATAATGAGATCTCCGAATTCTGCCACAAATACAACCGTCCCGTCTATATTACCAAGAACGGCGCGGGTGATCTCGTGGTGCTTTCCAACGCTGAGTACGAACGTCTGACTGCTCGTGAAGAGCTTCATCACCTTCTTGATGAGGGGCTGAAAGCTGCCGAATCCGGCAAAGGTATTCCTGCTGATGAGTTTTTTAAAAACTTAGAGAAGGAGTATGGCTTTGAAGAAGTATAAACTCGTTATCGAACCGTTGGCGCAGGAGGATATCATCGATATCGTTGACTACATCAAGGAAGAGTTTGATGAGCCTAAAACAGCTTCCCGCTATTATATGACAATCAAATCGGAGTTGTATAAACTATGTGAGTTTCCCAAAAGATACAACCCGATCCTGACCGAGCGTTTTCCAAACCATGAGCTGAGAATGATTCAGATCAAAAACTACAGTGCATTTTATACCGTAGATGAAAAGGCGTGTGAAGTGAAAGTGATCCGAGTCCTTTATGCGCGCAGAGATTGGCAATCTCTTATATGAGAATAAAACGATACCCTCCTTTGTATTAACAAGGGAGGGCATTTTTCAGTCAGGACTTTTTCTTTTTCGGTTCTTGTTGAACCGCTTGACCCGCTCTGAGAGGTCTTCTAATTCTTCTTTGTCCAGTTCGGGCAGGTGTTCGAGCTTTTCCAAAAAGAGCGAGATCGTCTCGTTCTCTCTGATTTTGAGATACTCGGTGTAGTAGGCGACCACCACGCCGGGCACCATCGCCACGGTGAGGATCCCGACCAGCGTGATCAATATGGTGATGATCTTGCCGAGCACGGTGACGGGCGCGATATCGCCGAAGCCGATGGTGGTTGAGGCGACAAAGCTGAAGTAGATCCCGTCAAAGAACGTATGTACCTTCGGCTCGATAAACCGCAGTACAAAACCGGATATACACAGCACGACCACATACGCAAAGAATATTTTGATCGCTCCCGTGTGCCAGAGGAGCTTTGAGATTCTTTTAATCGGTTTCATCGTCTTGGTTTTGTTTGGCGATAATGCTGTCACCGATCAGATCGACGCCCGCGACGATGAAGAAGCAGCCGGCTAACAGGCCCAAGAAGCCGCCGAAGAATACGGGATGGAAGAAGGAGTAGATACCCGCTAAGATCGTCAGGATACTAATGATCAGCGCCGCTGCGAACAGACCGCCGCTGGTGAGGGGCTTCACCTTTACTGCCATAACGATGCCGACGATGCCGCGCACAACGAGCCAGCCTGCCATAATATAGATCATAACAAGCTCGGTAATGAAGGTAGCGTACGGGGAGAAGAGGATCAGAAGTCCGGCGATCATGGTGATGATCGCAAACGCGAACTCGATACCGAACTCTTTATACACGATACATCTGATGAAGGAGAAGATACCCATGACGAACAGCAGAATCATGAAGAAATACATCAAAGAGAATGCGGTTCCGATCGGGGTAGCAAGACATACGATGCCGCCGATGATCAGCAGTACGCCCAGAATGATAGATAAAACGGTCATATAAAACATCCTTTCATTGATAAAAAATATTTGCAACTTACATTATATCGGCATATGCGTCTATTTTCAACCGTTTTTCGTTTTTCTGTGACATCTTCAAAATATTTCTCCTGTTTTTTGTTGAAAATCAACAGAAGACCCGATATAATAGTATAGAATAAACCATAATCGATTGACGGAGGCTTTTATGACGAAGCTGAAGAACTATCTGCTGTTCGGTCTGTATACCGTGCTGCTCGGCGCGGTGACCGGCGCGATCATCTGGACGTTTCTGAAAGTGATGAATATCGGGATAGAATACCTGTGGGTGTTTGCGCCCTCCAAGGTGTCTTTTCCTTTCTATACGATCGCGGTCTGTCTGATCGGCTCCTTTCTGATCGGATTGTATAAAAAGAAGTTCGGCGACTATCCCGAGGAGCTGGGCGTCGTCATGGCGCAGGTCAAAAAGAACAACCGCTATCCCTATCACAATATCTTAGCGGTGCTGGGGGCGGCGCTGTTTCCGCTGCTTTTGGGCGCTTCTATCGGTCCCGAGGCGGGATTGACCGGCGTGATCGCGGGACTGTGCACATGGGTCGGCGACAAGCTCAAGAAGTTCTCGGGCGAGCTGGAGGATCTGACGAAGATCGGCGTCAGCGCGTCGCTGGGTACGATCTTCCGTTCTCCGATGTTCGGCTTTGTCGAGCCGCTGGAGGGAGAAGAGGATACAAAACTGCCTAAAGCGCAGAAGATCGTCTTGTATCTTTTAGCGATCATCAGCTCATTCGGATGCTTTATCCTGCTCAACAAGCTGACAGGCGGTTCCACCGGCTTTGCCGATATCCGCTTTGAAGGCATGGATCTGATCAAATATCTCTGGGCGATCCCGCTGACGCTGGTCGGCGTTGCGCTCGGTTATCTCTATTTTGCGTTTCACAAATTCGCCGCGTGGTTTACGGGGCTTTTCAAGAGCGTGGTGCTTCGGTGCGTGATAGGCGGTATCGCGCTGGGCGGGATCGGTACGCTGGTGCCGCTGACCATGTTCTCCGGCGAGCATCAGATCGAGGACGTTATGGAGACCGGCGCAGAGATCGGCGCGGTGATGCTGCTGGTCATCGCGGTATTAAAGCTGTTTCTGACTAATCTGTGTATCTTCTCCGGACTCAAGGGAGGACATTTCTTCCCGGTGATCTTCGCGGGAATCTGCGCAGGGTATGCGTGTTCGCTGCTGATCGGTCTGGATCCGGGCTTCTGTACGGCGGTAGTGACAGCGGCGCTGATCGCGCATATGATGAAGAAGCCTCTCGCAAGTGTGCTGTTGCTGCTGCTGATCTTCCCGCTGAGGCTGATACCCGTCATGCTTGCCGCGGCGGCGGTGGCGTGCTTTATCAAAACGCCGCAATTCCTGCTGCCCAAACAGGAAAAGAAAGAAGAAACCGATTTGGTTGAAGCAAAGGAGTCAGTATGATCAAGAAATATCTGGAAGCGGGCAAGATCGTCGGTACCCACGGGATCGCCGGCGAGATGCGTCTCGAGTGCTGGTGCAACACCCCCGCGTTTCTGTCAAAATTCAAGAAGCTGTATCTCGACGGCGGAAGAGAGGCGCTCTCGGTCTCCTGCCGTCCGCATAAGAATATCGCGCTGATCCGGGTCAAGGGCGTGGGCTCTATCGAAGAAGCCGACGCTTACCGGGGCAAGATCCTCTATATCGACCGCGACGACGCGCCTCTTAGTGAGGGAGAGCACTTTGTGCAGGATATCATCGGGCTCTCGGTCACCGACAGCGAGACGAAT
The DNA here is from genome assembly GCA_964588105.1 of uncultured Ruminococcus sp. GTDB lineage: Bacteria > Bacillota > Clostridia > Oscillospirales > Acutalibacteraceae > Ruminococcoides. Next base: position 13,653 of record CAZPOG010000029.1, on the reverse strand, counting down.
GAGGTCTACGGCGTCGTCAAGGACGTTCTCAAGACCGGCTCCAACGACGTCTATGAGATGAAGGGCGAGGACGGCAAGCTCTATTATATCCCCGTGATCCCCGATATCATTGACCGTATGGACTTTGAAGAAGAGAAGGTCTACATCCGTCCGATGAAAGGATTGTTTGACGATGAGGATTGATATTATCACGCTGTTTCCCGAGATGATGGAGGCGGTGCTTTCTGAGAGCATCATCGGCAGAGCGAGGAAGAAGGGCGCTGTACAGATCAACTGCGTCCAGCTTAGAGACTTTGCCTTTGATAAGCACAAGAGAGTAGACGATACCACGTACGGCGGCGGGATGGGGATGCTTCTGATGGCGGAGCCCATCGCCTTGTGCTATGAGCATATCTGTGAAGAGACAGAAGAAAAGCCTTATCTCGTCTATATGTCTCCCAAGGGCAAAACATTGACGCAGGATCATCTCAAAGAACTCAGTGAAAAACCGAATATCTGTGTCCTGTGCGGCCACTATGAGGGCGTTGACCAGCGTGTGATCGACGAGTATGTCGACGAAGAGATCTCGATCGGAGACTATGTGCTGACCGGCGGCGAGCTGCCCGCGCTGGTATTCGTCGACGCGCTTGCAAGGCTTCAGGAGGGCGTGCTCTCCGACGAGGAGTGCTTTTCTTTAGAGTCCCACTACGACGGACTATTGGAATATCCCCAATATACGAAGCCTTCTCTCTGGCGTGACCGTGAGGTGCCCGAGGTGCTGATGTCCGGTCACCACGAGAACATCCGCAAATGGCGACGGGAAATGAGTATCATCGAGACCGCGAAGAAGCGACCCGATATGCTCGACAAAGCGGCGCTGAGCGAGAAGGAGCGGCTGTTGGCGGAAGAAATCATCGCCGAAGAGACCCTGTAAAAACCGTTTTTTCACGCTGTGATAGCAAAAGTTTCTGTGTGTATTAGTAAACTTGCACAAGAAAAATATTGTTAAAAAATTTTCGTTTATATATCAAAACAAAAATGAAAATTCATAGTTGACCTTGTCAAATTATAGGGATATAATAACAATACTACAAAGGCAGGTACACTGTCCTGAGAGAAAAAACGATTTATTTTTCATAAAAGAGGGTTTTGTATGTACGTTAAGGATGTTATGGTTCAGAACAAAGCAGGTCTCCACGCTCGTCCCGCAACTTTCTTTATCCAGAAGGCTAATGAGTACAAGTCTTCCATCTGGGTTGAGAAGGATGAAAGAAAAGTCAACGCGAAGAGTCTCCTCGGCGTTTTGTCGCTTGGCATTATCGGCGGCACACAGATCAAGATTTTTGCTGACGGTCCCGACGAGATAGATGCGGTAGAAGGTCTTGTCGATCTGATCAACACCGGCTTTGCCGAGTAATTTCATATCCGAAACGCGGGCAGATGAGTTTCATCTGCCTTTTTCTTTTTGTTGATTATTATAGAAAAATCGTGTAGAATACCATATAGACAGTGCAGAGCGAACGAGGAATCAGAACAGAGATTGTCATTCTGAGCGGTGCCCAAAGGGCAAAACGCGGAGCGTTTAGTCGAAGAATCCCCTTCGTTTTTTCGACGGCTTCAATGAACCTCTGATCGGGCGGCAGTAATGACAGGGAGATTCTTCAGTCGCTTTGCTCCTTCTGAATGACAAAATTACAAGGGAGGGAAAACGGTGATGAACGAGAAACTCAGAGAACTTCGCAAAAAGGCGATGGCGCTGCCCGAGCAGCCCGGCGTTTATATCATGAAGAACAAGAGAGGCGAGATCATCTATATCGGCAAAGCGAAGAAGCTCAAGAACCGCGTCAGCCAGTATTTCGGCTCCCAGAACAACCATGCCGAAAAGGTGCGCCGCATGGTCGAGAACGTCGACGACTTCAACTATATCATCACCGACTCCGAGTTTGAGTGTCTGATTCTTGAATGCAGCCTGATCAAACAGCATACCCCGAAGTATAATATCCTTTTAAAGGACGACAAGGGCTACAGCTATATCCGCGTGACCAACGAGCCGTGGCGCAGGCTCTCTTATGTCCTCCAGAAAGCGGACGACGACGCGAGATACATCGGGCCGTATAAGAGTAGTTACTATGTCAAGACCTCCGTGGAAGAGGCAAACAAGATCTTCGGGCTGCCGACCTGTAATCGGAAGTTTCCCGAAGATTTCGGCAAGGCGAGACCGTGCCTGAACTTTCATATCAAGCAGTGCTGCGCGCCCTGCACCGGCAGAGTAAAGCTTTCCGACTACAACGAGCGGGTGGAATCCGCGCTGGAGTTCTTAAAGGGCGGATCCTCCAATACCGTGAAGATTTTACAGGATAAAATGAACGAAGCCGCGGAGAATCTCGACTTTGAGCACGCGGCGAAGTACCGCGACCAGATCGCTTCCATCAAGAAGATGCGCGACAAGCAGAAGGTCGTGAACATCAGCGTTGACGAGCTGGATGTGATCGCCGTAGCGGTCGAGGGCACGAGAGGCTCTGCCACAGTGTTGCGATTTGCGGACTCCCGCCTGTTTGACACCGAGAACTTCCTTGTCGACGATATCGAGAGCGAGGACGAGTTCCGCTCCGAGTTTATCCTCAGATACTACACCCTGCGCGACGATATCCCGCAGAATATCGCGCTTGACGCTCCGATCGAGGATATGGATACCGTGGAGGACTGGCTGTCTCAGCGCAGGATGAAGCGCGCCTATCTGAGTGTTCCGCAAAAGGGCGAACGCAAAAATCTGATCGATATGTGCAGAAAGAACGCCTTTGAAGCTCTCGCGCAGCAGAAAGGCGTCACGGGCAAGCAGCTCTCGGTGCTCGACGAGCTGAAAGGTCTCTTAGGACTTTCGAAGCTGCCCGAATATATCGAAAGCTATGATATCTCCAACCTTGCGGGCGAGGACATCGTCGCGGGCATGGTGGTGTTTGAGAACGCCAGACCGCTGAAATCCGCCTATCGCAAGTTCAAGATCAAGACCTTCTCCGGTCAGGACGACTTCGGCTCGATGCGAGAGGTGCTGACCAGAAGGTTCGAAGAATATAAAAAAGCGCAGGAGGAAGGCGTGGATACGGGCTTTGGCAGACTGCCCGATCTGATCCTTCTCGACGGCGGCAAGGGACAGGTATCCGCCGCGCTGCCGGTGATCGAAGAGACGGGGCTCGAGATCCCGCTTTTCGGCATGGTCAAGGATGATCACCACCGCACGCGCGCAATCGTCGGCACGGAGGGTGAGATCGCGATCCGTAGGAGCCGCGCGGTATTCACCTTTATCACGAATATCCAGGATGAGGTGCATCGCTTCTCCATCACCTTCAACCGTTCTCAGAGGAAGAAAACATTCAATTCTTCTTTGGAGCAGATCGACGGCATCGGCAAGAAGCGCGCGAAAGAGCTGCTGCGGTATTTTCGCACGATCAAAAACATCTCACAGGCGAGTATCGAGGAGCTCGAATCGGCGCCTCACATGACCCGCCCCGCCGCGTACTGCGTGTATCGGTATTTTCACGGGGAGGAAGAATAGAGAAGGACGTCATCGCGAGGGGCATAGCCCCGCGGCGATCCCCTTGTCATTTTAAGCAGTCATTGCGAGGGCTTTAGCCCGTGGCAATCCCCTTTTTTCGGATGACGGCAGTAACGACAAGGGGATTCTCACGTCGGGCTTTGCCCTCCTCAGAATGACACCTGAACAGAATCAAGGAGAAACTATGCGAGTGATTACAGGCTCCGCGAGGGGCAGGATCTTAGAAACATTAAAGGGCGACGATGTGGTGCGCCCTACCACCGATAAGGTCAAAGAGGCGGTGTTCTCCGCCGTGCAGTTTGAGATCGAGGGCAGAGACTTCTTAGACGTCTTTGCGGGATCCGGTCAGATGGGGATCGAGGCGCTCTCGAGAGGGGCGCGATCCGCCACTTTTCTCGACAGCTCGAGGGAGGCGGTACGCTGTATCGAACGCAACCTAAAGGTTACAAATCTGACACAATTTGGCAAAATCCACCGCTGTGACTCCCTCTCTTTCGTTCAGACGACCTCTGAAAAATACGACGTAGCCTTTCTTGACCCGCCGTATAACACGGGAATTTTGCAGGAAATCCTACCGCATATTGCACAAATAATGAAAAAAACAGGCGTGATTATTTGTGAGAGTGCATTAAATGATAAAATATTACAAAAATATTACAATTTCACTCTTGACAGAGAGCGAAGGTATGGTAAAATAAAAATAAGCATTTTCCGTAATGCTGAGTTTTGCGCGTCCGCAAATACGGAGTAAACCGTATTGGGATTTGACACGAAATTCACATTCACGCAGGGGGCTATTATGGAGAAAACCGTTATCTGCCCCGGCAGCTTTGATCCTGTAACATATGGGCATATCGATATTATCACCAGAGCGTCCAAGCTCTTTGACAAGGTGGTAGTCGGTGTGTTCATTAATGTTGACAAAAATCCGGCTTTTTCTATCGAAGAGCGTATCGGCTTTCTTAAAAAGACGGTGGGACATTTAAAAAATGTCGAGGTTGTCGGTTTTGACGGACTGCTGGTCGACTGTGCACAGATGCACGGCGCGTCCGCTGTCGTCAGAGGGCTTCGGGCGGTATCTGACTTCGAGTATGAATTTCAGATGGCGCTGACAAACAGAAAACTCAGTCCGGAGCTTGACACGGTTTTTCTGGCAAGCGACGCTCAGTACACCTATCTGAGCTCCTCGATCGTCAAGAATGTCGCTTCACTTGGCGGCGATATCTCAAACTTTGTCCCCGAAAGCATTCATGATGAAATATTTAACAGATTAAACAAAACATAATCGGAAAGGAATTAACTAAAATGAGAGTGGACGAACTTATTAACGAATTGCAGGATATGATCGCTGACGCGAAAACCCTTCCTCTTTCCGGCGGAAAGGTCATCGTAGAGGCTGAGAAGATTTATGATATCTTAGACGAGATCCAGGATACCCTGCCCGCAGAAGTCAGACAGGCGAAGAACATCGTGGCCGACAGATCCCAGATCATCGCCGAGGCGAAGAAGGAAGCGGACGACATCATCCGTGCCGCCGAGGAGAGAAAGAAGGCTATGATCGAGCAGAGCGAGGTCATGAGAGAAGCAAAGTCCGAAGCAGCAGAACTCTTAAACGACGTCAAGGCGAAGTCCGCCGAGATGAGAAAAGCCGCGAACGATTATGTCGACAACGTCTTAAAGCGCACCGACGACGCGATCACCGCGCAGCTGACAGAGCTGAGAAAGACCAGACAGAACCTCAGAATCACCAAGAAGTCTTAAGTCAAATACATAAAGAATCACCGCATACGGAGCAGTTCCGCATGCGGTGTTTTTGTTTGGTTTTGCCGACGGGTGTTTCTCGAAACAGCTCTCGTTGATATTCCGCAGAAGAATAATGAAAATGATGTAAATTTTTTGTTATAAATCGTAACTTTTATCTTGCATTTCTCTTTCAAATGGTATATAATGATAACTGCAGTGGCGTTTTGTGGCATTAAGTGTCATCAAAAACGCAAAATCCGGCAGGAAGGGAGCTTTGGCAGGATGTTTTTAGGTAACTCGAATCACAATCTCGACAGCAAAGGCAGGATCATTCTGCCGAAGGAATACCGCGAGGGCTTAGGCGAGAGCTTTTATATCACCCGCGGCTTTGAGAAGTGCGCGCAGGTACTGTCTTTAGACGAGTTTGACCGCCTGAGAGCGCAGATCAGATCGCTTCCCGCCGACAAGGCGCTGACCTTGCAGTATTTATTCATTTCTCCCGCCGTAAAGGTTACGCCCAACTCTCAGGGCAGAGTGCTGATCCCGCAGAAGATCCGCGAGGACTGCGGACTTTCGGGCGAGGTCACCGTGATCGGCATGGACAGCCGCATCGAGATCTGGGACAAGGATACCTTCACCTCCTTTATGGAGCAGAAGAAACAGGAATCCGTCAAAGAAGCGTTAGAGCTTCTGAGGTTATAAGATGCTGGCGTTTTCTCACATCCCCGTGATGCTGTATGAAGCGGTGGACGGGCTGAATATCACCCCCGACGGCATCTATGTGGACGGCACCGCGGGCGGCGGCGGACATTCTGCCGAGATACTTTCCCGATTAGAAAACGGAAAACTCTATTCGATCGATCAGGATCCCGATGCGATTGCGACTGTGACCGAGCGGTTCAAGGATAATCCCAACAGCGTGATCTTACGGGGTAATTTCTCCGAGATGAAGACGCTGCTTGCCGAGAAGAACGTCTTTTCGGTCGACGGCGTGCTGCTGGATATCGGCGTATCCTCCCACCAGCTCGACGACAAGGACAGAGGCTTCTCCTTCCATGAGGACGCGCCGCTGGATATGCGGATGAGTCAGGAAGGACAGACCGCCGCGGATCTGGTCAACACCCTTTCCGCAGACGAGCTCAGCCGGATCCTCTATGACTACGGCGAAGAGAAGTACGCGCGCTCTATCGCGCAGGGCATCGTCAAGGCGAGAGCGGACAAGCCGATAGAAACCACCATAGAGCTTGCCGAAATCGTCAAGAACAACGTCCCGCAGAAGGTCAGACGGGAGACCCATCCCGCGAGAAAGACCTTCCAGGCGCTGAGAATCGCCGTCAACCGCGAGCTCGATGTGCTCGAAGAGGGGATCAAAAGCGCGTATGAGCTGCTTGCCCCCGGCGGCAGGCTATGTATCATCACCTTCCACTCCCTGGAGGACAGAGTTGTCAAACGCGCGATGAAGGATCTGGCGCAGGGCTGTACCTGCCCGCCCGACTTCCCCGTGTGCGTTTGCGGCAACAAGCCGAAGGTCAGAATCATCACGAACAAGCCGATCACGCCGTCAGACGAGGAATTGGAGAACAATCCCAGAGCCCGTTCCGCGAAATTGAGGATCTGTGAAAAGTTGTAAGAGCTCTCGCTCAAAGCCCTCGAATATCGACTGGCGAGACGGGACTGTCCGAAGGGTTCAAAGAACCCGGAGGATGGTTAGTCGAGTGGGAGATATACGAGGATAAGCGAAGAGCAAAGAGAGCTTGATATAGTATGGGTAAGAGCTCTCGCTCAAAGCCCTCAAAAACGGTCAAAAATCGGAAAGTCTGTAAAAAACTGCCAAATTTCCCGTTGAAACGACAAGATTCGCTGATTAAATACCATATATTTGTATAGATTCACTATGGACTTCAAATGCCATATATAGTAAAATAAATAACAGGTTTGTAAAGGTTATGACAAAACGGATACGGCACAAGGGATTGTGATAGAGTGTGCCGAAGACACAGTATGATGTGTTTTTTCGATGACGGAAATTTAGCCGTGTCATCATAGAAATTCCTGATTGCGGCAAGAACGGCTGCAATTTTTGTAATAAAAAACAGAAACCAAAGCGCTTGGAAACGAAATCGTCTTCCCGCCCTTTGGACAAAAAAGAATACCAGTGTACAGGGGTGCGGAATGGATTATACCTATCGTAACCTTGCCTATGATCTCAGACTGTTTGAAGAGACAGAGGAGAAGAGCGCCGAAAAGGAGACGCGTTCTGAGGAAACAGGGCAGGAGCTGACCGAGAAGAATGACGCCGCGGTCAGAGAGAGAAAAAACAGCAAGAAGGCTAAGAGCGTCAAAAAATCGAAGAAAAAGAAATCCGGCGTCGGCAGGATCGTCGTCGCTGCAATCTTGGGCGTAGCGGTTCTGGTGACCGTCGTGTCCATTATTCACGGTCAGGTCCAGCTGACGGAGCTTAACCAGCAGATCGTCAACGCCAAAGAAGACCTTTCCGAGAAGCAGAGCTTATATACACAGCTGGAGATGAAGGTGGATTCCGGTATTTCCACCGCGGTTGTGGAGCAATACGCTCATGATAATCTGAGCATGAGCAAGGCGAGTAACTCACAGAAGGAGTTTATCAGTCTTTCCGACGGCGATAAGGCCGAAGTGAGTCTTGACGCGGATAAAAACATATTTGAACTGATTGCCGAGGCGATAAGCTCGTTATGGTCATAACAAGCATAATTTAAGAATACAAATTGATAGATGTGAGATAAGAGTTAAGAATCGTCTTGACTCTTATTTTCGCATAGTGAAGGAAGAATTGTGAAATGAGCTCTCTTTATTCGAACGATTTTCAATTGGGGTGAGAGCGATTCTCTCCCTTCGCATTGATCCGATTTTTCACACATGATTTGACAGAAAGGAGAACCTGCTGTGGGCGCTAACCAAAGACTCAGACGAAGAACCGTTTGGCTGCTGATCATCGTATTGGCGGTCGGCTTCGGCGCGGTCATCGCCAGACTGGGTTATCTGCAGATCATTCGCGGTGAGGATCTCCAGAGAAGAGCGGTAGAGCAGCAGCTCTCCGATACCACTATCTCCGCCAAGCGCGGCACGATCTATGACTGTAACGGCAAGATCCTTGCCCAGTCCGCGTCCGTCTGGCGCGTGGTGCTGGCGCCCGCATACTTCCAGAACGACGAGCAGAGACGTTTTGTCGCCTCCCGGCTCGCCGAGATCCTCTCGCTGGACGAAGAGGAAGTGTTCGCGGACTGTCAGGAAAACACCTACTATGTTTCCGTAAAGAGAAAGATCGAATCTGAGGAAAAGGAAAAGATCTTAGAGCTGCAGAACGAGATCGAAGAGAAGTACAACATCTCCAATGTTATTTCTCTTTTTGACGACTACAAGAGATATTATCCCTATTCGACGCTGGCGTCCTCGGTCATCGGCTTTACCGGATCGGACGATCAGGGACTTTCGGGCGTCGAGTACCAGTATGACGAATATCTGACGGGTACGCCCGGACGTATCATCGCCGCGAAGAACGCCGGTCAGACCGATATGCCCTACGGCTTCAGCCAGAATATCGAGGCGGTCGACGGCGACTCTATTGTACTGACGATCGACGAGACGGTCCAGAGCATCGTTGAGAAATACATGGCGCAGGGTATCATCGATAACGCGGTCTATAACCGCGGCGTATGTATCATCATGGACGTCAACACCGGCGAAGTCCTTGCGATGGCGTCTGTCAACGGCTTCGATCTGAACGATCCCTTCGAGATCAGCGCGGACGACAGAGACAAAATCAACAAGATCGACTCCGACTATTTGGTGAAGGAAGAGATCGTTGAAGATCCTTCCAAGCTCACGCAGGAAGAACTTAACAAGCAGATTTCACAGGCAAAATCCGTCGCAGAATCCGCCGCGCTCTCCAAACAGTGGAGAAACAAGGCGATCTCCGACACCTACTATCCCGGTTCCGTTTTCAAGATGGTTACCCTGTCGATGGCGCTGGAGGAAAATCTGGTCAACAAAGATTCCCGCTTCGGATGCTCCGGTTCCTATCAGCTGTATGAAGACGTCATCCATTGCCACAACACCGCAGGACACGGTACCCAGACCTATCAGGAGGCGCTGATGAACTCCTGTAACCCCGCTTTCATCCAGATCGGTCAGCTGGTCGGTGAAGAAAAGTTCTGGGAATACTACCAGGCGTTCGGCTTCTCGGATAAGACCGGCATCGATCTGCCCGGTGAGTCGGAAGACCAGTTCTTTGACTGGGAAGGCGTAGAAGGCGCGATGGGTCCTACCGACTTGGCGGTTGCCTCCTTCGGTCAGAACTTCTCCATTACACCGATCCAGATGATCACCGCCTGCGCTGCGGTCTGTAACGGAGGCTCTCTGGTACAGCCCCATGTCGTCAAGCAGATCACCGACAAAGACGGCAACGTCATCAAGACGATCAGCACCGAGACCAAGCGTCAGGTCATCTCCGAATCGGTTTCTGTGGAGATGAGAGGCATTCTGGAAGACAATGCCGTAGAAGGCTCCGGTAAGAACGGCTATGTCGCAGGCTACCGGATCGGCGGCAAGACGGGTACATCCGAGAAACTGAAAGACGAAAACGGCGACGGCGCCAACGACTATATCGCGTCCTACTGCGGCTTTGCTCCCGCAAACGACCCGAAGATCGCGTGTCTGGTGTTCTTTGATACGCCGACGTCGGGCAGCTACTACGGCTCCCAGGTATCGGCGCCTGTATTCGCGTCGATCATGAGCGAGGTGCTCCCGTATCTGGAGGTCTCCGCTCAGTATACCGAGGACGAACTGCAGAACGTGGATATCACCGCAGGCTCCTACACCGGTATGTCTGTGGAAGACGCCGAAAGACAGGCGAGTCTCGACGGCTTCAACGTCACCGTAAAGGGCGAAGGCAGCACGGTCCTCGCGCAGAACCCTGTTACCGGCGCGACGCTGCCGATGGAGGGTACGATTGTACTCTATACAGACGAAGAAAGCTCGAAGGAAAAGGTCACGGTACCTACCTTCGTCGGATATACGGTTTATGACGTTAACACGATCGCGTCTTATTCCGATTTGAATGTGTCGATTGCGGGCTCCGCGTCCAGCTATGACGCGACCGCTATCTCCCAGAGTATCGCCGAGGGCACCGAGGTCAGCCCCGGTACGGTCATCACCGTCACCTTCTCGGCAGGAAGTATTAACGACTAACGTCATTAAAGAGAAGAGAGAATAGAGAAGAGAGAATAGTGAAGGGCGGGCGCTGCCCGCACCCGAATATAAAATGAGGTGAAATTATGCAGATAGGATTTTGGGCGTTCGGTACTGCCGTTGTGTGTTTTGCGATCACTGCGATCATCGGCAGATTTCTGATCCCGGTTTTGCATAAGCTGCATTTCGGACAGACGATCCTGGATATCGGTCCCTCCTGGCATAAGGATAAGCAGGGAACCCCCACGATGGGCGGTATCATGTTTATCATCGGTATCGTGATCTCCACGACCGTCGGTGTTCTGCTGCACTGTGCGGTCAACGGCTTCGGCAAAGAGAAGTTTGTGTTTGTCGGACTGTGCTTTGCGCTGTTAAACGGTGCGATCGGATTCTTTGACGACTATGTCAAGGTGGCGAAGAAGCGCAACCTCGGTCTGACCGCATGGCAGAAGCTGATCCTGCAGTTTTTGGTCGCGGGTCTGTATCTGTTCTTTATGCACCTGTGCGGCGACGACACCGAAATTTTCGTACCGTTTTCTCCCAAGGGAACGGTCGATCTCGGCTTCTTCTACTATATCCTGATGGCGCTCGTGCTGGTCGGTATCATCAACGCGGTCAACCTTACCGACGGTGTTGACGGACTCGACGGCTCCATCACCTTCTTCGTATCGCTGTTTCTGATGCTGATCGCAAATGTGCTTGAAAGCTATTCCAACGTGATTTTCGCGGCGGCGGTCGCCGGCGGATGTCTGGGCTTTCTGGTATGGAACTTCCACCCCGCCAAGTGCTTTATGGGAGACACCGGATCGCTGTTCTTGGGCGGTGTGGTCTGCGCGATCGCCTTTGCGCTCGATATGCAGCTGCTTCTGATCCTGATCGGTATCATGTATCTGGTGGAGATGTTCTCCGTCATGCTGCAGGTCGGCTACTTCAAGCTCACTCACGGCAAGCGCCTCTTCAAGATGAGCCCGATCCACCACCACTTTGAGATGTCGGGCTGGTCGGAGACAAAGATCGTTGTCGTGTTCTCGCTGGTCACCGCTTTAGCCGGCGCGGGAGCGCTGCTGCTGGTGATTTTCGGATTAAAATAATTTCGCATTGCTTTTTTGCGTGTGATCCTATAATATAAAAGAGGAAAGGAGTGAAAGGCATATGAGTTCTATGGAGAGAACCTCCTCCGGCGAACGCTATGACACCGGTCGGCGCGCGCCCCGCCGCGCGAGCGAGAGCTATGATCTGGAGAGTCGTTCCCGCTCAAACCGCGGTGAGAGAAGAAAAATGAGATTCTCCCTGCTGTCTATCGGCAGAGGCTTGGATGTGCCTTTTATCCTTTTGATCCTCGTCCTGCTTGCCGTCGGGATCATCATGATGTTCTCGGCAAGCTATCCGACAGCCTACTATCAGATCGGTGACAGCTACTACTACCTTAAGCGTCAGCTGCTGTTTGCCGTGATCGGTCTGGTGATCATGATCGCCGTCTCCTATGTCGACTATCACTACTATCACCGTTTTGCGCTGTTTATCCTCGGCGTATCGTATTTTGCGCTGGTACTGGTACTGGTGCTTCCCGCCCAGAACGGCGTACACCGATGGGTCGGTATCGGTACCTTCGGTATCCAGGCGTCGGAGATCTCAAAATTTGCGATCATCCTGTTCCTTGCCCACTGGGGCTCGCGATATTACGACAGGATGGATACCTTTAAGTACGGTATTCTTCCCGCGGCGGCGGTATTTGCGTCAACTTCGTTTTTGTTGCTGCTCGAGCCGCACTACTCCTGTATCGTTATCGTATTTATCCTGACGGTCGTTATGCTCTTTGTATCGGGCATCAAGCTCAAGTGGCTGATCATCGGCGGTATCGTCGTTGGTGCTTTGATACTGCTCTTGTGGGTGACGGGAATGCTCACCTACGCGATGCAGCGACTTGAAGGCTGGGGCCAGGCGCTGACTGCTACCAGGGACGACGGCGACCTTTGGGATACCACATGGCAGACGAGAAATTCCCTCTATGCCATCGGTTCCGGCGGCGTGTTCGGCTTGGGACTGGGTCAGTCCAGACAGAAGTACCTCTATCTGCCCGAGCCGCAGAACGATTTTATCTTCGCGATCGTCTGTGAAGAGCTCGGACTGATCGGCGCGGTGGTTATCCTGATCATCTTTGCGCTTCTGGTATGGAGAGGCATCGTTATCTCGCTGCGCGCGCGAGACCGTTTCGGAAAGCTGCTCGGTATCGGTCTGGTCACCCATATCGGTTTACAGGTTATTCTGAACATTCTGGTTATTACCGACTGGCTGCCGAACACCGGTATTTCACTGCCGTTCTTCTCTTACGGAGGATCGTCCTTGATGATGCTTTTGTTTGAGATGGGTATCGTGCTGTCGATCTCGCGTTCGTCGGTAGTGGAGAAAAGCTGATTGAGATAATGTCATTGCGAGGGCTTTCGCCCGTGGCAATCCCCTTCGTTTAGAAACCGTTCAAAATGACAAGGGGATTCTCACGGTCGCTTTGCTCCCTCAGAATGACTGTTTAGAATGAATAATAGGAGTAATTATGAGAGTTTTACTTGCCGGCGGGGGAACCGCGGGACATATCAACCCGGCTATCGCGATAGCGGGATATATCAAACAGCAGGAGCCTGACGCAGAGATCCTGTTCATCGGCAACCGTGACGGTATGGAACAGCGTTTGGTCAAGAACGCGGGCTTTGAGATCAAGAGCGTCGTGATCTCGGGATTCAAGCGTTCTCTGTCCCCGAAGAACATTGCGCACAACATCGCGACCGTCGAGAGGGCTTTTGCCTCCCGCGCGGCTTCAAAGAAGATCATTAAAGAATTCAACCCCGATATCTGTATCGGTACCGGCGGTTATGTAGCGGGACCGGTGTGTCTTGCCGCGGCAAAGCTGGGGATCCCCACCATTATCCATGAGCAGAACGCCTATCCCGGTATTACCAACAAGATGCTTTCCAAGGACGTTGACCGCGTAATGCTCGCCAACCCCGACGCGCAGAAGCATTTTGACGCGAAGGCGGTATGTGTGATTACCGGAAACCCGATCCGTCCTTCGATACTGAATACCAAGCACAACGACGCCAAGAAGAAGCTCGGTCTGGACAACTCCCGTCCGATCATTCTCTCCTTCGGCGGATCGC
>CAZPOG010000028.1:8430-18384 GCA_964588105.1 uncultured Ruminococcus sp. | reverse complement strand
GTTCGGCGTCGGCAACCCGCACTCCCAGGTGATGTTCATCGGCGAGGGTCCGGGAGAGCAGGAGGATCTCAAGGGAGAACCCTTTGTCGGAAAAGCCGGACAGCTGCTTGATAAAATGCTCTACGCCGTCGATCTCGACCGTCACAAGAATATCTACATCACCAATATCGTCAAGTGCCGTCCGCCGCACAACCGCGACCCTCAGGAGGACGAGCAGGACGCCTGTATCCGCTATCTCAGGGCGCAGACCAAGATGATCCGTCCGAAGATCATCATCGCACTCGGCAGGATCGCCGGAATGCGGCTGATCAAGCCGGATCTTCGGATCACCAGAGAGCACGGGATCTGGATCTACACCAAAGGGATCTGGATGATGCCGATGTTCCATCCCGCGGCGATCTTGCGCAATCCTAACCAGATGGAAGAGGCGTTTCAGGACTTTCAAAGCCTGAGAAACAAGATCAAAGAGGTCTGTCCGGAAGTTTATGCTAATGAGGAATGAGGAATGAGAAATCGTCATTCTGACCGGTGCGAAGAATCCCCCTGTCAATGATGTAACACCGTAGGGCACGATGCCCACATCGTGCCGAAACATAGCAAATCATATCTCGTTTCCCACGGACGGAAAACATTGATGATAAACCGTAGGGCGGGGGCTTGCTCCCGCCGAGAGTCTTCTGTTATACCAATATCATTTGCAAAGCATATTTGACGTTCGTTTTGCTTCGCGTGAAAACATTGTGGTTATAACAACGTTTCGGAACGATGTGGGCATCGTTCCCTACGGTTGATGTGCTCCACATCAAAAAACGTCGTGATACTATCATCGTTTCGGCGGGAGCAATCCCCCGCCCTACGACCCTATTCAACCGGTATTATCGACAAGGGGATTCTTCGGTCGTGAGCTCCCTCTGAATGACAATTACCGATCGGGCTAAAGCCCTCGCAATGACAATCCTACATACAAAAAAGGCTTCACCGAGGTGGTGAAGCCTTTGCTGTTATGTTATTATGCTCTTGTCATCCTTATTTCGATCTCTTGCGAGCGAAGAAGATGATGCCTGCAGCAGCAACCATTACGCCAAGCGCAACGAAGAGGACGGTGGTGTCCTGACCGGTCTTGGTAGAGCCGGAAGCTGTGCCGGAAGCGCCGCCGGAAGAACCGCTGGAGCCTGAGGAACCGCTGGAACCTGAAGAACCGCTGGAACCTGAAGAACCGCTGGAGCCCGAAGAACCGCCGGAACCTGCAGAGGTGTTGTTGGTATCGGAAGCGCCTGCTTCAGATTCGTCAGGCAGAGAAGACTTGCTCTTTTCCCAAGAAACGGAAACGCCGGTCTTAGCGATCTCTGCTTCAACGTCGTTCTTACCAACGCCGAGAGCCTTCGCGCAATCGTCGATCAGAGTCTGGTCGTCTTTGCCGGAATAGGTACGAGCATTCTCGAGCTTATCGGTCAAGAGATAATCGAACAGATCGATACGGGACTTTCCGGGAGGCGGAGCAGAACCGACAACGTTACCGATAGAGGTTACAGCGAGAACAGGACCGTAGGTGTCCTTGTTAGCGCTGGTCCAATAAGCAGTGTAAGACTTCTTGTTGGAGTCAACGGGGTTCTCGGTCTGGGTGCCGTCCATGTACATGGTGTCGCCGTAGCAGGAAGTATCCATTAAGCACTGATAGGTCTCAACGCCGGTATCAGCGGACCAAACAACACAGTACCATGTGCCGCCTGCAAGGGAGAGACCCTTCGCTTCGGGATCATAAGTCCATGTGCCGTCGCCGTTGTCAGTAGCTTTCTCAGCCTTGGTCTGCCACTCTGCTAAAGACTCTCCGTCATAAACGAAGATATGGCAGTAGATCTGAGTGAAGTTGTTCCAACCGTCGGTCTTGAACTTGAAGACATTGGTGGATGCAGCAGAATCTGCACCTGCATCAGCAGCGGAATCCGCAGCGGCGTCAGCGCCGTTCTCTACGATTTCAGCCTGCTCAGCAGAAGCGGCGATTACTGCTACGCTCATGATCATCATAACTGCGATGACAAGAGCTAAGATCTTTTTAATCATAGTAATCTCCTCCATAATAAAATATGATTTTTTACAGGGGGAAACACTATTCCCCTTAGTATTATTTATTATACTGCAAAAGAATTAAAATTTCAATATTTTTCGAATAATTCATTATAAAAAAATATACAAAGTTTCATAATTCTTTTGTAGCATATTCACTAAAATTAATTACTAAATTTTTACAGTTATAACAAAGAATCAAGAGCAGAGGATTCAGCGCAGAAAACATCGCAAAGCAGCGAGCTTTGTCGCATAATACAGAAAAAAATCCGGTATTCCCTATGATAAAATCCTGCCGCTCTTCCCTATTGCCGTTTTGACGTCACGCTGATACAAAGGACGAATGAAGTAAAAATTCAGTCTTTTTTCTTCTTATTTTTCTTTGCGAGAATAATAACAAGTGTCATAACGGCAATAACCAGCACGGAGCATATTACGATGATCAGCGCGGTCGGCTCCACATCGTTTCCGTCCATAATGCCGAAGATACTCAGCAAATTACTTAATCCATACATTGTACTCTCTCCGATGAATCAAAATCAAATCCCGCCGTAATCGCTACGGCGGGGTCTGTCATTTATTTGTTGTCGTTATCGGTGTCGGGCGCTTCGGTCACAGCAGCGTCAGATGACTTTTTCTTCTTTACGATGAAGTAAGCCGCAGTACATCCGCCGGCAACCACAATGATACCCAGAACGATCCACAGAGCGGGAGAAGGACCGCCGCCAACCTCTGAGGGGGTAGCGTTGATCACTTCGATGACCTCGTTACCATCGGCGTCGGTAGAAACAATCGTCTCGACAGTCGCGATCTTGGAAGAGGGAGAATTCACGTTGGTAGAATTGGGAGTCGTAGAGCCCTGCGCGGACGAAGTATTTCCGCCGGAGCCGCCGCTGTTGCCGCTTCCGCCGCCATTCTCAGCGGGTTCGGCGCCGCCACCGCCGGAGGCAGAACCGGTCTGACCCGCGTTCGCGCTGTCACCGTCGGGAGAGTTGGGGAAACGGCCGGGATCTTCGGACTTGGAATCCTGATCGAGCTCGGGCTTCGCGTTCTCTAATACGGTGGTGCCGTTCTTAAACACATTACAGGTCAGGCTGTATTTGGTAAACTGCTTGAGATCATTGGAAGAATCATAGCAGAGGTCTCTGATATAGTAGGAAATATGGGTAGACGCGTTATCCTTCGCCTTAAACTTCACCTTAACGATATCGCCGCCGTTAGAAAAGTCAACGCCTTTGATGTTGATATAGTTACCGACTACTTCACCTTCGAGATCAGGGTTGATATAGGCGTCATAGTCATCGTAGTCCTCTTTAAAATCGGCTACGGCAGATACATCAAGTACGTTAGAGTCAAAATATACAGAGAAATCATAGCATACGACCTTCTCGTCAACGTTAGAAAGGACGAGCTCGTACTCGACTTCGTCTCCCGGAGCGACGTCAACGATCGTCTGGGACGCTTCCACCGCAGAAGCGGGAATCACCGCAAACGCAGCGATCACAAGCAATACACATAATAAAGAAAGAAATTTTTTCATATTCCGATCCTCACTTATACAGTTTTTGGGCATTTTAGCCCTACGATCCCCATTATATACCACATTAGACAAGAATTCAATAATAAAATGTAAATTTTGTGTGAGAGGGATTAACCGATTTGTCATTCAGAGCGAAGCGAAGAATCCCCTTGTCATTTATGAGGGTCAAATAGGGTCGTAGGGAACGATGCCCACATCGTTCCGTTATAAATTGTATGAGCGAAGCGAGTAACCTTTTGATTTACAATGCGTTGATATCAACGTTTCGGCAAGTCGAGGGAGGTCTCCCCCGTGGGGGAGGTGTCGCGAAGCGACAGAGGGGTGCCGTCTCCGGCTGAGGCGCCTTGCCCTACGGATGGTGTTTGTTCGCAGGCGGACAAGGTATCTATTGTCAACGTTTTGGCACGATATGGGCATCGTGCCCTACATTCCTTAATAACGCTCTACGGCGGGAGGGTCAAGACCATCCCCTACGGTATATTATTATCGTATTCCGACAGCGGCAGACAAGATGTAAGTGCGGCGTTTCGGCGGGAGGGTCAAGACCCTCCCCTACTGTAAAAAACGGTATAAAATTACAGACCCCCTTTTTCAAGGGGGTCCGTAATAATTTTTAGTTAGGAAATATCTAAAATGAAGAATTAGTCTTCTTTTCTTCTTCTAACAAACATCACAACACCAGCAGCGGATACGAGGATCAGTAAGAAGATGATAGCCATCTCGGTAGAACCGGTCTTAACTGAAGATGTATTGGTTGTGGTAGCTGAGGAGCTTGTAGAGGTCTTCGCTGTAGTAGCGGAGGTTGCACCGGAGCTTGTCGGAGCTACTGTAGCAGAGGTGGAGTCAGTTGCAGAGGTCTCGGGAGTTGTCTCGGGAGTAGTCTCGGGAGTAGTCTCGGGAGTGGTCTCGGGAGTTGTCTCGGGCTCGGTCTCAGGCTCGGTAGCTTCGGTCTCAGGCTCGGTCTCTCTCTCGAGGATCGTGATGCTGGACTCGAGTTCGCCATCAGTGAAGTTGAAGAGGATCTGGTGCTCACCGTTCTCGAGGGACTCGAGGTAAGCGGGCTGGAAGATCAGGTCTAAGGAACCTTCCTGTGTAGTGTAGTTGTCAGCAGAGACTGTCTCGCCGTCAACAGAAACTTCTGTGAAGTTAGCAAATGCGGTATCCTGCGGAACGCCCTTGATGATGAACTGAGCGCCGCCGTTGGTACCTCTGTACCACTCCTTGGTCTCCTTGGTGAAGACATAGCTGTTGTCGCCAACATAGGGGTTGTCAGGATCTACGGTGTAGCCGTTGTCCCAAGTCTGGCCTTCCTGAGTCTCGCCTTCGAATACGATCTTGGTGTCGTTCTCGTCAGCCAGAGTAACGAGCTTGGTGTCTACGTGATATACACTGTACTCGGCATCGTCAGCAACCTTGAACTTAGCGGTTACAAGGATGTTCTTATCAGTCTTGATAGATCCATCTTCTGTCTTGTCGTCGAACTTAACGCCCTTGTTATGGGTGAAGTTGAAGAGAATAGATCCTTCGTTCTCGTAGTTGCAGATCAGAGATCCACCCTGGAGTCTCGGGAATGTCTTAGCTTCGTCAAATACGTCTTCTTCTTCTTCCTCATCATAGGTCATGTAGGGTTCGAAGGTCAGAACACTGTCATAGTCGGTGTGAGCGTCGACAGAACCAACCTTACCGCCGGTGTAGAGGTAGTAGGTGTAGGTGAATTCTTCGCCTCTGTCATAAGCCTTGGGATTAGCAGTGTCGCCGTCGAAGATTACGATAACCTTGTTGAGTACGGGAGCGGGCTCGGTAGCGGGCTCAGTTGCCTCGGTCTCGGGCTCGGTAGCCTCGGTCTCGGGCTCGGTAGCCTCGGTCTCGGGCTCGGTCTCTTCGGTCTCAGGCTGAGTTTCCTCAGTGGGAACCTCGGGAGAGATAACCTTCAGAACGTAAGCGTCAGAGTCGGAACCCATTGCGATCCAGCCTTCTTCAGCGGAACCGTCGCCGTTGGGTCTGAGTAATACGGTGTATTCGCCGTCTACAGGAGCAACGTAGTTGTTACCCATGCCGTCCGGATACCAGTTGGACTTGGAGGAGTCGCAAGCCTTGAGCTCATCGCCCTGAGCGAGAGTTAAGGTCAGGCTGTACTCTTCAGGATCGTCAGAGGACTTGGTCATGTTGAATGCGGGATCGATATCCCAGTTGGAGATAGAACCGATTACATAGTAATCAGAGGTGGGCTCGGGCTGAGTCTCGGGCTCGGTAGCCTCGGTCTCAGGCTCGGTAGCCTCGGTCTCGGGCTCAGTTACAGGAGGAACTTCGCCGTCAAACTTAGCATCGTTTGTCGGGTAATTATAGCCTTCCTGAATTTCGCCGTCGAAGATAACTTTATTTGTGTTTTCATCCTTATCAACATATGCCAGAGTGACAAGGTGAGGTCTGATTTCGCCAACGCCGTTAGCCTTGACTTCGTACTCAACAACGCTCAGAATTGCGTCAGAAGCGCTGAAGTCTACTGCTTTCTTGAACTTGTCAACTGTGAAGTTGAACTGGAGAGCGTTAAGGCCTTCGCCAAAATCAACAGGGAAGTTGATGATCGGGCTCTTGTCAGCGATCAGCGGGAACATAGCATCTTCGAAGTCAGAATTCGGATCAGCTGTCATCTCGAGCATCGGAGCAGTGTAAGTGATGTTAGCGTCAAGAGCCTGAACCTTCTGCTCTGCGCTGCCGGCAGTCAGGTAAGTGGTTACGGTGAACTTGTCGCCTACATTAAAGGTTCTTGTGTCTTTGAGGTTACCCTGGAGATCATAGATCTTAACGGTAGCCTTGTCGCCTGCAGGCTGAGTCTCGGGCTGAGTCTCGGGAGTGGTCTCGGGAGTAGTCTCGGGAGTGGTCTCGGGAGTAGTCTCGGGAGTGGTCTCGGGAGTAGTCTCAGGAGTAGTCTCGGGCTCGGTGGGCTGCTGCGGAGCGTTCAGCTCGGAAGCCCATCCCCAAGTAGCGCCGCCTACGGGCTGCTGATCCTCAACGAACGGATTGATACCGTCAACGGAACCATCGGTGAGGAAGGAATAGATTGTGGATGTGCCTTCTGCCTTAACAGTAAACTTAAGAGTAACAGCAACTTTGTTGTCGCCTTTGAAGTCCATTGTCTTCTGGCCGCCAACAGCGTTGAAGTAAACTCTGTTGCCTTCTTTGTTGATAAATACGGTACCGGCTGCCTGAGGCATATACTTCTCAGCCTGAGAATCGTCGATTGCTTCAACATCGAGGCAAGAATCGTCGAACTGTACAAAGCCTTCATATGCCTTGACTGTGCCGTCATCGCTGAGGCTGGAAGCGTCAAAGTAGGTTGTGAAGGTGTAAGTCTGACCAACTTCTACGGGATAAGTCTTGTCAGCGCCGCCCGCGGTGATATCGTTGTTAACGATGATCGCGGTCTCGCCGGGCTGAGGCTCCTGAGTCTCGGGCTGTTCCTGAGTCTCGGGCTCGCTGCCTGCTGCCTCAACATAGATTACATTGTAGAACCAATCATCGCCGCCGTCGCCGTTGGGACGGAAGTAGATGTTATAGGTGCCGTCTTCGGTGATCTCGCCGTTTTCGCCGTAGTTGTTGCCCATGCCGTCCGGATACCAATCATCATCGGAAATGGTTGAGCCGTTTGCGGAGTAAGCAACCTTGAACTGGCTTTCAGTGGTGAGAGCCACACCAAAGATCTGATACTCATCTGTCTCAGCGGCATCGTTCTTAGTGAGCATGTAGCTCGCGTCAGGACCCCATGAGGTCATGTTGCCGACAACATAGAAGCCGCCTTCGCCGATCGGCTCGGGAGTGCCTGTCTCAGGCTGAGGATCGGGGCTGTCGCCCTTAGGACCGTCTACATAGAAGAATCCGTTGTACCAATCGGATCCGCCCTGGCCGTCAGGTCTGAAATAGAAATCGTAGGTGCCGGCTTCGGTGATCGGATAGTCATTACCCATACCGTCGGGGTACCATGTAGTTACTGTATCGCCTGCAACGTCGACAACTTTTATTGCGTCGCCAGCGCTCAGAGATACGCCTGTGAGCAAAAACTCACCATCACTTTCGGCATTCTCGGTAAACTGAAGATCTTCGTGAATGCCGCCTTGCCAACTATTATCGCCGTTGATGTTACCAACGAGGAAATAGCCATCAGCTACAGCGCCTGCAGAGAAGATACCGACTGCGCATACAGAAAGCATCATTGCTACAACAAGAACTAAGCTGATAAGTTTCTTTGTCTTAAGCATTTTGGTTTCCTCCTAAAAATAATTTTAGCTTGTTTCTGCTTTTCTAAGCAATTTCATTATATTTCAAGAGGAGTGTCATTACAAACAACGATTATGTCATATTCGAATTAAAATCATTACACTTTTCACACTTTTATATTTCTTTCGTAACAAAAAGAGATGATTCTGATACGCTTGTAATATTCTTTTAACGAATTTGTTTAATTTCCTTTGTAGAACTATGAGTTTTTCTGTCGAATCCAAATCAGCGCTTATATTTCATTTTCCGCATAATAATCACGTTTTTAATGCTTTATAAGCACAAAAAACAAAGCGGTAACAACTTTTAACCATTGTTACCGCATAATTCTATTCATTTCTGACAAATGCAAGATATTTCTGGGAAATACCTGTAATCTCGTTTATACGTACAAAACGACGCCCACATCGTTCCGCATCTCAATCATACCTACACTCCGTAGGGAACGATGCCCACATCGTTCCGCATTTTAATCTAACCTATATTCCGTAGGGAACGATGCCCACATCGTTCCGAGACGTTGTTATTATTGCAATACTCCAATATAGTACTCATCCTCTGCCCACTTTGCAGGATTATTATCTATGTACTCCCATATTGACAGATAATCCTTCTCGTTTCTGATAACATGATCATAAAATCTATTTTGCCATATAGATGTTCCTATCTCCTTCGTTACCAATATTTTTAGAGTCCGCACATCTGATGATAGAGACGAATGGTTTGATGCAGACGTCGAATCGGTGTCCCCTTCTTTTTTGATGATCATATGAACATGATTTGGCATAATTACATATTTGTCTATTCCCGGAACAGATTGAATAAACTTGTTTACGACTTCCCCATATGGTAATAATTCTATACTCGGCACGATGTGGGCATCGTGCCCTACGACAATTCGGGATAGGACACATTTTCTATCCTTAGTACACAGCGTTACAAAATAGGCGTTGTTACTGCTGTAATCATAATCCTTAATGCGGATTCGTTTCCCTTTTGGTAGTTCAGCCATAACGATGAATTGATTTAATAGAAAGGTTTTGGCACGATGTGAGCATCGTGCCCTACTACTTTAAATTACAAAGCTCTTTTTAGGTAACGACGCCCACAGTGTTTTGCGTTGCCATAACCTTCTTACGGGATATCCTCCTTGAACACCGCGGGAGTTTCTAACAGCTCGGGATTCTCGAGGAGCTGCTGGAATCTTTCGAAGGCTACCGCGTAGTAGGCGCCGGAGGTGATACGGTCGTCCATGACGAGACCCATCGGGATGCAGCGCTCTAATACGACCTCGCCCTTCTTGATCTTCGGGACGTCGCGCATCTTGCCGATCGCCATGGTCAGCGAGGTGGTGCCGAAGTCATAGACATGGTGATAGATGTGTCTTGTATTGATGGACGCAAGATTCGTCAGCATCATGGTGGCGTGGAACGGAGAGACGTCGATCAGCGCTTTGGGCAGGAGGTTGTGCCTGTCCGCCCACTTGGCGACATTGACGCCGACCCTCAGCAGCCCCGGAGTCTTGACCAGGATCTGTGCCGTCTTGTCGGTCGCGTTGACGTCTTCTTCGTCACGGTTCTTCTCGATATACTCGTTGATGACGTCGTTGACGTCGTCGAGGGTGGACTCGGGCTTGAACCTCATCTTATCGGTCGCGCCGACGCCGTCGATCTTGCCGCCCTTTAAGACGACCATGCCGATAGCGATCTCGTTGCGCGCGTAAAGGCGCTTGTTGACGATGAAGCGGTTGACCTGCGGGAACTCAGCGATCGAATGAACGATTGCCGCGAGGAACAGCGCCAGATGGCTATAGCGTTTGCCTTCCTTGCGTTTCTTGTTGAGATAATGACGCATCGGCTCTACCGGAATATCCAGCGTGATCATATTCATTGCGTCGATACGGTGCGACATGATATGCGCGCCGACGACATATTCCAGACCCGCGGTCTTGATCTTTCTTCCGTCCGGTCTGCCCATGATACCCACTCCTTTTATTATATATGTATATATACATTATATATACTCCCTTGAGTCCACCCAGTGAGCTCCAAGAGATACCCGTCGCGATTCGAGAG
>CAZPOG010000028.1:2913-8420 GCA_964588105.1 uncultured Ruminococcus sp. | reverse complement strand
TATATATGTATATAAACATTATATATAGGACTTTTTTACAACAAACCTATTATACCCCATCAAAATGCGTTTGGCAAGCCATAATAAAACAACTGTAGGGAAAAGTCAAGACTTTTCCGAAATTCGCAGAACCATCCGCGTTTCGGAAGGGTCAAGACCCTTCCCTATTTTATAGAATCCGGGTGCGGGCAAAGCCCGCCCTCATCTATTCTCTATTCTCTATTCTTTCTTCTTTATCTTACGCTCCGATACACAGGTATACGACATATCCGGCGTAGACAACCAGCGACAGGATACCCTGCCAGCGGTGGAACTTCTTTGTGATCAGCGCGGGAACCAGCGTGATGAAGGCTACCACAAAGGTGATCGGCATATCGATCCAGATCGTGCTCGACTCCACAGGCAGCGATCCGCCCGAGATAAAGGAGCACAACGGGAGTATCAACAGCATATCGATGATATTCGCGCCGACGATGTTGCCGACAGAAAGGGAGCTCTGCTTCTTTACGATCGCGGAGATCGTGGTGACCAGCTCCGGCAGGGAGGTTCCGATCGCTACCATCGTCAGGGAGACAACTCTCTCGTCGATATGCAGGATATCGGTAGCGATAATCGTACCGTTGGTGACCAGAAGACGGGATCCGATGACCAGTCCCGCAGCGCCTAAGACGAAGAGGATGATGTTTTTGACAATCGTCTTTTTATCACGTGAGACCGCTACGGCGTTCTCCTGACCTTCGCCCGCGTGCTTCTTCGCGTCATAGACGTTCTCTCCGATAAAGAGGACAAATAGCAGAAGGATCACAATGGAGGCGATCATCGTCAGCTGATGGCCGAGGGAGAACCCCCATAAGAGAATGATCGCCAGGAAGAAGATCAACGCCTTGGGCAGATAACGCTTTCTGTCTATCGCGACCGGCATGAAGATAATGGATATCGCCAGTATCATGCCCGTGTTCGCCGTAACGGAGCCGATCGCGTTGCCTGTTGCCATCTCGACGGAGCCCTGCGCCGCCGCCATTGCGGAAACTATGATCTCCGGCATGGTGGTCGCAATACTGACGATCGTCGCGCCGATGACAAACTGAGGGATCCCCGATACCGCGGCAATCCATGCCGCCGCGCCGACAAACCAGTCGCCGCCCTTGATAATCAGGACAAGCCCCAGCGCAAACAGAAAAAATACCAAAAATGTACTCATAAAATCATCCTTCAAATATCAACCTATGGTAATTCCTTCATCACTATACCAACACATTGTAATCCGGGTGAGGGCAGCGCCCTCCCTTATCTTTACTCTCTTCTCTCTTCTCTTTTCTCTATTAAAAAAGACTCTCAGCGTATGATTCATACGCTAAAAGTCTCGTTCCTTACACAAACATGAAGGTGTACGCCCATTGGGAATGACCCAAGAGATTGTTGAACGCACATCAGGATTGGGGTTCAATTCCCGCCATCCTGACAACTACTCCCTGATAGCAAAAGTAAAATATCATATTTTGCGATGTTTGTCAAGAATTACTTGGCGATATCCGCCGCCTGTTCGCGTGAGAACACGCAGCCGCAGAAGTTCTGCCTATATAGATTATATTCCTTGCTCAGCTCGATAGAACGCTTATAGCCGTTTTTCTTCTTGAAATCAGTGCAAAGATAGCTGACGCCTGTCTTCTCCGCAATACGCATACCGATATTGTTGAGGACCTCGGCGTTTTTCAGAGGGCTGATGGTCAGAGTGGTGGCGAAATAATCACAGCCGTATTCTTGGCACTTTTGCGCGGTATAGCTCAGGCGCTGATCAAAGCATAGCGAACATCTGGCGCCGCCTTCGGGGTCTTCCTCCCTGCCCTTGACGAGAGAAAAGAACTTCTCCGGCTCATACTCGACCTCAATAAACGCCACTTCATCCATCCGACGCTCTTTGACATAGCGCTTGAGCTCCGAGTAACGATAGAGATACTCCTCTTCTTCGGTGATATTCGGGTTAAAATAGCAGATCTTGATCTGAAAATGCTCATAGAGATACTCGAGCACATAGCTCGCGCACACCGCGCAGCATACATGGAGCATCAAAGTGGGTTTTTTGTTTTCAATTTTGTTCTTCTCGATCAGAGCGTCAAGCTCTTTGGAATAATTACGTTTGTTCATAGTTTTTCACGTCATTGCGAGGGCATCAGCCCGTGGCAATCCCCTTGTCAATAATACCGTTTTATTGGGAACATCTTTACAACCGATCGTAAGAGGAAGGGGATTCTCACGGTCGCTTACGCTCCCTCAGAATGACAATTATTTTTTATTACACGGTACAATTCATCCGTATCCCTCGCGATATAGTCCGCGCCCTCGGCTAAGAGCTCCTCTTTGGTACGAAAGCCCCATTCTACACCGCATACTCTGACGCCGGCGTTGTGCGCAAAGCGAACGTCTACGTTGCTGTCGCCGACATAGAGGACTTCATCTTTTGGAGCGCTCAGGACGTCCATCGCCCTGAAAAGCGCGTCGGGAGCGGGTTTGCGCGGGATATCCTCCTGCTGACCCCACATCAGCGCAAAGCTATGGTCGGGATACAGCGCGGACAGGATCCCGGGGACAAAGCGGTCGGGCTTGTTGGAGATCACGGCGGAAACGATCCCTTCTTCAGACAATCTGTGAAGCAGATCGCTCATTCCCTCGTAGTCACGGGTGCAGTCTAAGCAGTGATCGGCATAGTAATCACGGAACATCCGCTTGGTTTGGGCGGCAAGCTCCGGTGAATAATGCTCTTTGAGCGTGGTTTTGATCAGATTATCAACGCCGTTTCCGACGAAATAACGGTAATCCTCTACGGGATAGGTCGGCAGCGCGTTTGCTGACAAAGCGAAATTGACCGCGTTCGCCAGATCTTCTAAGGTGTCTGCCACCGTTCCGTCGAGATCAAAGAATACAAACTTATTCATTTTCGCCCTCTTCGCTCTCCTGTAAAGCGGAAAAGTCAGGCGCTTTTGGAGCTGCAGGAGCCTCGGGGATCACGGGATCGGACGGAAAGTCAAAGAACTCGGACGTATCATCCTCAGCCTCTGCCTGCGCGGGCTGCTGTGACTCTCCTTCATCGGGTTTACCGTAGACCTTCTCCCCCATCTGAGCGATCTCTTTCGCCTTGATCTCCTTCTTCAGGTTCTCGAGACGATCAGCCTCGAGACGCTCCTCAACGTCGCGGTTGATCTCGTCGACGTACTTCTTGTTGCGTTTCAGGATACCCAGCTCGGCGATGCTGAAGGTGGTGGTCTGGCTCAGAGAAGGAGCGGGAAGCTCTTCCTCGGAGTCTTCAAAGCCGGCGGGAACATCCTCCATCGGCTTTCTATTTTCTTTTTTAGAATTATCTTTCTTCTTTTTCTCTTTCTTCGGCAGAACGCCCTGCTCCTCAAGATCTTTGCGCTTGCCGATACTGACGAAGAGGATGATCACGGCAAGACAAGCGCCGAGCATCGCGACACAGATGATCACAAACATTGAGATCCTGCCGATATCGGGGATATTGCCGCGATAGGTGATATTAGCCTCGCCCTGATCCACGGGGAGCGTGAACGTCTTGGTCTCGCTGTCGCGGTATACCGTATCGGCGGTATCCGAGGACAGAGAGATGATGTTCTCTTCACCGGACGAGATGACGGTATAGTTCATCGGGCGAGTCGCGTTGGAGGAGTTGAGCATATAACCGATGTTGACATAGTCATGGAAGACGGTCTTGTCGGAAAGGGAGAACATTCCCTTGTTGTGCTCATAGCTCATAAAGTTGCCGGAACCGAAGTAATTGACCAGCATATCGGTGATCTCGCTCGCCGTTCCCTCGCATACTACCGTCAGGGTGAGATCTGTATCGGTCTCGCCAATGGAGACGTCCGCGCCCTTGAGAGCAAAGAAGTCTCTCGCGTAGATCATGCCGTCATAGCCGTCGGTCTTGGAATAGAGGAACTCGGTGGTACGCCTGAACGTGTCTTTTCCCTTTGACTCGAGGGTGAAGTTGATCCCGTTGATCAAATACTGAATGCCGTCGGGGATCCGCAGAGAGACGGTATCTTCTTCAGTCGAGAAAGAATAGACGCCGCCTGCCCACTCGCCTACGGTCTTGTAGGAACCGTCGATCTTCAGCGAACCGTCGCCGTGAGTGGTCTCGGTAGGCAGAGAGTAGGAGTAGTACACCGGTACCGCGCCGTCCTCGCCTAAGAAAGCAAAGGTATCAAAGCGCTCTTCAAAGGTCTTGCCCTCCGACAGAGGGGTGGACGCGTTATCCTTGTCGCCGTAAAAGACGCTGACGTTGCCGGTACTGAGCAGGTTTGCGGTATATTCGGTAAGCATATCGATGTCGATGCCCTTATAGATCACGGAGTACTCAACGTTCTCACCCTTTTTGCTCCAATCGCTGTACTGGGCGTCGGGAGCGACATTCTCTTTGAAATAATCCTCGATCGCGGACTGGGTGCTGTTATAAGTGGCGTTGGGGATCGTAAAGGTAATCGTCCTGTCGAACATATCATTCTTGAGATTGGCGGTTTCTATCGTGATAGAGCTGATGGGACTTCCCTCACGCTCGGAGATATCCACGGTGGAATCCGTGTTGAACACCTGACCGCCGATACTAACGGTATTCTTGGAACAGTCAAAGCCCAGCGACGCGGTGTTGGCATCCGAGGCGCAAGCTCTCTCGACGAATCGGATCAGATCTTTGGTGTCAAAATCCTCTGTCATGCGGGTGCCCTTGGTCAGGACGGTATTGACCTGTGACAAGCAGGCGCAGGCGTCTCTGCCGATCAGGGCGGAGATCTTCTTCTCATAGTCGGCGCGGTCAGAGAAGGTCAGATTCAGCTCAAAAAGGTAGCCGTTCTCGACGACGCCCTTATACTCAAAGTTCTCTCCGGCGCTTCCCGTCGCGGGAAAGCTCGTGACGATGTTATCTTTGACAGAATCAATATTGACGGACAGCGGAAAGAGTACGCTCACCGTTCTCGTCCCTGAGAACGCTTCGTCAATATTCATGACGGACTCTACCGTGATACCCGCCTGTTCACAGGCGGAAAGCGACAGCGCCGTCATCATCACAAGCAATATCAGCAACAATGCAGTCAGTTTTTTCATATACAACAACCTTTTATAATCGAGTGTGGACAAAGTCTTCGTTTATGTCATTCTGAGCGATGCCCATAGGGCAAAACGCGAAGCGTTTAGTCGAAGGATCCCCTTCCTGTAACGACCGTCTGCATAGGGATCTTCATTTCAACCGGCAGTAATGACAAGGGGATTCTTCGGGGCTAAAACCCCTCTGAATGACATAAAATACAATCAGGTGCGGACGAAGTCCACCCTTTTCTCTTCACTCTTCTCTCGGCACGATGAGACTCCCCTGACAGGGGAGATGGGCGAAGCCCAAAGGGGTGGGCTGTCCTCGCTGAGAGGAGGCATCGTGCCCTACGTCTCCTACCAACCGGCAGTAATGACAAGGGGATTCTTCGGGGCTAAAACCCCTCTGAATGACA
>CAZPOG010000028.1:0-2813 GCA_964588105.1 uncultured Ruminococcus sp. | reverse complement strand
TAAAATACAATCAGGTGCGGACGAAGTCCACCCTTTTCTCTTCACTCTTCTCTCTTCTCTATTCTCTGAATCAGTATCCCCTGTCGTCTATCAGGATGGCTCTGCACGGAGACGCCTCTAATCCCGCAAGCCTCAGCGGGAACGCGGACAGCGTATAGGTACCGTCTCTGACGCCTTCGAGGTAGAGATTCTCAAGCACCGCGATACCTGCGCGGGCAAGCTCAATGTGGGTGTTGAACTCGTCAAAGGGAGGTGCGATACTCATCGCGTCGGTACCGATCAGCTTGATCTTGGAGTCGGCGATCACACGCGCCGCATGGACGGACACATATGCCTTGCCGCTGCCGTGAAGGATCAGGCGGTGGGTACAATGAGGCAAAAGTCTCTCCATATCCTCTCCCGTGAGGATCCCTTCGATCGTGACAACGGTACACTTGCCGTAAAAGCGGGAGATCTTCATCGAGGCGATATCGTCGCCCTCGTCGTCAAAATGCAGCGGCGCATCGATATGGGTCCCCGCATGGGTACACATCGTGACCTTGGAAATATTACAGCGGCATTCATCCTCCGTAGTCTTGACAAAAGACGCTTCTGTCTTGGGATCGCCTTCATACACCGGCGCGGACAGAACCTCTCTGGAAATATCATAGAATAGCATCTCTTCACATCCCTTACCATACAAATTGTAGAACACAATCAGCCATTTTACAACATTATACCACAAAATATAGAAAAATAAATAACAATCTGTTAACATTTTGAATTTGCCGAAAACAAAAAC
This sequence comes from uncultured Ruminococcus sp., assembly GCA_964588105.1. GTDB lineage: Bacteria > Bacillota > Clostridia > Oscillospirales > Acutalibacteraceae > Ruminococcoides. The sequence goes on along the minus strand of CAZPOG010000028.1, from coordinate 2,032 downwards.
CCTCTCTTATGGATTATGAAAAATGAAATATGAAACATGAAATGTGATGGGAGGGCTCTGCCCTCACCCGGATCGAAATTGTCATTCAGAGGGAGCTTGCGACCGAAGAATCCCCTTGTCGTTTATGCCGGTAGTTTAGAGACGTAGGGGCGACCACCGGTCGCCCGCCTGATGAAACATCGTGTTCCTATCTTACGATAAAACGTTGATCAAGGTTGGCGTTTTCGCGGGCGATTAACAATCGTCCCTACGACCCGATACAGCGTTAATGCTTCACCGTAGGGAACGGTCCAGACCGTTCCGCCTTGATGAAGTCTTGCAGTATAATCAACGTCCGGGAGAGTCAAGACTCTCCCCTACTGTAAATTGCTGACAGCACAAAGGGGACGGCAAAAGCCGTCCCCCATAGGAATTAATTCAATTCTCAGTGTGCGTAAACAAGTTCAACAATTCTCTGTGGATCAGCTCCAGGAACCGTTGCTTACCCAATCAGTAACCTTGAAAGTCTTGCCGATGTTTCCGGTTAATGTCAGGTCAACAGTCTGATTCCACTTGCTGTCCCATGTGCCGGCCGGCTTGGAGCCGTCCTCACGGACGAAGATACCGCTTGTGTAACCGTCCGGAACCTCAAAGCGATAGCTGGAGTCGCTGAGCTTGGTCGCGGGCTGCCACTTTGCGCCGCCAGAGCCGCCCCATACATAGAGCTCGTATCTCTCGCCCGCGTTCTGGTTCCAGATGTTGGGATTGAGATAGACATAGTTCTTGGGAGCCTCGGTCGGAGCAGATGTAGGAGCCTGTGTGGGCGCCTGAGTAGGAGCCTCGGTCGGAGCCTGTGTAGGCGCCTGAGTCGGAGCTTCAGTCGGAGCTGCGGTTGCGGGAGTCTGCTTGTAAGCGTAGATCACGCTTGCGAACCAGTCTTCGTTGCCGTTGCCGTTGGGTCTGAAGTAGATGTCATAGGTACCGTCTTCGGTAACTTTGAAGTTATCGTAGTTGTCGGGATACCATGCGCCGCTCTTGCTGACTACCTTGAATTCTGCGTCCTTAGCGAGTGTAACGTCGCCGATTCTGTACTCGTTGTTCTCTTCGTTGTAAAGAGTGAGTGCGAAGTTAGCGTCCTGAGTGGTCCATTCGTTGAAGGAACCTACTAAGAAGTACTCAGCAACTGCGGGAGCCTCTGTCGGAGCAGCTGTGGGAGCCTCTGTCGGAGCTGCGGTCTCAGGAGCCTGAGTCGGAGCTGCGGTCGGAGCCTCGGTCGGAGCTGTGGTGGGAGCTGTGGTCGGGTTCTGAGGATCGAGGTAGTTCGCCTTCTCGGGCTTGGGTACAACAGAGCCTGCTGCTACGTTTTCGGTCTTCGTATACTCGTTGAAGGTCTCGGTGAAGGTATACGCCATGTTGGTCGTGGATCCTTCGTCGTTGTTGACGATCTTCACAACATAGGATACCGGAACGGTAGCTGCCGCGCTGGCAGGACCGGTCAGAACGAGGGTTACAACTGTCTCACCCGCGGTGAAGTCCAGACCGTTCTTGCTCTTCTGAGTGGAGAAGTTCATTGCGACTAAGCCGTCAACGGTGGGGAGCTCGTCCTCATCGGGGTTGACGATCATAGAACCGTTCTTGTAGTTGTCAGTGAAGGTAGCGCTGACGAACTCGAAGACGTTCTCGTCAAATGTGGTATAGAACTGGAAGCTGGTGAGGTTCTCTAAAGTTGTAATAGAGTAGGTGTAGGTATAGGTGATAACCGGATCCTCAGTGGGAGCCTCGGTCGGAGCTGCTGTCGGAGCCTCAGTGGGAGCCGCTGTGGGAGCCTCAGTGGGAGCTTCAGTGGGAGCTGCTGTCGGAGCCTCGGTGGGAGCCGCTGTCGGAGCAGCAGTCGGAGCTTCGGTTGCGGGAGTCTGCTTGTAAGCGTAAATCACGCCTGCAAACCAGTCTTCGTTGCCGTTGCCGTTGGGTCTGAAGTAAATGTCATAGGTGCCCGCTTCGGTAACCTTGTAGTTATCGTAGTTGTCGGGATACCATGCGCCGCTCTTGCTGA
>CAZPOG010000027.1:0-18802 GCA_964588105.1 uncultured Ruminococcus sp. | reverse complement strand
TTCCGCCTATACCGTGACGTCGGGCGGCGCCGCGGAGGCTGTCTATAAGATGAGCCTCGGCAACGGCTTCGGCTTTGCGTTCAACGATATTGATTTTGATACATTATTCTCCTACCGTTACGGCGCATTCGTTGTAGAAGCATCTGATGAGATCGAAGACGCGGTTGAGCTCGGCTGTGTGACAGAGAAGCAGGAGATCACCCTCGGCGGCGAGACCGTCAGCGCGAAGGAGCTTTCCGCATTATATGAAGGCAAGCTCGAGGGCGTCTATCCCGCTTTGGTAAAGGGTATAAAGAGTAAGACAGAGACCTTCTCCTATCCCGAGCGCAATATCATCACACCGTCGGTGAAAACTGCAAAGCCGCAGGTGCTGATCCCCGCCTTCCCCGGAACCAACTGCGAGTATGATTCCGCCAAGGCGGTCGAGGACGCCGGCGCAAAGGCGAAGGTGATCGTGATCAACAACCTGACGCCTGACGGTATCAAGCGTTCTGTCGAGATATTCCGTCAGGCGCTCGATGAGTCGCAGATGATCTTTATCCCCGGCGGTTTCTCCGGCGGCGACGAGCCGGACGGCTCCGGCAAGTTTATCACCGCTTTCTTCCGCAACGCAGAGATCAAAGAAGGGGTAGAGAAGCTCTTAAACGACCGTGACGGTCTGATCTGCGGTATCTGCAACGGCTTCCAGGCGCTGATCAAGCTCGGTCTGGTGCCCTTTGGTGAGATCAGAGAGCAGGACGAGGAGTCTCCTACCCTGACCTTCAACACCATCGCGCGCCACCAGTCGAAGATCGTCCGCACACGTATTGCTTCCGTCAAGTCGCCGTGGCTGTCGCTGATGAACGTCGGCGATGTGGTGAACGTGCCGATTTCTCACGGCGAGGGACGCTTTGTTGCATCCGACGAGATGATCCGACAGCTTGCCGGGAACGGCCAGATCGCGACCCAGTATGTAGATCTGTCCCACAAGGCGACCATGGATATCGCGTATAACCCCAACGGCTCCGCCTTTGCCGTGGAGGGTATCACCTCTCCTGACGGCAGAGTCTTCGGTAAGATGGGACATTCCGAGCGTATCGGCAGCGGTCTTTACAAGAACGTACCGGGCAACTACGATATCCGGATGTTCGAGGCTGCGGTGAAATACTTTAAATAGAGATTAGAGAAGAGAGAATAGAGAAGAGATGCGGTAGGGCGCTGCCCTCACCCAAATTGAAAGTATTGCAGGGGAGGACACTTGTCCTCCCTTAGTTTTTCTTCGAAATTTGCTCTTGCAATTTAAATATGGCAGTGTTATAATTTTAACAAGAAATCACCCGCAGGGGCGCTGACGCGAAAGTCGGCTGAGATTTGGATAGATGTTTCCATCACCCTCCAACCTGATACGGGTAATGCCGTCGTAGGGAGCTGTAGTTGCCGTAAAAGTGCGCCGACTTAGCTCGGTGCATTTCTTAATTTAAAGCGCCGGGCGCGCCTGACACCTCCGATTCGTCGGGAGAGGGTGGGCGACAAAGGCGTGACAACAACTACATTTCGGAGGGTTTTATGAAAGACGTCAAATTATCACAGAAGATCACCGAGTCCGGTCTGATGCTGGCTCTGGCGACGATTTTGAGCTTAGTCAAGATCATCGAGCTGCCGTTCGGCGGAAGTATTACGCTGGCGAGTATGCTGCCGATGGTGATTCTTTCCTACCGTTACGGATTTTTATGGGGCGCATTTTCGGGCTTTGTTTTCAGCCTGATCCAGCTTCTTTTAGGGTTAAACAACCTGTCCTACGCGACTTCCGCGATCGCTGTAATCGCGATCATCATGCTCGACTATGTGCTGGCGTTCACCTGTACCGCTGTCGGCGGAGTGTTCAGAAAGATGAAGTCACAGACTACTGCGATCACTCTTGCGGCGTTTCTGACCTGTCTGATTCGTTTTCTGTCTCATACCGTATCCGGCTGTACCGTATGGGCGGGCGTATCCGTGCCTACCGCGGACGCGTTCCTCTATTCGCTCATTTATAACGCTGCGTATATGATCCCCGAGACGATCATCACGGTGGTGGTTGCGATTTATCTGTCATCCGCGCTTGTGTTCTCCAAAAAGTCGATCATTCCGCAGAAAAAGAAGGATGTACCCGAATACAGCAATATCCTTTCAATCATATGCGGGATCATCTCCTTGGCGGGCGTGATCGTTGCGGCGGTATTTCTGTTTCCCGCCTTGCAGAACGAGGAAGGCGTCTTTGATATCACCGGAATCGTCAACGTCAATCCGCTTTCGGTCGCGATCCCTCTGGTGATCACGGCGATCGGTATCGCGATGGTGATTGTTCTGAAAACAACCAAGAGATCTCCCGAAAAGGAGTAAGATATGAAAACCTGCTTCATCTTCGGCGCTTTGCCCGCCCTATATACCCCGATCCTTCCCCAAAAAGGCGATTTGGTGATTGCCGCCGACAGAGGTTATCTGCGGCTTGAGGAGAAAGGAATCACTCCCGATATTCTTGTCGCGGACTTCGACTCGATGAAGGAAGACCCTCTCTTTGAAAATACCGTCAGGCTGAACGTCCGAAAGGACTTTACCGACGTCGCCTGCGCGGTGGATATCGGATTTGAGAAAGGGTATGATCAATTTGTTGTCTATGGCGGAGCCGGAGGGAAGCTTGACCACAGCCTTGCTAACGTCCAGCTCTGCCAGGATATTTTACGCCGCGGGGGAGAGGCGGTGTTCTACGGCGACAACGAGAGCTTTACCGTGATCCGATCTTCTTTTCATTTTGAAAAGCGTGATCAAGGGAGACTGTCCGTATTCTCCGTAACAGATCAGTGTGAGGGTGTAAGGATATCCGGCGCGTCCTATGAAGCGGACGGGATCACCCTGTACCGCAACCAAAGCCCTACGCTCGGCGTCAGCAACGCTTTTGTCAATAAAGAGGTAAGTATCTCTGTCGAGAGCGGAGAGCTTCTCATTATCTGGGAGACGATTTGCTAAATTATGACGTATTTGTGAACAAATTAAATACTTTGTAAATAAACATCCTTTTCTATTGCAAAAGGATGTTTTTTCGTATATGATAGAGTCAGCAAGAAAAAACTCCTTTCATTTTGAATGTTTCACCCTTTGTGGTTTCCTTTTCATTATTTGATTCCTTTTCAATTTACGTCTTAAGTGTAAGTGATAAAAGCCCGATGTCAGTACATCGGGCTTTTCACATTGACAAAAATCGCTTTTTGCGGTACATTGTTAGCGAGGTGAATACGGTGAGAGTGATCATAGACAGATTTGAGGAAGAGTTCGCGGTGGCGGAGCTTCCCGACAAGAGTATGCTGAGCGTTCCCAAGGCGCTTTTCGACGGCGCTGAAGAAGGAGATGCGGTGGAGATCACTGTGCTCGGCAAGCCCTATGAGCAGGAAGAAGGGGCGGTCGAGAATCCCGCGGGTATTTTTGAAACACTCAGAAGAAAGTCGAAAAAAAAGAAGAAGAAAAGCGAGTCTGACGCCGATTGACCGATCGCGGATTTCCCGATTTTTCGGTTGACAAACGAGGTTATCAATGATATAATAACTCACGCTTGAGGGCCATTAGCTCAGTTGGTTAGAGCAACCGGCTCATAACCGGTTGGTCCGGGGTTCGAGTCCCTGATGGCCCACTCGATATAATTTAAGGACAGGGATACCCTTTTGTGGTATCCCTGTCCTTAAACTTTGTCAAGGAGTGCGTCATCAGGGACTCGAAGCGATCGTGCCGAGGATGAAGCGCGAAGTCGCTGAAATCCGAAGGTAAAACCAGTCCGGCGGACTGGTTTTAGGGAGAGCGTAGATGTCACATTTCGATTTAGACCTTGGCAACAAGAGAGGCATGTGTTCTCGTGTATGTGAAACATACAGATGGCCCAACCTTATTCTTTTCGTTAATACGTGTGACTATATCTTTTGCTAACGTTTTGATAACATAGAAAAAATACGGAGCCATTTTGAAATATAATAAAGCCACATCTTTGCGATGTGGCTTTGGGTTTATTAATTGATTAACTCATAATACTTGATGTCTATCTTTGGAACAGATACACTATTACCTAAAAGTCCTGTATAAGTATAGAGCCCATCACAGGTTCCCCAAAAAGTGATAATATCTTCTTCAAGGATTCTGTCGTCTCCATCTGGAATCTCAACTGTAGCATAAATGGTATCTGTCCAATTGCTACCTTCGATATATTCATATGGTTCTTCTGTAACATTTATTCGAAGGGTAACAGTGTCGCTAAGCCAAGTTGACTCTACAACCTGAATAACTTGACCGGTAAAAACATAATTGTTTCCTTTATATTTGTCAGGATTTCTAGATAGGGTTGCATAGTCTATCTCCTCACAACTGGCTTTAAACTCATCTGCTGTCACTTCTGGAGCTTGCGATGGTGCCTCGGTTGCAGGAGCTTTTGAAGGAGCTTCAGTGGATATGTTTTCTGTAGCCACAGTAGATTCTGTTTCATTCTCTAATGTTGCGATTGATGTGTTTGTAATATTTGAAGAGAGCTGTTCATCATTTGGATTTGAACTGAGCGCTGCAATTATTACTATCAATTGCAGTGTACCAAGAATCATTAAAAACCATACATACCATCGAGCATACCACGGTTTCCTTCGCTTGGGTTGTATCGAAGAAGAACGCATAGGTGTTGCGTTTGATACAGTAACGTTATGCGATGTTGGTTGTCTATTTAATGACTCGTATATATTACACCTACAGTTTGAGCAGAATTTGGAATTATCTGGTATTGATTTACCGCAATTTGGACAAAACATATTATCCCTCCTAAAACAAAAAAGACGCGCAACCGGAGTCGTGCGTCAAAAAACACATAGCTCCTAATCGTCGCCAAACAATTTTCCAATATATCTCTAACGTATTTTGCACCATCAGGAGATAGCAGAACAGAGCGTAGTGTTTTTATAGAGGATATAAAAACACTATCTCCATAAATAAATGCAAAATACGCAATGCTATTCAATTGGAAAATTGTTGGCACCTTTATCGTATCACAGCCGAACGATTTTTGCAAGAAGTATTTTACATAAATCAAATCACCCTATCTCCCGTAAATCAGAAGATAGGGTGATCGTTTATAGCGCTTAGCTTACTTATATGGTACACACAAGTGATTATCAACGTGTTATTCCGCAATACTGAGCGTCACGGTGTCGCTGGTAACGCTGTTGCCGTATTGATCTGTTACCACGCAGTATATCTGACGTCCCGATTTGGCGGGCACCATGGAGACAGAATAGGTATCCTTTTTGATACTGCTCTTCCAGAAATCTGTCTGTCCCGGGTCTTTGCCGTACCACTCATAGCTTAGTCCGTCACCCGATACCGCAAAGGTCGCGGATGCTTTCTTTCCGTTTGCGACCGCGCAGTCCTCGGGCTGTTCGTCTACGGTCAGCGCGTAGCCTTCGGGGATATTCATGTTCAGCGTCACCGTATCTGTTTGTACGGTGTTGCCGTATTTGTCGGTGACGACACAGTAGATCTCGCGGCCGTTGCGTGCGGTGTTCATGGTGGCGGAATAGGTATCTGTTTTGATACTGCTCTTCCAGAAGTCCGTCTGTCCTATATCACGGCCGTACCACTGATAGGTCAGCCCTTCACCTTCGGCGGCAAAGGATACAGATACGGTATCTCCTTCGTCGGCATAGCCGTTTTCGGGTTCGGTGACGATCGTAGGACCGGCATAATCCTCGGGATAGGCGACATTGATGACAGCGGTGCGGGTCTTCGCGGTATTGCCGTATTTGTCGGTGATCACACAGTAGACTTCACGGCCGATCTTGCTTTTGACCAGCTTGACGGAATAGGTATCCGTCTTGATACTGCTCTTCCAGAAATCGGTCTGCCCCGGATCACGACCGTACCACTGATAGGTCAGCCCATCGCCTTCGGCGGTAAAGGATACATATGCGGTTTCTCCGATGTCGGCGTAGGCGTCTTCTGGCTCCGTGACGACAGCGGGCGCGACATAATCCTCGGGATAAGCGACGTTTAGGACAGCGGTGCGGGTTTTCGCGGTGTTGCCGTATTTGTCGGTGATCACGCAGTAGACCTCGCGGCCGATCTTGCTTTGAACCAGCTTGACAGAGTAGGTGTTCGTCTTGATACTGCTTTTGAAGAACTCTGTCTGTCCTTTATCGCGGCCGTACCACTGATAAGTCAGCTCTTCGCCCTCAGCGACAACCGATGTGCGCGCAGTTTTGTTTAAGTCTACCGCAACGTCTTCGGGCTGGCTTGTGATGGATACTGCCGGGATCAGGAATCCTTCTTCGTTAAGATGGAATGCCGTGCTGCCCTGCGCTAATGTGATCGTGAACGGATTATCGCTGTCGGCGCGGTTTGCGTGGAGACGGTTGAGCATTTCAAGCTGGTCGTCCGACATTACGGTCAGCGTAGCCGGCAGACTCACGCCGGAGCAATTTGCCAGCAAGTTATCTACGGTAGAGGAGCCGTCTGCCCACATCGCCTCGCGATCCCAGTCGGTCACGCCCTCGGGGATAACGATCTCTTTATCATAGCGGGCGGGGATTGCAACGACATGGGTCATGTCCTTGGAATAGATCACGCCGTTTGACGATGTGTAGCGGGGATTGGTCTCTTTGACTGCGTAGTCGGTGATACCGGTATAACAGTAGATAGCGATGGAGAGGTTAGTACCGGCATTCAGGTTGCCGGTATCTTCAAAAACGATGTACCGCTCATCATATACGGGAACATATTCGATTTCATAGCTGTCCGGCAGAACGACCGTATGGATGTTATAGTTCCTCGAAAAGCTCAGCTCGGCGAGAAAATCAACACCTTCGGGGATCTCGAAAACGCCGTTGTCAAACGGCTTGTTGCGCGGAACAGCCAGCATCTCCTTTCCGTCGGCGGAATAGAGGACGCCGTCTATCGCCTGATAAGCGGTGTTGCCTTCTGCCACAGAAAACTCGGTGAAATCATCTGTCGCGAAATCATAGAAGGTATGCGCGTAGCCGATTTTTTGTACACTTGCGGGAATCGTGTAAGACGATCCGGCAAAGCGGATCGCGTGATTCATGAAACCGGCGCTCATCACTGCGATGTTGTCCGGAACAATAATCTGCTGCGCGCGGCACATCTGGAAACACCAACCGGTGTTGGTCACATGGCTCATATCCCAGCGGCTCAGGTCGATACATACCTGTGTGCTTGCGCTCAGGGAGTAGGCGACTTTGTTGAAGGTCTGGTACATACTCTCCACAGAGGAGGTGTCCCAGTTCTCATAGCCTGTCAGTCCCGAAAGACGGTTGCAGCAGCTGAACATACTGCGGATACTTGTCACATGACTTGTGTCGAATGATGATACGTCCAGCTTTTTGAGCTTGGCGCAGTTGTAAAACATAAAGCTCATATCGGTGACGTTGGAGGTATCAATCGCAGAAACATTCAGCGAGGTAAGCGCTTCGCACCCGCTGAACATACTCCGAACCGTTGTCACCTGCGAGGTATCCAGCTGAGGGAACACAAAACTCTTGAGCGCGGAACATTTGTAAAAGAGATAGCTCATGTTGGTAACGCATGATGCGTCGATCGCAGAGAAATCCGCTGAGGTCAGCGAGGAACACTCGCCGAACAGCAGTCTCATTGATCCGTCCGCAAAGGAAACGGCGGAGCTCAGCGTTACGGATTGGATTTCCGTGTTGCCGCGAAATACCGTTTCGGCTGCGATAACGGTATCGTAGCTTTCTTCTTGTATCTCGAAGCTGCCCGGCACCTCAACAACGTCGGCTTCTCCGATATACTTGGTCAGGTTGACTATGTGTGCTTCCTCATCGAGGTCGTAGTTCCAGTCTTCCAGATACGTACCGCCTGTTCCGGCGGCGGGAGTCTGATCGTTTTCCGCCGCAGCGGCGTTGATCGTCAGCAGCGACAGTACCGTCAGCAGAACCAAAAGCAGAGATAAAAACCGGTTTTTCATGTGATCCTCTCCTTTTTTATATTTGTATATTATATTATACAATATAGAATCCTGAGAATCAATGCTTTCTTATGATGAACCGCAATCAGATAAACAATACTTGCAACCGCTTATGTAATGATGTATAATACAACAGAATCATCACGAAGGAGAATCAAATCACCTTGATCGAACAGATTACCAATATAGACTTTCAGATACTCGACTGGATCCAAGCAAACCTCAGATGCCCGTTCTTTGATTTTTTGATGCCCAAGCTCTCGCTGCTGGGTGAGTGGGGCATTATATGGTTGATTATCGGAATCATCATGCTGTTTTTCAGGAAGACCAGACGCGCGGCGACGATCATGCTGATCTCCACCGCAGCGGTACTTCTGTTCGGCGAACTGTTTTTGAAGAATACGGTGTGCCGCGTCAGACCGTGCAACGTCAGACCCTATATCGATATACCCGTCAAGCGTCCGACTTCCTATAGCTTTCCGTCGGGACACTCCAGCACCGCATTCTCCTGCGCGACCTCTATCTGGCTGCATCACAAGCTGTTTGGGTTCTTTGTGTTGATCTTGGCGTTTCTGATCGCGTTCTCGCGTATGTATAACTATGTTCACTTTCCGTCAGACGTTCTGGCGGGCGCGCTTCTGGGCGCGCTGTTTGCTTTGATCACTTTCGCTGTCGCGCGAAAGGTAGTTCCGCGCCCGAGACGCAGGATCTGAGGTGAATTATGAAGAAAAGACGTACATGGATCGTTCGTATCGTCGCGCTGATCTGCGCGCTGCTGCTGCTCGCGACGGTATTTGCGGTTGTATTATCGACCCGCTGATAAGCGAAAAAACACCATATATAGCGATAGAAGCCGAACATCGTCACCAGATGTTCGGCTTGACGCTTGTTTTGGTAAAACTATACAAAATTTTACTTGAAAATTCTCTATTTTCTACGAAAAAACTTTTGCGATTTTCATTGATTTTGCCGCCCTATTATAGTATAATAGCCCTTGCGTGACTGCACAATGATATGCGTTGAAGCGGGAGGTTGCGGCAATTGCCGGTTTTTCCGTGGAGTATGTCCGATTTAAAACCGGGCGAAAGAATAGTTTTGGACTTGTCTTGGCATTGGGGTTGCTATGCCAGGAAGCTTTTGAGCCATCTCCATCCGGTTGACATTCAGTGTTGATCGGTTTTTTAATGAAGGGGTCGGGAACACCCGGCTCAGTGGAATGAAGTTTGAACATCTATCGTTGCCCCAGACTAAAAATTCATTTAGGAGGCGAAGATATGGCAGTCAAGGAAAAAATCAGGATAAGATTAAAGGGCTACGATCACCAGCTGGTCGACCAGTCCGCAGAGAGAATCGTCGCTACAGCTAAGCGCACCGGCGCCCGCGTGTCGGGTCCCGTGCCGCTTCCCACCGAGAAGCAGGTTGTGACTATCCTCAGAGCTGTTCATAAGTACAAGGACAGCCGCGAGCAGTTTGAGATGAGAACTCACAAGCGTCTTATCGACATTTTAAGACCGTCCAACAAGACAGTCGAAGCTCTCATGAGCTTAGAGCTCCCTGCCGGCGTTGAAATCGAAATTAAGTTATAAGGTTTCAACCTACCACGCAGACAGGGTCATGTCGGAGAAATCCGACCAATAACCTATAAGGAGGATATAAAGGAATGCAGAAAGCATTAATCGGCAAGAAGATCGGTATGACTCAGATCTTCGACGAAAAGGGAAAAGTAGTTCCCGTCACCGTAGTTGAAGCGGGTCCTTGTGTTGTTTCTCAGCTCAAGACCGTTGAGACAGACGGCTACGAAGCTGTTCAGATCGGCTTCGGCGACATCAAGCAGAAGCACTTGACCAAGCCTCTGGCGGGTCACTTCAAGAAGGCTGACGTCGCACCCAAGAGAATTCTTAAGGAATTCAGATTTGACGACTGCGGCTCCTTTGAGCTCGGTCAGATCATCAAAGCAGACGTATTCGAGTCCGGTAATAAGGTAGACGTTACCGGTAAGAGCAAGGGTAAAGGCTATGCCGGCGTCATCAAGAGATGGAACTTTGCCCGTCTCAAGGAATCTCACGGTACCGGCCCGAACGCGCGTCACGGCGGTTCCATGGGCGCTTGCTCTTCTCCCTCCAGAATCTGGAAGGGTAAGAAGATGGCGGGTCACCTCGGCGCCGAGCGTGTCACCGTCCAGAACCTCACTGTCGTCAAGGTTGACGCGGAGAACAATCTGCTCGCTATCAAGGGCGCTGTTCCCGGTCCCAACGGCGGCTACGTTGTCATCAAAGACAGCGTAAAGGCTTAAGGAAGGAGGAAATAACATGCCTAATGTAAACGTAGTTGATATGAAGGGCAAGAAAGTTTCTACTGTAGAACTTTCCGAGACCGTATTCGGTATTGAACCCAACGCTGCGGTAATGCATATGATGGTAGTTTCCTACCTTGCTAACCAGCGTCAGGGCACCCAGTCGGCTCTCACCCGTTCCGAGGTATCGGGCGGCGGCAGAAAGCCCTGGAGACAGAAAGGTACCGGCAGAGCTCGTCAGGGCTCGACCCGTTCTCCCCAGTGGTACCACGGCGGCGTAGTATTTGCTCCGAAGCCCAGAGATTACCGCTTCTCTGTTAACAAAAAGGTAAGAAGACTCGCTATGAAGTCCGCGTTCTCTTCCAAAGCTCAGGCTGAGGAGATCATCGTTGTTGATTCCATCGCTTTTGATGAGATCAAGACCAAGAACGCTGTTGCGATGCTCGAAGCTCTCGGCTCTGAGCGCAAGGCTCTGGTGGTTCTCCCCGAGGTTGACGTTAAGATCGTTAAGTCTTTCAACAACATCCCCGGCGTCAAGACCGCTCAGGTGGGCGAGCTCAATGTCTATGACATCCTGAATGCCGACAAGCTCATTATCGCGAAGGACGCGCTGTCCAGGATTGAGGAGGTATACGCATGATAGCTCAAGATATCATTATCCGCCCCATCATCACTGAGAAGGGAATGCAGGATATTACCGCTAAAAAGTATGTCTTTGAGGTAGCGAAGAACGCCACCAAGATCGACATCAAGCGCGCTGTCGAAGAGCTCTTCAAGGTTAAGGTTGAGAAAGTCAACACCGTCAAGGTCCGCGGCCAGATGCGCCGTCAGGGCAGATATGAAGGCTACACCCGTTCCTGGAAGAAAGCTTACGTACAGCTCAGCGCAAAATCTAAATCTATTGAATTTTTTGAAGGCATGATGTAAGACCTGTGCGCGCTGCGCACACAGATAGTGAAGAGAGAATAGAGAATAGAGAAGAGTGAAAGGCGGGGATACCCCGCACCCCGATTCCTGTTTCTTTTTCCGACACAGCGCAGCGTGATACGAAACATCCGTATACTATATATAATAAGATTATTTTCACAGGCAGAATGTATGGGATTCGCCATAATCCCGCAAAGCCATCATGAGGAGAGTGAAGTAACATGGCTATTAAAGTTTATAAGCCGACTACCAACGCAAGACGTAACATGTCGGTAACGGACTACTCCGGACTCTCAAAAGTTGCTCCCGAAAAGAGCTTGCTCGCCCCCTTAAAGAAGAATTCCGGCCGTAACAGCTACGGCAGAATCACAGTTCGTCACAGAGGCGGCGGCAACAGGAGAAAGTACCGTATCATTGATTTCAAGCGTCAGAAGTTTGACGTAGAGGGCACCGTCCTCACCTTAGAATACGATCCCAACCGTTCGGCGTTTATCGCTCTGGTAGAGTATACCGACGGCGAGAAAGCCTACATCATCGCGCCCCAGGGTCTCAAGGTCGGCGACAAGGTCGTCGCAGGCGAGGCTGCCGATATCAAACCCGGCAACGCGCTTCCCTTAAAGAACATCCCCCAGGGTACATTCGTTCACAACGTTGAGCTTTATCCCGGCAGAGGCGCACAGCTCGCCAGAGCCGCAGGCAACATGGCTCAGCTGATGGCGAAAGAGAACGGTATGGCTCTCTTAAGACTGCCTTCCGGCGAGCTGAGAAACGTTCCCGAGACCTGCATGGCTACCATCGGTCAGGTCGGCAACATCGACCATGAGAACGTCAAGATCGGTAAAGCGGGCAGAAAGAGAAACATGGGCATCCGCCCGACCGTCAGAGGTTCTGTTATGAACCCGAATGACCATCCGCACGGCGGTGGTGAAGGTAAGTCCCCCGTAGGCCGTCCGGGCCCTGTTACCCCTTGGGGTAAGCCCGCTCTCGGCTATAAGACCAGAAAGAACAACAAGGCTTCCGATAAACTCATCGTAAGACGCAGAAACACCAAGTAAGGCTGGAAAGGAAGGAACAATTTTATGAGTAGAAGTACTAAAAAAGGACCTTTTGTTCAGCCGGTGCTGCTCAAAAGAGTTCAGGAAATGAACGCTCAGGGCGAGAAGAGAATCTTAAAGACATGGTCGAGATCTTCGACAATCTTCCCTGAGTTTGTAGGCCACACATTTGCCGTACATGACGGCAGAAAGCACGTTCCGGTATACGTTACCGAGGATATGGTAGGACACAAGCTCGGCGAGTTTGCTCCCACCCGTACCTTCCGCGGTCACGCCGGTTCGAAGACAAGTAAGTAAGCAGGAGGAGTTAGAGAATGGAATCTAAGGCATATTTACGTTATGTCCGTATCTCACCTCGCAAGGTTTCTGTCGTTCTTGATCTCATCAGAGGCAAAGACGTCAAACTCGCGAAGGCGATTCTTGAGCAGACTCCCAAGGCTGCTTGCGAGCCGCTGTTAAAGCTGCTCAAGTCCGCTATGGCAAACGCTGAGAACAACCATGATATGGATGTGGCTAACCTTTACGTAGCCGAGTGCTACGCAAGTCAGGGCCCCATACTCAAGCGTATCCGTCCCAGAGCACAGGGCAGAGCCTTCCGCATCGACAAGAAGACTTCGCACATCACACTCGTGCTCAAGGAAAGAGAATAAGGAGGTAGAGTTATGGGCCAGAAAGTTAATCCGCACGGTTTACGTGTAGGTATCATCAAGGATTGGGATTCCCGCTGGTATGCTGATAAGAAGAACTTCGGCGCAACATTGGTCGAAGACTACAATCTCAGAAGAGATTTAAAGAAGCAGCTCTACGGCGCGGGTATTCCGAAGATCGAGATTGAACGCGACGGCAAGAAAGTCCGTATTCACATTCACTGCGCAAAGCCCGGTATGATCATCGGTAAGGGCGGCGCTGAGATCGAGAAGTTAAGACTCCAGTGCGAAAAGAAGCTTCAAAAGCCTGTCGCTATCAATATCATCGAAGTTAAGCAGCCTGACCTTAACGCTCAGTTAGTTGCTGAGTCTATCGCTGCGCAGCTCGAGAGAAGAATTTCTTTCCGCCGCGCGATGAAGCAGGCTATCGGCAGAGCGATGCGCTTTGGCGCCAAGGGTATCAAGACCCAGTGCTCCGGCCGTCTGGGCGGCGCTGAAATCGCCCGTTCAGAACAGTACCACGAGGGTACTATCCCGCTTCAGACCTTAAGAGCGGACATCGACTACGGCTTTGCAGAGGCTACCACCACTTACGGCAAGATCGGCGTAAAGGTATGGCTCTACAGAGGCGAGGTTCTCCAGGAGAACACCCAGCGCTCAAGAGAGAGAAGAGAGAGAAGAGAAAGAAGACCGCGTAGGGAAGGAGGCAACAAATAATGCTGATGCCAAAGCGTGTGAAGTACAGAAGAGTTCACAGAGGCCGTATGACAGGCCGTGCTTACAGAGGCAACAAAGTTACCTACGGTGAGTATGGTTTAAAAGCATTAGAGCCTGCGTGGATTACTTCCAACCAGATCGAGGCAGCCCGTGTCGCAATGACTCGTTACTGCAAGAGATTCGGTAAAGTATGGATCAAGATTTTCCCTGACAAGCCTGTCACAGCGAAGCCCGCTGAGACTCGAATGGGTTCAGGTAAAGGTTCACCCGAGTATTGGGTAGCGGTTGTCAAGCCCGACAGAATCATGTTTGAGATTGCCGGCGTTCCCGAAGAGACCGCAAGAGAAGCTATGAGACTGGCGGCTGCCAAGCTGCCGATCAAGTGCAAGTTTGTGAAGAAAGGCGAGGAGGTTTGAGTTTTATGAAAGCGAAAGACTTAAGAGAGTTATCGGCTCACGAGCTCGAGCTCAAGCTCAAGGACCTCAAGGAAGAGCTCTTCAACCTTCGTTTCCAGCTTGCTATCAACCAGCTCGATAACCCGATGCGCATCACCGCCGTCAAGAGAGATATCGCGCGCGTTTATACCGTGCTTCGCGAGTCCTCTGACGTCGAGGCATAATAGGAGGTAGACCATGAGCGATAGAAACATGAGAAAAACACTCGTCGGTAAGGTAGCTTCCGATAAGATGGACAAGACCATCGTCGTATCCATCGAAGACAGCGTTAAGCACAAGCTGTACAACAAGGTTATCAAGCGTTCCCGCCGCGTTAAGGCACACGATGAGAAAAACGAGTGCCGCGTCGGTGACCGCGTTAAAATCATGGAGACCCGTCCCCTCTCTAAGGATAAGAGATGGAGACTCGTCGAGATCGTAGAAAAAGCGAAATAAGTTTCTTGAGAAAAGGAGAATAGAAAATGATTCAACAGCAGACTTATCTCAAGGTTGCCGACAACACCGGCGCAAAGGAACTTATGTGCATTCGTGTTCTCGGCGGAACCAGGAGAAGATATGCCAACATCGGCGACGTTATCGTTGCTTCGGTTAAGAAAGCAACACCGGGCGGCGTTGTTAAGAAGGGCGAAGTAGTCAGAGCTGTCGTAGTCCGCTCCGCTAAGGGCGTAAGACGCGACGACGGTACTTACATCCGCTTCGATGAGAACGCAGCCGTCATCATCAAAGAAGACAAAAACCCCCGCGGCACCCGTATTTTCGGACCTGTCGCGAGAGAGCTCAGAGATAAGGACTATATGAAGATCCTGTCTCTCGCTCCCGAAGTACTTTAATCAGGAGGTGCCAACTATGAATAACAAAGTTCATGTAAAAACAGGCGATACTGTCGTGGTACTCTCCGGCAAGGATAAGGGCAAGAAGGGCCAGGTTATGGCGGTATCTCCCAAAGAGGGTAAGGTTATCGTCGAGAAGGTCAACATGGTATCTAAGCACGTCAAGCCCAGAAGAATGGGCGAGCCCGGCGGTATCATCAAGGCCGAAGGCGCTATGTACGCTTCCAAGGTACAGATCGTCTGCCCCCGCTGCAAGAAGCCCACACGCGTAGGTCACAAGATCTACGAAGACGGAACCAAGGGCCGCGTCTGCAAGAAGTGCGGCGAAGCGCTGTAAGGAGGAACTACAATGGCAAGACTGAAAGAGTATTATAACAAGGAAGTCGCGCCCGCTCTGATGAAGAAGTTCTCCTACAAGAGCGTGATGCAGATTCCGAAGCTTGACAAAATCGTAGTAAACGTCGGCGCCGGCGAGGTCAAAGACAACGCTAAGGCGATGGACGCTATCCTCTCCGATCTCGCTCAGATCACCGGTCAGAAGGCTATGATCTGTAAGGCGAGAAAGTCCGTTGCGAACTTCAAGCTCAGAGAGGGCATGCCCATCGGCGCTAAGGTCACTCTCCGCGGCGAGCGTATGTATGAGTTCTTAGACAGACTCTTCAACGTCGCTCTCCCCAGAGTAAGAGACTTCCGCGGTATCAACCCCAATTCCTTCGACGGCAGAGGCAACTATGCCTTAGGTCTCAAGGAACAGTTGATTTTCCCCGAGATCGACTACGATAAGATCGATAAGGTTCGCGGTATGGATATCGCTTTCGTTACCACCGCGAAGACAGACGAAGAAGCCCGTGAGCTGTTAAAGTTAATGGGCGCGCCGTTCAGTAAGTAAGGAGGGATTGTTGTGGCTAAAACTGCTATGAAAAATAAGCAGAAGAGAAAACAGAAGTTTTCTACTCGTGAGTATACCAGATGTCAGATCTGCGGCAGGCCGCACGCCTACCTCCGTAAGTTTGGTATTTGCCGTATTTGCTTCAGAGAGCTCGCTTACAAGGGCGAGATCCCCGGAGTCAAGAAGGCCAGCTGGTAAGCAAGGAGGATTTAAGTTATGCAGATTACAGATACAATAGCTGATTTACTGACACGAATCCGTAATGCTAATTCAGCTAAACACGATACCGTACAGATCCCCGCTTCCAACATGAAGAAGGCTATCTGCCAGATTCTTGTGGACGAGGGTTATATCAAAGGTTTTTCCGTTGAGGAAGACGGCAAGCAGGGTGTTATCACCGTTACTCTCAAGTACCTCGAGGGCAAGAAGCCCGTTATCCAGGGTCTGAGAAGAGTGTCTAAGCCCGGCCTGCGTATTTATTCGAACGTAGAGGATATGCCCAAGGTTATGAAGGGTCTGGGAATCGCGATTATTTCCACCTCCAAGGGCATTATGACCGACAGAGAAGCAAGAAAACTCAACGTCGGCGGCGAAGTCCTCGCGTTTATCTGGTAAGAAGGAGGTGCGAAGATGTCTCGAATTGGAAGAAAACCGATAAATATTCCCGCCGGAGTCGAAGCGAAATTCGAAAACGGTGTTATGACCGTCAAGGGTCCCAAGGGAGAACTTTCCCAGAAGATCAACCCTGCTATGACAGTCGAAATCGAAGGCGCTGAGATCAACGTCAAGCGCCCCAATGATGACAAACTCAACCGCTCTCTCCACGGCCTGACCCGTACCCTGATCCACAACATGGTGGTAGGCGTAACAGAAGGCTACAAGAAAGAGCTTGAGGTCAACGGCGTAGGTTACCGTGTTCAGAAGCAGGGCAATAAGCTCGTCATGAATATCGGCTACAGCCACCAGGTAATTATTGAGGATACCGAGGACATCAAGATCGAGGTTCCCGGTCCCAACCAGATTATCATCCACGGCATTGATAAGCAAAAAGTTGGTCAGTTTGCTGCCGAGGTCAGAGAAAAACGTCCGCCGGAGCCTTACAAGGGTAAGGGCATCAAGTATGCCGGTGAATATATCCGCCGTAAGGAAGGCAAGGCCGGTAAGGCTTAATAAAGGAGTGAAAATAACATGGTATCAAGACCCGATTCTAAAGCGGCCCGCTTAATCAGACATAAGAGAGTTCGCGGTAAGTTATCCGGCACAGCCGAGTGTCCCCGCCTTTGTGTTTTCCGCTCCACTAACAACATCTACGCTCAGATCATCGACGACGTTAAGGGCGTGACCTTAGTGTCCGCATCTTCTCTCGATAAGAGCATAGAAGGTAACGGCGGCAACAAAGAAGCTGCAAAGGCAGTTGGCAAGCTCATCGCTGAGCGCGCTAAGAGCAAGAACATCACCGACGTCGTATTTGACAGAGGCGGTAACATTTATCACGGCCGTGTAAAAGAATTGGCCGAAGGCGCCCGTGAGGGCGGCCTCAATTTCTAAGGATTGGAGGAAAAGACTTTGGCTAATATTATCGACGCATCCGCTTTAGAGCTTACCGAGCGCGTTGTTGCTATCAACCGCGTCAGTAAAACCGTAAAGGGCGGACGTATTATGAAGTTCGCGGCTTTGGTTGTCGTAGGCGACGGTGAAGGTACTGTCGGCTTCGGCATCGGCAAGGCAGGTGAAGTTCCCGATGCTATCAGAAAGGGCATCGAGGACGCGAAAAAGCACCTGATGAAGGTTGCCTTAAAGGGCACCACCATTCCTCACGAGATCATCGGCGAGTACGGCGCGGGCAGAGTTCTGATGAAGCCTGCCGCTCCCGGTACCGGCGTTATCGCAGGCGGTCCCGTTCGTGCGGTCGTTGAGGCTGTCGGCATCAAGGACATCCGTACCAAGGCGCTCCGCTCCAACAACCCCTGCAACGTGGTTAGAGCTACTCTCCAGGGTCTCGGCGCTCTGAGAACCGCTGAGGAAGTTGCCCGCGTTCGCGGCAAATCCGTAAAAGAAATTTTATAAGGAGGCTCATTATGAAGATCAAGTTAGTAAAGAGCCTCATCGGCTCCAAAAAGGACCAGATCGCTACCGCTTATTCCTTAGGCCTCAGAAAGATCGGCGATGTCACCGAGCAGCCCGATAACGACGCCACCAAGGGTAAGGTAGCAAAGATCATCCACCTGATCGTGGTTGAAGAAGGCTAAGGAGGTGCGAGAATATGAAACTTCACGAATTATCTCCCGCTGAGGGCTCCAAAAAGTCCGTCAAGCGTATCGGCAGAGGTCACGGCTCAGGCTGGGGCAAGACTTCCGGTAAAGGCCACAAGGGTCAGAAGGCAAGATCGGGCAAAGGTATGCGCGTCGGCTTTGAAGGCGGCCAGATGCCTCTGCAGCGCCGTATCCCTAAGCGCGGCTTCAACAACATTTTCAGAAAGAACATTGTTGCAATCAACCTTTCCGCTCTCAACAGATTTGAGGACGGCGCTGAGGTTGATATCAATGCTCTGGTTGAGAAGGGCATCGTCAAGAATTCCTTCGACGGCGTCAAGATTCTCTCCAACGGTAATTTAACAAAGAAGCTTTCTGTCAAGGCAACCGCTTTCTCCGCGGGCGCCGTAGCGAAGATCGAGGCAGCCGGCGGAAAGACTGAGGTGGTTTAAAATTGTTTAAGACAATTAGAAACGCCTGGTCTATCCCGGACCTCAGACGTAAGATTCTTTTCACGTTAATGATCGTTATACTGTTCAGAGTTGGTTCGGTTATCCCCGTTCCTTTCCTGAACATGGACGCTCTCGCCAATGTTATGCAGGCGGTTGATGAGAACGGATCTCTCCTTTCCTACATCAACACCCTCTCCGGCGGCGCGTTCTCCAATGCGACAATTTTTGCGATGGGTATCACACCGTACATCAACAGCTCCATTATTATGCAGCTGCTGTGCGTTGCGATCCCGCCCCTCGAGCG
>CAZPOG010000026.1:8160-18814 GCA_964588105.1 uncultured Ruminococcus sp. | reverse complement strand
TATTCTCTATTCTCTATTCTCTAAAAAGAATGCCCGCACGTTTGCACGCACGGGCATTTCTTATTTAACTAACTTATCAACTAACGTATTACTACGTATCAACTAACGTACCAACTGAAAATCAATACGTCGTGATCGTGTTGATGGGTCTGCAATCTGAGACGGGTAACGTCGCCAGATATTTCTGGATGGCGGTCGCGTCCATGATGTTCATATCTTCGTCGTCAAGCGTGACCTTGCCGCGGATCGAGATCTTGCCGTCGGTATCAAACTCGAGTGTGGCAAGCACCTTCTGGATCTTGGTAACGTCCATGATGGAAACTTCACCGTCGCCGTCAGCGTCGCCGATGCGATAAGATTCCTCGGGAGCGTCGGTCACGGGCTGGGTCGGAGCTTCGGTCGGCACGGAGGTAGGTGCATCTGTCGGTGGAGCAGTCGGCGCTGCGGTGGGAGCGTCTGTCGGAGCTTCGGTGATATCCCCTTTTCTTGATAAGTAGAAATACTCAGAAGGCCAGTCGGAATTGCCGTTGCCGTTGGGACGGAAGTAGACATTATACACGCCGTCCTGATCTACAACAAGATTGTTGCCCGAAGGATACCAAGTGCTGCCCTTTTTCGCCTTGAACTCATCATTTTTATGAAGGGTCACGCCTGCCAGCTTGTACTCATTGGTTGAAGTGTTATGGAGTGTGAACTCATAGGAAGAAGACTCGGTCCAGTTGTTGAAAGAACCGACAAGGAAGTAGCCGGAGCCCGGAGCAGTTGTCGGAGCTGTCGTGGGAACGGCAGTCGGCGCAGTTGTAGGAGTAGTTGTCTCGTCTAAAGTCTCCGGCGAAGAAGTCGGAGCTGCCGTCGGCGCTGATGTGGGCGCTGACGTCGGGGCTACCGTCGGATCAACCGTCCAAGTGCCGGGACAGACGTCGGTACCGCTTCCCCATCCGGAGATGGCATAGGTCGCGTTAGAAGCCGGGATCGTCAGATCATTCGTCTGGTTCCACTTGTTATCCCAGCTGAGTGTGGAAGTATCGTTCTTGTTCATGCGAACGAAGATCACATTGGTAAAACCGGCGGGAACTTCTACGGTGTAGGTGCTGCCGGAGCCATCCATCTTCTTCCATGTTTCGCCGTTGCCGTAGAAATACGCAGCATACCACGCGCCGTCGGCGTTCCATACGCCGGGCTTGAGCGTCAGGGTAATGCCGGAAGAAGCGTAGGTCGCCTCGGTCATAGAAGTGTTGGAGGGATTATAAACGACCGCTACGCCGGTGGAGCCTACGGTACCGGTGATCTTGCCGCCGGATACGGTGAAGGTGTTTCCGGAAATCTGATCCGTATAGGTACCGGACGCCATTGTGTGCGCTGTCAGGCTGACGGAGCCTGAGCCGTCGAGCTTACTGATCACGACGCCGTTGGTACCGCGTTCGTTGTACGCAACCTTGCCGGAGGTCGAGAGATACTCAGACTTGCCTCTAAAATAGTTCTTGAACTTATTGACTTCGACAACCGCGGTGGACTTCCATGTCGTGTCATTCGTCGCGTTTGTCACATACTCGTTACCGGGACGCGCAAAATACAGCGCCGTCGCATCTGCTCTGGAAGCGATGATCGCCCATGCGCGTACAACACTGCTGTTGTTGACACTGCTGGTTTGAGTGCCGCCGTAACCGGTACCGCTGTAATAGGAATCGTGTGACTCGACCCAAAGGACGTTTTTGCTCGCGGACCTGTTATTTTTATAATCAACTGCCGCTACTCTGGAAGCGTCCTGACCCTGTACGCCGCCTAAGGCTTCCATGCCGATATTCGGCTCTGTCACGTGACCGATGTACCAGATATAATCATCTAAGACGTTATCTCCGCCCCATGCGTCATAATATACTTCGCCGTAGCTGAACAGCGTCTTGCCTTTGCTGCTTGCGTAAGAATTTGCTTCACCAATGGTGTTCGCCCAGAACATCGACTTAATATTATCAGCATCTCTCGGTGTTTCGATATTCTGCGCCGCGTCAAAGCGGAAACCGTCTACACCGCAGTCGATAGCTTCTTTGAGCATGCTCAGTACCATAGACTGAACCTTGGTGCTGCTTGTATTCAGGTCGGGCAGATTGGAATTATCGTGCATGACCATGTCATAACGGTCGGAACCGCTCAAAGCAGTGCCGGTATTATGCCAGCAGGATTCATCTTTCAGCAAAGTTTCGTTGATCTCTCCGGATCTGCCGTTATAGCTGCCGTGAGAGCCGGGATTTGCCATATGGTTCGCAACAACGTCCGCGATGATCTTGATGCCCTTTTCATGAGCGGTTTCGCACAGCGACGTCAGCTCCGCCTTGGTGCCGAGCCAGTTGTTGCCGTCAGCAACACAAAAATCAACAGGCTGATAAAAATGCCACCAGACGTTGCCCTTCGTAGAATCATAGACATTATAATCCTTCGGCGGCTGGATACACGATGTTTGTACCGCTGTATAACCCGCGGCTTTGATGTCGTCCAGATTCGCCTTGATGGTATTATAGGACCAGCACATGCAGTGGAGCATGTTGCCGCCCTCGACCGGCGTAGACGTCTGCGCGTACTGAGACGCCGCCGCGGAGTTGATGGTACTAATCGCAAAGAGCGAGATCAGCATCGCCGCGACTAAGATGACTGCTAACAATTTTTTCTTCATAATAATCCTCTTTTCTGATTTTAACAACACGAGGTTACAAAAGTATTACATACACTTATATGATAAACTTTATCAGATCATTTAACAAGACTTCAGAGCGTAAAAAATACAAATCAATTTTTGTGTATTTTTAATAAGTCACCGAACATGATCGGAATACGGAAGATTTTTGTTGCGCAGGATGACGGAATATGCTATAATTTCAGACAAGGTTATGATAATACCAAAGCAGGAGATGAACACTATGACAGATCGCGAAATCTCGTTAGTAAACCGCGTCAAAGGCGGTGACGTCAAAGCCTATCAGGAACTCTACACAGAGCTTTATCCGCGTTTGAGCAAGCTGGTGGCAGACGAAACCGCAAACCCGTCTGTATGCGATACCGTCCTTCAGGCGGCTTTTGATAAAGCGCACTACAGTATCCGGTTTTTGAACAATCCGGAAACATTTGAGCAGATGATCATTTCTCTCATCTTAGCGGAATGCAAACACAATTTCAGCAAAGCTGTTCCGACGACCATACAGGGAAACACCTCTTTCAGCGAATCCGCTCCCCAGCAGGAAGAGGAGTATGATCCTGACAAGGCTTCCTATGACTATCGCTCCTCCGTTTACGCTCAGGCTTTTTCCTCGATTGAGCAGGAACCGGATTTCAACAGCTTTATGAGCTTTTTTACATCAGGCAAGGTCAAAACGGAATCCTCCTCCCCCGACGCCGACAGCGCACAGCCGGATGCGTCCGATAATGAAGAAGAACATATCAAAACGCTGGTCCTCGACGAAGGCTATGCCGTCGGCAAAGAGAAAGAACAGACGACCTCAAATGAAGAGTTGATCAAGCTCATTTGCTCGCGCAGAAGCGTCAAAAACTACTCGGACAAACCTGTGCCGAAGGAGATCATCGACGCAGTGGTTCAGGCGGGTCTCTACGCTCCGAACGGAATGGGAAAGCAGTCTCCCGTAATCATCGCCGTAACAGATAAAAAAATCAGAGATCGACTCAGCGATCTCAACAGAAAATTCTTCGCAAAAGATATCGATCCTTTCTACGGCGCTCCCGCGGTGTTGGTCGTGCTCGCGGATAAGAGCGTGCCTACCTATCTCTATGACGGCAGTCTGACGATGGGAAATATGCTTCTTGCCGCCCACGCGATGGGGATCGGCGGATGCTGGATCCACAGAGCAAAGCAGATGTTTGAATCAGAAGAAGGTCTTGAGATCCTCAAAGAGCTCGGTATAGAAGGAGAATTTGAAGGAATCGGCAACTGTGTGCTGGGATATCCCGCAGGTGAGCCGAAAGAAGCGCCTGAGAGAAAGCCGAACCGCGTGTTTTATCTTTGATCATCAACTCAATAAATAACAAAGGACGAAGCAAAAGCTCCGTCCTTTTTTGTTTTGAATCATGCTGTCAGTCTAACAAAAACTCGTCAATATGATAAGGATTTCCCAATGCCGCAAGGTACTTCTGGATACAGGTCGCGTCCATTATGGTGACTTCTCCGTCGTAGTCTGCGTCACAAACCGCTGTTCTGTCTTCTTCTATGTTATAGAGTCTGGCAAGATCCTTCTGGATCGCGGTCGCGTCAAGCACGGTCACAGAACCGTCGCCGTCGCTGTCGCCGATGAGCATCATATCGTTGTCGCCAAAGAAAGAATCCGCCGCTGCGAGATGATCGTAAACAGAATCATAAATGTGATAACCGACAAGTTCACGCAGATTTCCGAGCAGCGTCAGCAGATAATACAGCGCGACGGTGGTCGTCTTGCCGCTTGCGTTTACCTTTTTGAGTGCAAAATCCGCCTTGAGGGCAGGCTTGAGTGTAAATATCAAGGGATGCACAACGTCTTTGAGCTCTTCGAACTGTTCTTCACCCAGAGGGAAACCAACCTTTTCATAGGCTTTGTCCATATCGGAAAGAATCAAAGTAACCAGTTCTTCATAGTACTTATCTTTGATGTTGCTCCCGACCAGATTCAGCAGTGCGTTAGGAGTGTTTTCATCATTCGCAAACTCCTCGGAAAACTGTTTTAAGAATGCTAAGAGCTCTGCTCTCTGTGATTCATTGAGGCTGAAAACCATCTCGCTTATGGAACAGAAATAGCCTTCAACATCGTTTTCATAGGTTTCACGGCTGATATACTGCGAGAGAAATGTCACATATTCGTCCAAGAATTCAGCGAGGTTCACTTCCTGATAATCTGTCATCAGGTTTTCGCCCATTAAAGCAAATTTCTTGCTCATAATCATCTTATCGGAATCGCCGATCATTTCTGTGACGCCGCAGCGGGAAAGTCCCCACGCCGCCGGATAAACATAGGCGATAAAATCACGGCTGTCGATGATATTATGGATATTCTCATACGTCGTACCGTCCGCGCTGCAGTTGGGCGGTTCATAGGCATAGACGTAGATATCGTCTTCGGCAGTGGAATAATACTGCAGATTTTCGTTGAGATGTTTTCCGACGAGGTTCGCCACACCGGCAGAACGGCTGTATCCGGTCACCCAGATCTTTGCGTCAGTGATATTGTTATCGTTGAGATATGTCTTGAGTCTTTCCAACACTTTCTGCGCCGAAAGAGAGAATCCGTTTGCGTCTCCTTCGCTCCCGCAATGGAAGTTGGAGACCCATTCGCCGCCGTAATTATATCCACGCAGCATCAAAGCGACGACAGTGCTGTCCCCTATCTTCTTTTTCGCGATGACCGTACCGATAGAATCCGAGGTGCTCCCGTTCATATCGTACATCACAACATCGGAGAAACCGATTTGCTTGAGAACGCTTCCCGAACCGTTATTCTTCGTTATCTGATTGAGACTGAAACAGACCGCGGCGGAGAGGGTTCTCAGATGTTCATCGGTCTCTTTGCCGGATTTGTCAAAGAAAGAATCACTGTAGAAATACTCTTCCTCTGTCGTTTCGCTGTAAAGAGCGTATAATGTGTAGGATCCGTGCATCAACGTCTTTCTGGCAGGAACATCCTGCGCAAATACTTCAACGCAGAATGCGCTTGACAGCAATAACAGCGTCAATATGATACACATGACTCTTTTGACCTGTTTTAGAATGATTCTCATGGATCTTCCCTTCTTGGACTAAAAAACTATCAAAAAATGATTTATCTTGAACCTTTGTACCCAACACCGTAGGTATCGGTATAATAATCGATACGTTTGGAGTTGTTGAAAATCGGCGGGTAGATATTCTCTTCGGGATCGATATACGCCAACCGGCAGACCGCCTCGTGAGAACGTTTGGTCAGGTCGATCTTCATTTCCTTTTTGGTAAGCGCCTCATCTCTGAAAATGGGCTCGCCGATATTCAGGGTAAAGCAGGCGATCTGACGGAAAATATGCTTTCTGATCCATGACGGCTCACGATAGGAGAATCCCATCGGAAGGATCGGCTTGTCATGTTCGGCGGCAAAAAACGCCGCTCCCTGCTTAAAGGGGCGAATGGGACGGTAGTACTCCCACATACTGCCCTCGCTGTAAATCTGCAGCCATCCACCGTCGTCGAGCAGCTTCTTCACCGCTTTGAGATACGCCGCAGTCGCTCTGAGAGTGGAATCGGGGATCGGAATACCTCCGGTCAGACGGATCATATCCTTGTTCTCTCCCCTGAGGTTGGGCGCCCATGACAGCAGATAGGGCTTGTGTGGTCTGATCGCGCTCATGATGGCGATATAATCCCACATATGCACATGGTTGGAACAGGAGACCACGCCCTTGTCCAACACATCTTTATACTTCTTGAGGTTCTCTCTTCCCTCTACCTTCAGCCCGAGGCGGATCTTCGCAAGAGGAAAAACCAGTATATTCAGTACCAGTCTCACCAAACTCTGCTTGAACAAAAAGCTTTTGCTGTAATCGATATAGGGATAGTCGGCGTCAAAAACGGTACCGTCGTTCTTCTTGACGACCAGATAATGCTTGTCGGTTTCCTCGGGGTATGGGAATTTGTTGGTTTTCGGATCAAACATATAAGGCCTCATTAATATGGTTGCTTTTTTAATCTGAATATAATTCTTTTAAAGAACATAAAATCACAACAAAAGTGAGCGTAACATCTCTTGGAAAAGGAGTTGACGGAGATCGTTTCTCCGTTTCGGATGACCGCGGTCAGCACGCCGAGGATGTGTCGGTCGGTAATGCCGTACTCCAAAGCGACACGGTTATCTCCGCACATCACATATTCTCCCGAACGTACTTTGACGATACGATGAAGCACATACTGTCCGCTGTCACGCTTGTACAGCGGGATATCCAGCCGTTTCAGATGTCCGTCACAGCGCTTGATCACCAGCAGATCGCGCGGCTGTATCAGCGGATACATGCTGTCACCGACGTTGGTGTAGATCAGCTCGCCGCGCTGTTCGAGAATCTCTTCGAAGGTCGATTTAGTCATCTATCGCACCGATTTCTTTCAGCTTGGAGATCGTCTCAAGGATATCCTCGCGCATATCGTTCTCATCACCGTCGAATCTCTCTTTCATCGCTGAAAGGATCTCTTCTTCGGTCGTATCGTTCTGCAGACAAGAGAGGATGACTTCAACCGCCTTGTTGCCCTGTACCAAGCCGTGAAAGTTCGCAGCGGCAGTAGGGACAAGAAGGATCTCTTCGCCTGTGTTATGCATAATGAATTCTTCGTTGAGTTTCATAATATCACCTTTGAAATAGCGATTATATAGAGCGGAAGGGTCAAAGCCCTTCCCTACTGTTTCATACCAGACAGGAAAAACGCAAAGGGGCTGCAAAATACAGCCCCTTTTTCGTTAATCAATTAGGGATAAAAGGTAATTCGTTCTCGCCCTGTTTATAAGTGGGCATCTGAGTTGCGGGCTCTGTCTGTCCCTGGGTCGGGGCGTCGGTCTCTTCGATCGTCACAACCTCCCCTATCCCGTACGGAATCTCCATATGCGCAAGCGACTTCTGGATGTAGTTAGCGTCAAGAATCGTCACGCTGCCGTCGCCGTCAACATCAGCGGCATTCCTATCAAAAGAACCTACCGTAATAGAAGCAAGCTTCTTCTGGATCGTTGTCGCGTCGATAACGGTGACTTTCCCATCACTATCCGCGTCGCCGCGGATGAAGCTCAGCGCATGGGTCGAGAAGCAGAACGCGGACATAAGGAATAATAATACTAATGTCAGAGAAATCATTCTTTTCATCGTATCACTCCAAACCGAAATCACTTTTTGGGCGCTTATCTGTGATTATCAAAGTAAATCTTTGCTTTATTGTTGTAATCACACAGAGCGGTAATGGTCGCTCTCAGTGTTTCATTGCCGTTGATCAGCGCGCTGTTGATATACGCTCCGGTATTCACTGTGAAGGTCTTGGAACCGTTAAAGGTTACGGTGATATCCTCGGTGATATCCGCCGCGGCGATATTCTCGATATCAACGCGCAGGAAGACGTCTTTGTTGCCCAGCGTATCATCAACGAAGTAGGAAGATACAGCCATATTCTGCAGATCTTCACCGTTTCCGATCGTTGCGGTAACGGGACAGGGTGAGCCTTCAACGCTTACCAAGCTCTGCGCAACGCTCTTGTTTGAAATTCTGAAGAAGAGCGAATAGGTGGTCATATAGTTGAGCTGCATCGTAGATCCGACATAACCGGTCAGGCCGAAGGAGGAGAAGTCCTCAGTACCGGTATGATAGTCGACCAGCTTGGTGGTATCGACCTCGGGAGCAGTGTAATCGATCGTGATTCGCTTAGACTCGTCAACACCGTCGCCGGACTCGTTCGGAGGATAAACGAACTGTTCCTGAGCCTTGGAAGCGTAGTTGAGCAACGCTTTACACAGGTCTTTCAGATCGCCGTCAGGATATTCGTTGATCACTCTTCTCGGATAGGTCGCGGCAGTGTAGGTCTCTGTCGAAACAGTCTTGCCGTCAACCTTAAACGCGGCAGTGATCTGATCGTTCATCTCCTTGGGAGCAACGTTAACGGTAGCTCTGTAAACCGTAATATCATTTCCATCTTTGTCTTTCTGCGTCTCCGGTGTGATATCACTGAGTGCGACCGTCTTTGTCTGATCGTTCCAGCTGAATTCAACTTCACAGTCTTCGGGTTCATACTGACCGTTAAGGTTGATAAAGAAGCTGGTGCCGATATCTCCGTCGAGGGTCAGCAAGTGACCGGCGAAGATCAGTGATCTGTTATAGGTCGCCTGATAGGAAGTGTCTTGGGTGACAGTCTCAATCGAAGGCGTCCAGCCGGCAAAGTCGTATGTGTACGTACCGTCGGATTCCTTCTCCGGAGCGACATGAGTCGGTGTATCGCCGTACGCGACAGAGGTAGTATCGATCTCGGTACCGTCGTCGTTCAGCCAAGTGATATTGTAACGATTGGTCGTTGTGGAGAACTGAGCGGTATACTCAGCGTTTTGGGTTACAGGCTCGATAGCCGGCAGCCAACTATTGCTGAAGGAGTAAGTATACTGCGCGTCAGCCGTCTTGGTCGGTGTGTCGCCGGTGTAGGACGGAGTCTGACCATACTCTACCTGCTCGGTCTTCAGCGTATCGCCGTTGCCGTCTACCCATGTGATGGTGTACTTGTTGGTCGTCTGAGTGAACTGCGCAGCGTAAGTTACATCCTCGGTCACGGGTTCGATCTCGGGAGACCAACCTGTGAAGGTGTAAGAATACTGTGCGTCGCCTTCCTTTGTCGGGTCTGTGCTGCCGAAATCAGGCATTGTTCCGTAAGGCACATTCTTGTCAGTTCTGAGGATAGTTTTTCCGCCGGCGAGGGCTTCCAGCGAACTCTTCTGCGAAGCGGTCAGGCCGCTGTATACGGTGCCGGTATCACTGCTTGAGTACCCACTGAATGCCGCAAAGTCAGCAGCAACAGTATCCTTGCAAGAATTCCAAAGCGCGTCAGCAGCTGAGAAATCAGCCGAACTATTATCGACGATCTCGATAATGCGCTTAGCGATATAGGCGCTCGATTCATTGGATCCGACATGCCCTGCTTCCAGATGCATTGTCACGAGATACTCGTGCGTAAACCAACCCATGTTCCAAGCCATATCGCCTTCGGTGCGAGCATCATTGTAAACGGTCTGCGCGATCTCTGCAATCAGCGCGTCTACAGCCGCCTTGACCTCTGACTCGGGAGCGCTCTCGTCGATCACCCATGTGACAGTATATGTATTTACTGCCTGAGTGAACTGCGCAGCGTAAGTTACATCCTCGGTCACAGGTTTGATCTCGGGAGACCAACCTGAGAAGGTGTAGGAATACTGTGCGTCGCCTTCCTTCGTCGGGGTTGTACCGTTATAGGTCGGTGTTGTACCGTAAGGCACGTTCTTATCGGTTTCGAGAATGGTTTTTCCGCCGGCGAGAGCATTTAACGAATTTCTCTCTGCATCACTCAAAAGATCGTGGCTGCTCAACAGCTTTTCTACTATCGTCTCTTTGGCGTTTTCCCAATTCCCCTCAGGAACAGTGGTTTGTTCAACGATTGAAACAATTTTGTTCGCGATATAGGTTGTATCAGCTGTATTCCCTCCGCCAAAGTATTTATCAAGCATAGCCATCTGTATACTTTCGGCATGACCAAACATATCCCAACCGTAATCCATTTCCGCCTTAACTGTATCGTAAATAGACTGAGCATGGCTGGCTATGATCGCGTCTACAGCCGCCTTGACCTCTGACTCGGGAGCGCTCTCGTCGATCACCCATGTGACAGTATATGTGTTCACTGTCTGATCAAACTGTGCGGTGTAGGTTGCCGCTTTGGTTACAGGTTCGATCGCCGGTGACCATGTGTTGTTGAAGGTGTAGGTATACTGCGCGGTAGGCGTCTTAGAAGGTGTTGTAGCGCCTGAATACGACGGCGTTTCACCATATGCGACAGAATCTGTTGTGAGCGTTCTGCCGTCGCCGTCAACCCAAGTAATGTTGTACTTGTTGGTCGTCTGAGTGAACTGTGCGGTGTAGGTAGCCGCCTTGGTTACGGATTCGATCGCCG
>CAZPOG010000026.1:0-8060 GCA_964588105.1 uncultured Ruminococcus sp. | reverse complement strand
GTGACCATGTGTTATTGAAAGTGTAGGTGTACTGAGCGGTAGCCGTCTTGGTCGGGGTAGCTCCCGAATAGGACGGGGTCTGACCGAAGGCAACATCCTCAGTCTTCAAAACATCACCGTTACCGTCTTTCCATGTGATGGTGTACTCGTTGGTCGTCTCTGTAAACTGCGCGGTGTAGGTTGCGTTAGCAGCTGCAGGAACAATTTCAGGTGACCATGTGTTATTGAAAGTGTAGGTGTACTGAGCGGTAGCCGTCTTGGTCGGAGTATCGCCGGTGTAAGACGGAGTATCGCCGGAGGCAACATCCTCGGTCTTTAACGTATTACCGTCGCCGTCTTTCCATGTAATGGTGTAGACCTGAGTCCACTTCGCGTAAAGGGTGGTATCCTTTGTCACTTTGTCGGAAGAGAAGTCCCATGCGTTTGTGCAAGAATCTTCCTTATACCATCCGCCGAATTCAAATCCTTCGGCAGAAGGATCGTCGGGCTTAGTCACTGTGGAGCCCTGCGATACCACCTTGTCTTCGATAGCGTCGCCGTGACCGTTCATGTCGAAAGAAACGGTATAAGTTGCCGGAATGTAGTAGAATGTGCTACTCTTAGCGGTCAGTTTTTTACTGCTTAGTGTATGATAAGTACCTGTTTCCGTATCGGTACTGAGCGACGTGCCCTCCGGATAGGTGTACTTCGAAGCGTTATCGGGATCGTTGATCGCCAAAGCTCTTGTGCCGTCACCGCCGCGGAAATCACCGCCGGTGATCTTAATCGGATTAGTCGTACTAAGGTTGTTTAATCCGTAGATACCGGAACCGCTACCGGTTATGAACACGCCGCCTGTGATCTTCTCGATCTTTGCGTAACTCGCAACATTATGGCAAGCGCTGTAGGTGCCCGTCGCGGAAGTACGAATCTCCGCGCCCTCGCCGATCTCTCCAATTGTGACCGGAGTTTCGCCACAATAGGTCGCGTCGTTGTCACCGTTCACGACCGCCTGTCGTTTACCGAGAATGTAAACATTCTTGATCGTACCGATGTAAGCGGGAGCATATTCATAGGTATAATTGTTTGTGGTCGTACCGGTAGTATTGGTCAATACTGCATCAGTGTTCACTACGCGGCTGTAGCAACCCTGAAGGTTGTAAAGAGCCTGTCTGGACGATCCATAAATGATTGTTGTTTTACCGGAACCGGAATCGATCTCATTGATACGACCCATATTATAGAGGGCAAAGTATGTACCCGAAATGTAGTTTCCTGCACCGATTTTGTTTATCACCGCAGGTGCTCTCACCGCCTCCTCATTGATGGTCTGGGTCGTGTCGTAGTTCAAAGCACAGGAGGAGGTACCGTTCGGCACGCAGCCTGTAAGGACATCCAGACGGTTTGAAGTATATGAAGTAACCGTAGAGTTGGTAGTTGCGGCACCGTTCTGAATCGTATTGGTGGTTGTTGAAGTGATCGTGCTGTCCTTGATCTCTCCGACATAGCCATAGTTGCGCAAAGCAAGAGTCGTACCGGTGGTAGTGATCGTCGCGCCGTTGATATTGGTGATCTCAGCCGGCTGCTTGGTGTACTCATAAGCTACCTCAGAGGAAGCCTTTGACGCGGCTAAACGTGTCGCGCTGGAGTAGAAGGTGATCGTCTTTCTGGTAAGGAACGGACCTGCCGCTTCATTTGCGACAGTGATCGTCTTACCGCTGATAGAACCGGTCAGGTTATTGATCTGTCCGCAGTTCTGGATCGTGTAGTCCTGCGGGTTCGTCGCCGTACAGCTGATCGTATCGATCGTGGGGATATCGTAGGTGTATTCACGCAGATACTTGGTCGCGCCGGCATCGTTGGTCTCCACATAATAATCCTCGGTCTGCTTCAGGGTAGCCTGTCTTTGGTTGCCGTTGTAGATCAGCGGATAGTAGGTAGAGGAGCTGGTCGCCTTACCGGTCGGAGTCGAAACCGTACCGGCGATCGTGCCGATGTAACCTTGGTTGGTGACCGCCTGATAACCCGCGCCGGTCGCTGTAACTGTTGCGTCAATCGAACCGATATAGCAGCCGTCGGTGGTGTTGCGGGTATATTCAAAATCGCGTCCGATCTCATTAGCAGTCGTACTGGAGTCATTACCTTCGAACCTGCGATGCTCGATCGCGCGGGCGTTCGCGGTAGTACCTTCAATACCTGTGGTAGTTCCCGCCGCGCCGGCGTTGACGATAACATTGTAGTTA
The DNA here is from genome assembly GCA_964588105.1 of uncultured Ruminococcus sp. Lineage (GTDB taxonomy): Bacteria > Bacillota > Clostridia > Oscillospirales > Acutalibacteraceae > Ruminococcoides. Next base: position 5,838 of record CAZPOG010000026.1, on the reverse strand, counting down.
GCGGAGATGGTACCGGTAACGCTGCCGATCTTACTATAGTTCAGGATCGCGTACTGAGAAGTTGAACTGATGGTAGCAGCTGTAGAACCGATGGTGGAAACATCGGCATAGGTATAGTCATAATCAGTCGCAAGACCGCCGGACTTTAACGCCCCACTTGCTAAATAGGTAGTAGAATAGGTGACATCAGTCTGTGCATAACGCGCGCCTATGTTAGCAAGCGCATAGTTGTACGCATTGATCGTAACATCGGAGCTGATGGAATTGATCTTACCGCCGCTCTCATTTCTGACAGCATAGTAACCGTAGACGGTCTTAGCGTTATTTGGATGCTTCTGAGCCGTAATCGTGGTGTTACCTTCGATCGAATTGATCACGCCGAGGTTCTGCAAAGCGAAGTATCCGTAGCTGTTAGAGGTGGAGGTGTTATTCGCCGTGATCGTACAGCCGGTGATGGTACCGATCGTGGGCTTGCAGTCGTCATCGGTCTTATATTCATCGACACGGCGCTGGAGCATCGAAGTATCACCGTTTTTCACGGTAGTATCGGTGCGCTTCCAGACCGCGGAGTCATACCACCACAGATTAGAGTTGACGATGGTATAGCAGTGGACGCTGTTGCCGTTGAGCGCAGCTGTACCGGTAGGCCAGTTGACCTGCGCAGAAGCGGGCGACGCCGTGAAGGTGGAGCCTGACAGCGTGCCGATCGTACCGCCGTTATAGAGCGCATACTGACCGACGTTAACGGTAGAATCTTTGATGGTGCCGATGTTGCCGTATTTGCTGATGTTATAGCCCTGCGCGATAGTATTGGAGCCGCGGTAGTTACGGTTGTTGATACCGGAGTTACCGGTGATCGTACAGTTGTCCATCATGGTGATGGTGCTGCCGTAGTTAAATACAACGTATACGTTCGCTGTTGTCGGCGCCGCAACTTCAATCTCAGTATTCTTAAGAGAAGTGATGGCAGAACCGTTGTAGTTATACAGAGCGTTAGTGTTCTGTGTCGTGATGTGACTGTTATCGATTTCGCTGATTTTCGCGGAAGTTGAATTATATAACCCATATGATCCGCTCGCAGTCGTAACGGAAACAGTAGAATCCGTCAGCGAAAGCTCAGCGTCAGCGCTATTGTTAACCAGACAAATACCGCGGTTTGTGGTCAAAGTGGAATTTGAAATGTTTGCTGTACCGAAGTTGTCCAGAGCCGTGCTGTAATTGTTGACAGACGCCGGTTTATTCTGCAGGGTACCGCCGGTCATCGTAAAGCTTGCGCCCGCCTCGTTACGTACAACAGAAGAATAATTCGCAACGCCGCTGGTTTTCGCAATCGCGTCGGCAGTGATCTTACCGCCGCCGGCTGTATCCTGAATGGTCAGGGTGCCGGTGTTTTTAATAGCCGCCGCTGTGTCATAACCTGCCGCCGCCGCGGACGCGCCGGTCTTGTAATCAAATGTACCGCCGCCCAGCTCAAGGGTGAAGGTACCTTGATTGATGATACGTCCGACAGCCTTATGTCCGTTGAGGTCGAGGGTGACGTTACCCAGCGGATAGATGGAATACGCCTGAGTGTTAACCTCTGTCTCGAAGGAACCGCAGTCAGCGAGCATCGTGATGGTAGCTGTAGCGTCATTGGGGAAATCAGGATCCGCAAACGCGTCGATCAGCGTGGGATAATACCTGTCGGTATAGCTGTTATAAGCGACCGCGCCGGTATAGAAGCCGTAGATATATACCGGCTCCTGAGCAGTCTCGCCCGCAGGAACAACGCCGCGGTAAGGATCGCCGCTGTTGTAACTGATACCGGACATGTTCCATGTGATGGTGTTGTGATTGACTTGCGGGTCAACACCCATAGCAGCGTCTGAGGGCTGCTCGTAGGCTGTACCTACCGCAATAGCGGCAGAAGCCTGATCAACGATATAATAGGTATCCTCCCCTATTGTCGTTGTGTTCGTGATGGTGTTGCCTGTATAAAGCTGATACAGTGAATACTGCTTCTCGTTAAGTACAAAGGTGGGGATATACTCCGCGGGTGTACCGGTGAGAGTTACGATGGTATCCGCGGTAACATTTGTAACGTCGACGTTCGATCCGCTGACGGTCGCGGTACCGTTGGAAGCGGACGCGCCGAGGTCAGTCAGCCAGCTTGCGTCATAGGTGACGGTATCGTTGTTCTCACAATAATAACCGCGGTCGATGAGTGTATTATTAAACTTGAAGTCAACGAGGAAGCGATACCAGTGCTCGCCGGACTTGTCGTATTTCCATGTGCTGGTTCCGGTGCTGATTGTCTCGGAATAAGTATCGTCACCGTTGTGGAGCTTCGGAGGACACATGGTTACAGCAGTCTGGGTCTTATTATTATAACACTCGTAAATTGTAGTATTAGATGTCGGAGGAGCTGCGCTGAATACGATCTTGCCGTTAGTACCAACCGTACCGATATCACTGGTAATATTTGCGCCGGCATCAGAGGTATAGAGCTTGCCGGCAATCGTCATCGTACCGTCGACGTTGATCTTCGCGTCTTTCAGATTAGCCGTTGTACGGATCGCCGTTGTGCCGTTTGCGACACTGTAACCGACCGCGTACAGCTTTGCAGTACCGGTATAGAGATCCCAGTTATCGTTATCAAATAGATATACGCTTTTATTAGCTGCAATTGTAAATGTCGCGCCCGACGCAACATTCAGCTCACTGCCGGGGAGCATCTCCAGATCCTGCGATATCGTCGTCGTGCCGCTCTCAACATCGACCGTCATACCGCCGTTGATCGGCAGTCTGTAGTCCGTCGTTGAAACTGTTCCGACCATCGGAACACCGCTGATCTGAAGCGGAGCGATCGTTGCGGTACCGGTTTCAGCAAATAATTTATAATTGACCTGATCGGTTGTTTCATTATAATCCTTGAGCAAATATCCGCTTGCCAGTCGGAACATGCTGGAACTGCTGGAATTACCGATAAAATCAGCGGAAATCGGATGTGCTTCACTGGATGCGTTCACGGAAGAATAGAGTTTCTCGTTCGCTCCCGCGTTGAACTTTATCGGAACCTCGATGTTCTGGATATAATACTGGCTGAAAATAAAGGCGTAATCATATACATCGCTGGTGGCAGAACCGCCGCGCCAGTCCTTAACCTGGAACGCCTCATAGACGGTAGAACCGCTCTTGGCTTCTATCTCACCGTCGCCGTAGATATAACCCCACACGTAGAGCTTACCGTTATTCTGGACTTCGATATTACTGCCGGAAAGCATATGGATACGTCCGTCGGGACCGGTCGGGGTACCGTTATATCCGCCCATCTGTCCCTTGGAACTAAGCTTACTGTTAGCACAGATCGCGCCGCCGGAGGCAACCGTGATCTTTGTATTCGCCTGCATCGTCAAAGTGCGGAACGCAGAAGGCGTAGTGTAATTGCCGTATGTCACTTCGGGTTCATTTGTAAACACTGTGCCGGCAGCGTCAAACGGAATCAAAAGCGTAATACCGGAAGGGATGGTATAATTTCCCTGAGGAAGCGTACCATCCGTCGCAAGAACAACAGTTTTTATAGTTCCGCTCTGCGCAAAAGAGATCGCAGAGTTCAAATCGGTAAAGCCGCTGGAACCGACTTCAAACATCGGAGCGGGGCTTTGATAAAGCAGAGGAGTTACCGTCATATCTCTGCCCGGCTTTAAAGTAAAGTTGGGCTCTCTGCTGATTATTTCGTTATTCTTTGCTGTATCAACCCAAGCGTAGAAAAGATAACCGTCATTCGGAGTCGCAGTTAAAGCCAATCCATTGTTATAAGTCGCGGTTGTACTTGCCTGCGCGCCATTAGAAAGCGCTGTTGCTGATGATCCATAAGTAACAGAACCATTTTGAGGCGCCTTTACTGTAATACTACGCGATGCATTAGGGTCAAATGAAGATATACCTGTTATATTGGCTGTAACCTTAGAATCTTGTGTAGCAGCTGTTGTGCAAGTAATCGTCATTGTCTGGTTTTGAGAAAGCGATGCCCTTGCGGATGAGAAATCGGCAAGATCAATTGCAACGTTATCAACTTTTACCGTCACATTGCCGGCAACTTGAAACGCATAGGAAAAGGAAACAATTTTGGCGGTTGAGTTCTTTAAAGTTAAAGTCAATGTTTGAGCAGAATAAGAATCACCTGTACAACCACTGGTAACCTTTACATCAACCGTAGCAGAATATGAATCAGATCCGGTCGTGCTAATGGTTGAGTTACCCGAAGGAGTAATCGTCAAGTCGTTGATTGTTGCACTGCTGGCTGCCGCCGACGCGGAAATCATGCTCAGCGGGAAGATCGCCGCCAGCATTAAAACGACCAATAGTATTGAGATTAATCTTGTTCGAAATTGTTTTAACATTCTTTGCCTCCCGAACTTAGAAGATATATTGATAAAAACTAACTATATAAAAGCAGGATGAAAGGATTTTGCCGCGCTCGTATCAATGAGCTGAAAAAGCATGAAGCTGACGGAAATCTTAATACTTGCCGTCGCTGTAGACCCTTCCCTACAGGGAGGGTATGCGCTTTATATAACGCCGTACCGCAGGGGTACATGACGTCTTCTCGGCGGGAACAATCCCGCGCGAAAAACCGAAGCGCAGCAAAATGGAACCTACTGTTTTTTTCTATTTGAATGATTCTTCTTGTTATACTGAATCAAAAGTAACAAGATGACCAGTCCAACCGTGACGGACAGGATCGACCAGATGTGAGAGAGCGTCAAAGAGCCGATCACACAGAAGCCCTCCGCTCTGAACCACTGTATGATAAAACGGAATAATCCGTAGGATATTAAATAGAGAGGATAGTTATATCCTTTAAACTGTTTCTTCGCGGTCATGCGCGCGATGACGATCAGGAAGATAACGTCAAAGACAAGCTCCGCTTCACGAGTAGGATAACGGAAGTTCGTGCCATCGATCTCCAGACCGAGACAGCAGCCTTTGATCAGGCAATTGACTCTGGCGAGAGTCGCCGCTATGACAATCGGAAAAGTCAGGACATCCATCGTCATTCGCTTTTTGCGGCGGAATACTATCGTGCCGAGCAAACAACACAGCGGAGTAGCGAAAATAGCGCCATAGATGCTCATGTTGCCGTCACCGGAGCCGGATATCGCATTCTCCAATCGGGCAAACAGCATTGCGCTGGCTACGCCGGTCGCGACGATCAGAATGTTGATGATGATATTGGCATACCACTTGATTCTGAGCTCTTTCCGGAAGTTATATACCCAGAAAATGGAAATCACGACACCGATCGCAAGGAGAAAGTATAAAATATGGTCAAAAAACCAACTCATGAAATGCTCCTTTATGTGTGTTATCGCTATTGAACCACAATATATTGTGGCTAATCCGCACAAAAGTACACAATAACGCATAATAATCTATTATAGTAATTTATATTATCGCACATGTAAAGACAAATGTCAATATGAATAGATGATTTTTCACATAACTGTGACTTAGGAGGTGTAATGCGGTATGAGGAAAGTGAATTTTTATTGTCATTCAGAGGGAGCTCGCGACCGAAGAATCCCCCTGTCATTACTACCGATTGATGAGTAAAACCATATTTTACGGTCGTGATCAGAAGGGGATTGCCGCGGTCGCAGGGCTCCCTCGCAATGACAACATACAAAAGCTACGGTATTGCGGGAGGGTCGAGACCTCCCCCTACGGTGTTTGCGTTATTTAGGCACGATGTGGGCATCGTGCCCTACGAGATTTGGTATTGCGGGAGGGTCGAGACCCTTCCCCTACGGTGTTTGCGTTATTTAGGCACGATGTGGGCATCGTGCCCTACGAGAT
>CAZPOG010000025.1:0-19327 GCA_964588105.1 uncultured Ruminococcus sp. | reverse complement strand
AGCTTTCCGCCAAAACCGTGATCACTATCCGAAAGGACACCTCAGAAAAGTTGATCCGTCTGCCGGTATCGTTCTTTGATTTACATAAAAGCGGCGATATCCTCGCGCGTCTGACCAACGATATCGAGAATGTCTCCAACCTGATCAGCCAGGCGATCGCCGCGCTGCTGTCATCCGTGATCGTGATCGTCGGCTGCATTGTGATCATGCTGATCAAAAGTCCGATCCTGACGGCGGTGTGTCTTTCCACCGTGATCCTGAACGTGATCTGCACGCTGATCCTGTCCAAGCGGATGTTCAAGTATTTCCGCGTTCAGCAGAAGACGGTCGGTAAGATGAACAGCCATGTAGAACAGTCCATTGCCACCAAAAAGACCATCGACGCGTATAACCTGACCGATGTTTGTATCGAAGAGAACGATAAGCTCAACGACGAGCTGACCGACGCGAGTATCAAAGCGCAGGTGCTCGGCGGCGCGATGTCTCCGCTGATGTCTATCATCGGCAATTTAAACTTCCTTCTGATCGTCGGCGTGGGCGCGCTCTTGTTCATCAAAGGCGGCTTCGGCATCACCATCGGCACCATACAGGCGTTTACCCTGTATTCCAGACAGTTTACCAAACCTATCAACGAGCTCTCGGGCGTCTTCTCGCAGTTTATGACCGCACTCGCGTCCGCGGAAAGGATCTTTGAGATCATCGATATGCCGCGTGAGAAGGACGAAGGCGAAACGGATATGATCGAAAAGGGTCCCTGTGACATCACCTTTGAGCATGTTACGTTCTCCTATATCCGCGGAGTAAAAGTGCTCGACGACTTCTCGCTGACCATCGAGAAAGGCAAGCGCACGGCGCTGGTCGGCAAGACCGGCGTAGGAAAAACTACGCTGATCAGTCTTCTGATGCGGTTCTATGAACCGGATAGCGGCAGGATCCTGATCGACGGCGTCGATATCCGCGAGATCCCCAAGTCTCGCCTGCGCAGTATGATCACCACTGTACTGCAGAGCACCGCCGTTATCGACGGCACGGTGCGGGATAATATCGCGTACGCGCGGTTTACCGCTTCCGAAAACGAGATCCGCACCGCAGCGGCAGTCAGCTGCGCGGATGAGTTCATCAACAAGTTAGAAGACGGATATCACACCGAAATCTCCGGCGAAGACAACCGGCTCAGTCAGGGCGAACGGCAGCTTCTGTGTCTCGCGAGATCCTCGCTGACGACGCCGCGGGCGCTGATCCTCGACGAAGCGCTCAGCTCGGTGGATTCCGCTACGGAGCAAAAGATCCAGGACGCGCTTCTTAACATGATGCAGGAGCAGACCTGTATCATCATCGCTCACCGTCTTTCCACCATCAAGAACGCCGACAAAATCGCGGTGTTCAGCGAAGGAAAGATCGTTGAAACAGGCAACCATAACGAACTGCTGAATAAACACGGCGTTTATTACAGTCTATATAAAAACCAATACATAGGCATACAGTAAATCAGGGGGTTAATATGTTAGCAAAAACCGAGTGTTCGGACGCGCAGTATCAAGCGATCCGAAAAAAGGTAAGAGAGGTCGAGAAGACCACACCTCAGTTTGTCGAGAACTCTCTTTACGTCAAGCACCGCGACGAGATTTTTGCGCGCGCGAGAAAAAGAGTAGAGGAAGTTCTCGAACTCCAGCAGAAAGGCTTGATCTGCACCACGGGTAAGTTTGTTCCTTCGGTCCACTATCCGCCGATCACACAGTATCCGTTCCATTCTCAGGAAGAGATCATGGGCACCTACAAGAATCCCGAGGACAACACGTTTGATATCTATGTTCATATCCCGTTCTGCGCCCAGCACTGCAGCTTCTGCCATTATCCCGGCGAGCTCGGCACCTGCGCGGCACTAAGAGAAAACCAGATCAAGTACCTTGACCATCTCGAAAAAGAAATGGACAACTATATGAAGGTGCTCGGCGTCGATAAAATCAAGGCGAGATCGATCCTTTTCGGCGGCGGCACCCCCTCCCATATGGATCCCGATCTCTTTGAGAGACTGATGAAGTTCTTCACCGACCGTATCGACCGCACCACGGTCACCCAGTTCAACTTCGATGTTGACGAGGTCACCCTTGTCGGCGAAGACGGCATGAAGAGACTTGAGATCATGTCGAGATACGGCGTGGACAGACTGACGATCGGTTCTCAGTCCTTCCATCCCGAGATCCTTAAGCTGATGTTCCGCCGCGCTACCGTTGATACGATCTTAGAGGCAGTCGACAACTGCCGCAACAAATTCACCTGTGTGGATTACAGAAAGATCAACCAAATGCGCGAAGAAGGCGTTGAAATAACCCAAGAAATTCTTGACAACACCCAGAGAAAAGGCTTTATCCTCAACCTCGAATTCATCTTCGGATTCATGGGCGTCAACGTCGACATCTTTGCCGATACCATCGAGCGCGCCTGCCTGCTCAACCAGCAGGGCTTGATCGATGAGATCCAGATGTACCGCCTGAAGGTAGACGCTTACGGCGACTTCCAGGGCATCATCGGTCTGCTGTACGACAGAGAACCTTCTCTCTTCCCCGATTTTGAAGAGAATATGCTCCAGAAGGCAGTCGCGGAGGAAGTCCTCAAGCTCTACGGTCTCAAAGGAAACCTCAGACGCGTATATACCAAAGACCCCTATATCTATTCCCATTACGCATACAACCAGTGCTGCGCGCAGCTCGACCAGATCGGTCTGGGACTGACCGCGTTCAGCTCTTTAAGAGATCGCTTCTTCATCAATACCGACAGCTTTGACGAGTACTACGAGCTGACAGACAGCGGCAAGCTCGCTCTTAACCGCGGTTATATCCGCGGCAAGGAACAGCAGCTGCGCTGGTCGATCGCGCTTCCCTTGAAGAACACCGAGGTCAGAAAAGACCGTTTCAGAAACATCAACGGTATGGAGATCGAACAGTGCTTCAAGAAGAAGTGGAAGAAGTTGATGGACGCCGGTCTTGTTGTTGACAAGAAGGTGCTGGGATATCCCTCCTACACCCTGACCGACCTCGGCAAGTTCATCGCCGACGAGGTTGCCGAAGAATTCAACAGCAACGAATTTATCCCTTGGGCGGAGGATGAGTACATCCACGGCGATTTGTATCCCTATGATGACAATTCGACCGAAGACGCCTTAGGCTTAATATAAACACTATCCGAAAGAGGTGATCGTATATGGAAAAACAACCGAATGGAGAAGTCCGCAGCGGAGCGCTCTATGAGAACCCGACAGAAATAACTATATCCGCAAAGGACAGTCTGGTCCACGTCGGCAGTCTGGATTCTTTTGATATCACCAAGGGCGGTATCAAAGCGGGCAAGCTGCTGCTCAAATATCTTGACAACGGCGACAAGAAGCTGCTGCACAAGGCGGTCGAGATCTATGAGAAGATCATTCCCGATGAAAACTTCGGCGGCGAGTACACCGCGCTTGAATGGCTGTGCAACTACTTCCTCTCTCCGGACGAGGCGAAGAAGGACCTTCTGAGCAAGCCTTTGATCAAAAGCTTCTATGACGTTCTGTCCAAAGATAACTTTGCTGATCTCAGAATGTATTTGCAGCTGAAATACCACATCATTGAAGTTGACAAGAACGATGTGGAAAGCAAAGAAAAGCTCAGATTCTTAGAAGACTTTATCCTGTTCAACAACCCCGACCGCGAGCGTTGGGAAAAGACCAGAGAGAACATGGAGAAGTTCAACATCAAGCCGGGCGAGCGTATCGCGGACGTCGGTTCCGGTCCCGGATACTTCTCCTTTAAGTTCGGCGATATCGTAGGCGACGAAGGTAAGGTCTACGCGATCGAAACCAACCCCATGCATCTCGATTTTCTGAGAAATCACATCGAGGAAAATAATATCAAAAACGTCGAGGTAGTCGTCAGCCAGTTTGAAGGTATCGGACTTGATGAGGACGTAGAAGTTGATACCGTGTTCGTCTGTTCGCTGTACCACAACGTCTACGCCGCCTTCACGGACTTTGAGAGAGATAAATTCGTCGGCTCGATCCGCCACGCGCTGGTCGACGGCGGCAAGCTGATCATCGTCGATAACGACCTTGTCGACAGCACCGAGCTGCCATATCACGGTCCCTATATCAGTAAAGAGCTGCTGACCTCTCAGCTGTATCACTACGGATTTAAGCTGGTTGACAACTACCAGTTCACTCCGCAGCGATATGTACTCATTTATGAGAAGGTCGCTATGCCGACCGACTTTGTCGTAAAGGAGAATTCCCTTGACGACGCATGTCATATCCATGTCAACACCGCGGGCTCGCTGATCCGCTATCGTATCATCGGCACCTCCACCGCCGGCTACTCCATCCGAGGCAAAGCCTGCGGACAGGTGATGTACGACGGCTTTATGAACAACGACCGCGAGCTGATCCAAAAAGCGCATGATATGTTCGCAGAGCTCTGGCCCAAGGAGCGTATCGGCGACGACTACACCGCTTTCATGTGGTTCTGTGAGTATTATCTCGCCGACGACGTCGAAAGAGAAAAGATGCTCGCCGATCCCAGAGATCGGATGTACTTCGAGTTCTTCGGCTCAAACGACTACGAAAAGCTCAAGAAATATCTGTTCATCAAGTTCTATCTCGAACACGAAGATGATCCCGACTCCAACCTCGAGACTTCGTTCGAGTACAAGAGCAGAGAGTTTCCGATCGCGACTCTCAACGAGTGGAACGAATACTTCGTCTTTAACAACCCGAACCGTAAGATGTGGGAAAAGACCGACGAGATGCTCGCTATGATGGACATCAAGGAAGGCGAGAGCATCGCCGACCTCGGCTGCGGCGGCGGATACTTCACCTATGAGTTCTCCAAGATGGTCGGCAAGTCCGGCAACGTCTACGCGACGGAGATCAACAAGGACGCCATGAAGTATCTTGACGAGCTCAAGAACAAAGAGAACATCAAAAACATCAAGACGGTCGTCACCAAAATGGACGACTGCAAGCTCAAAGAAAACAGTTGTGACAAGATGTTCATGTGCTCTATGTATCACGCGGTATATATCACGGATATCGAGTTTGTCAAAGATCGGTTCATCGCCAGCATCAAAAAGGCTCTCAAGCCCGGCGGTCAGCTGATCATCGTGGACAACGACGTCACCGAGAAGGGCGTGCCTTCCTATTACGGTCCCGGTATCACGCCGATGCTGATCGTCTCCCAGCTCTCGTTCTACGGATTCAAGCTGGTCAAGAAAGAACAGCTGATACCGCAGCGGTTTATATTGGTATTTGAATTAAAATAATTTATAGATTGGGGAAATACTTATGGATATCAAATTTGCAAAACTCTGCAACCACACCAACAATCCCTCTAATCCGGACAACTCGCAGTTTGAGATGAAAGGTCAAAAAGGCGTTTGCTGTCTGGCAGAAGGATACAACACACCGAACACTGACTCAAAGTCGATCGGTACCAAAGTCATCAGCATCATTGTTCCCAGCTTTATGAAACGCCCCTCGCTGAGCAGTGAAGCGATGAACGCCATCTTTGAGAGAGCGAACAGCGGCGTGCTGACGGAACAGACTCCGCAGTATCCCACCGTCGTTTCCGCTTCCGCTATCTTCTTCATCAAGAACAAGTTTGTCTACGCTTCCGCCGGCGATAACGTGATCTTCCATTTCGTCAACGGCAAGATCGTGGACGTCTTCTCCTGCGATCCCGGCGAAGAGCCTCCCTGCCTCGGTCTGCCCGACTACTCCTCTCCGAGGATCAGCGACCCGCTCGCTTTCGGCAAGGGGGAGAACACCTTCTTGATCTGCACACGTAAATTTGCCGAAGCTATCTCCGACGAAGTACTCGAGGATACCCTTGCGCACGCGACCCACTACACCCAGAAGGGAAACAAAAAGGTTTCCGAAGTCAAGTGTGACAAGTGGCTCAAAGCGCTCAAAGGCGAGCTGCCCGACTTCAACGGCGACGATCCGTATTCCGCTATCGCCGTATCCATGCCGCCGAGAAAGAAGAAACCCGTATGGGTCATCATCCTGATTGCGGTACTCGCTTTGATAGCAGCTCTTCTGATCGCGAACTTTGCTTTCAGACTGCCTATCTTCTCCTTTATCTTCCGAACGGGCGGACCCGGTCAAGGCGGACCCGGTCAGGGCGGACCCGGCCAAGGCGGGCCCGGTCAAGGCGGTCCCGGCAACGGCGACATGATGGTAGGTCCTAACGGCGAGACTGCGCCCATGCCTCCTCAGGGCGGACAGGGCGGACAGCCCGGCCAGCAGCCTTCTCCTCCCACAAGACCTCCGAAGGACGACAGCAATGAAATGAACCAGAACGCTCCCGCAAATTCCGGTTTTGACTATACGTCTGATGAAATCATCGGAGATATTATCGGATAAGAGGTAATCTTATGTTTGTAATCAAGTATGCTTTGAAGAGTATTTCCCGATCTATCGGACGAAATATTCTGATCGGCATCATTGTCTTTATGATTGCGACTGCCGCCTGTGTAGCCATGTCTATCCAACAGGCGGCTCAGACCGCCGCTTCCAACAGCCTGAAAGATATGAATATCGCCGCACAGGTCAACATCGACCGCGGATATATTTATCAGAAGGCGCAGGAAGAGAGCGGTACCACGGAGATCAAAGATCTGATGCCGACAATGACCTCCATGATGAAGGAATATGCCCTTGATCTTGAGGATATGGAGGAATACGCCGCTATCGAGAATCCTGAAACCGGCGAACCTCTTGTAAAAACATATTACTATAGCGCGTCTATTTCCATTGACGGTGAGAGTATTGAAAAATACGATCTTTCCGCCAGTTCCTCTACAACAGAGACCACTGCCGCTGCTACGGAGGTGACCGCTCCGACGGACCCTCAGGGAAATACGGTTGAGACTCCTTCGGCTCCCGAGATGACACAGCCGGAACAAATGGAGAAAAAGGGTGATTTTGCTCTCGTCGGCTACAACTCCTATGAAGCCATGGAAGAAATGGAAGAATTCGGTTCTGCAAGCGACGACAGCATCTGTACGATCACCGAAGGCGAGATATTTGAGGATAACACTGCCTCAAATGTCTGTATGATTGAAGACGATCTTGCTACCTTCAACAGCGTCGGCGTCGGCGATGAAATCAAGCTGGTCAATCCTAATAACGAAAATGAGGCTTATACCCTGAAGATCGTTGCCTTATACAACAATTCCTCGGGTAGCTCATCCAGCGGAGATGACGCCGCCAATACGATCATCACCAGCTATCAGGTAGTAAAAGATATCGAATCTCAGTCCGAGGAAACAAACCCGTCCTCCGACGACAGCGATGAAGAAAGCGACGCGATGCTTTCCCAGTTTGTCGGCACCTTTATCTTCGGTTCTGTCGACGACTTCAACCTGTTCAAGGAAGAAGTCAAGCAGAAGGCGATCGATGAAGGATTGGACGAAGATCTGTACATCGTTACTTCTTCCGATATCGCCGCCTTTAAGGCCGGTTTGAAGCCTCTGGAAAACCTGAAGTCCTTTGCGACTACCTTCCTCTATCTGATGCTCGGCATCGGCGCGATCGTCCTGATCGTTATTTCCGTCATCAGTATCCGCGACAGAAAGTATGAGATCGGCGTTCTCGCCGCAATGGGTCTGAAGAAGTTCAAGCTCAGCATGCTGTTTATGATCGAGGTTCTGATGGTCACCCTGATCGCGATCATAGCGGGCGCGGCAGTAGGATCTGCTGTTTCGGTTCCCGTTACCAACTCTCTGCTGTCCGCTCAGGTAGAACAGCAGGAGCAGAGTGACGCATCCAACCAGCAGGGTCAGCAAATGATGCCCGGCAGCGGAAGTCAGGAACGTCCCGAATACGGCGACTATGATCAGGAAGATGTCAGCTATATTGTCAATGTCGGTTTCTCTGTTGATATTTTCGTTATTCTGAAAATGCTGGCGATCGGAATCGGACTTTCTATCGTATCCGGATTCACTTCGATCTTCTTCATCCTGCGGTACGATCCGAAACAGATCTTAGCGAACCGTGATTAGGGGGTGTGACTATGGGTGTTATTGAATTAAAAAATGTTTCTTTCTCCTATCCTAACAATCCCGTTATCAAAAACATGGATTACGACTTTGAGCCGGGTCTTGTTTATGCCATCACCGGTAAGTCCGGCGCGGGAAAAACGACCCTGCTGTCCATGCTTTCGGGTATTGTCGACCCTGAATCCGGTTATATCGTTTATAACGGATATCCGATCGACCAAAGTGATAAATACGTTTACCGCAGCAGAGACGTAGGCGTTATCTTCCAGGAATATAACCTGCTGCCGAAGTTCACCGTCCGTGAGAACATCCAGCTCTCGCTGGAGATCTCCGGTAAGAAGCTGTCCCAGCTTGACGGCTTCGGTACGTTCCGTACTAAGAAAGAGTATATCGACTCTCTGCTCCGAGAAGTCGGTCTTGATCCCGAAGAAGTCGGCAACCGCCGTATTCTGAAGATCTCCGGCGGTCAGCAGCAGCGTATCGCGATTGCGCGCGCGCTGAGCTTCCAGCCCGGCGTGATCCTCGCCGACGAGCCTACCGGTAACCTGGATATCGATACCAGTATCGATATCATGAATGTCTTTTTGCATCTGGCGCATCAGCTCGGCCGCTGTGTCATTATCGTTACACACTCTCCGCAGATCGCGGATCTGGCTGACGTCAGACTTGATCTGAAGCCTCTGTCCAGATACAAGAGAATATAATTATGACAGGGCTGCTTCACCCTGCTTTGAATAGGAGGTTTTACTATGCCAATGAGTGAATATGAACTTTCTCTGGTTCTCGAAGCCAAGAAAGGAAAGAAAAAGTCACTCGACAGACTGTATGACGCCTTCCACAAGAAAATGATGGAAGTGGTTGATCGCGAGATAGGCAATCGGGAAAAAGCCGAAGTCATCCTGAAGAAAGCTTTTGATAAGGCAAAAACAGAGGTTAAGACACTTCAGAATCCCGTGGAGTTTGAAACGATGATTATGGGTATCACCTTTGCCGAGTGTCATAATTATATGAATTCCGCAGGAATAACGGGAGGTCCCGCTCCCTCTTCCGACACAGAAAGCTACGCCAACTTTACGGAAGAGAAAAAGCCTGATGTTGACGCGAGAATCAACCAGGCAAATAACGCGCCGCAGCCTGCTCCTCAGCCGCAGCCCGCTCCTCAGCCTCTGCCCACGGCAAAGGCTTTTGTTCCCGAAACACAGCCGGTTCAGCAGCCGCAGTATCAACCGCAGCAGCCAACTGCTCAGCCCGCGGCAAAGGCTTTTGTTCCCGAAACACAGCCGGTTCAGCAACCGCAGTATCAGCCGCAGCCGCAACCCGCTGCTCAGCCCGCGGCAAAGGCTTTTGTTCCCGAGACACAGCCGGTTCAGCAGCCGCAGTATCAACCGCAGCCGCAACAACATCCGGTTCAACAGCAATATCAGCCTCCGGTTCAGTCGCCCCGATATCAAGCTGAGGTACATCAGCCTGCTGTGAAGCCCTACGCTCCCCAACCCGCTCAGCAGCAGTATCAGCCTCAGGCACAGCAGCCTTACGGACAACAGCAATCTGCTCCCGCATACAGACAGGTTCAGCAGCCTGCTCCCCAACCTGCCGCGCCCGCGTATCCTCAGGTTCAGCGGCCGATTTATGAACCGCAGACGGTCATGCAGCCTTCCGCGGCGCCGATGCAGACACCTTCTCGCGCGCCTGAGCCGACACCCGTACAGCAGAGCGTTCCCACTACCTCTTTTGTAATGGCAGACGGTACACAGGTCGGATATCTGGTATGTACCAAAGGTGACAGTGTCGGAAGCTGTTTCAACCTGTCGGCAGGATATAATCATGTCGGTCTGACCGCTGACTGTGATATCGTCTTTAAGGACGATTCTCTCGATCAGAGATTCAGCTTCTTCCTGATTTATGAAGAAAGCAAAAGAGCCTGTCAGCTGATTCCGGGCGAGTTCTGTCCGATCCCGCATATCAACGACGCCTTTGCCGATAACACGATCTATATCGGAGAGAACGATGTAATCAGAGCGGGTAATACGGAAATGATTTTCATTCCCGCATAATAAAAAGTAAAACGGCTGCCCGAAAACAGGGCAGCCTTACTTTTTAAAAAAACAACCCCGCTGTTTGGCGGGGTTTTGTATTCAGTTCTTTTTGCGGCGGAATGAGAATCTCTTGGATGAGAAGATCTCAAACCGGAATTTTTTCTGTAAGGTACCCATGATACCGTCCGGCAGAAAGAGGATCACCACGATGGTGATGACGCCGAGGATGATGTTGCTCCATCCGGGATAGTGCGCCAGCTGTTCATCTAAAAAGACATAGATGATCGCGCCGACGATAGGGCCGCTCATCGTTCCCGTTCCGCCGATAATCGCGATGAATACCATCGAGATCGTCCAACTGATCCCGAAGCCTGTTTCGGGATAGATCGTTTGGTTGTTCACGACAAAGATGCCGCCGGACAGCGCAATAAAGAACGCAGCGATCACATATACCAAAAGCTTGTGGCTGAAGATGTTGACGCCGATCGACGCGGCGGTGGTGATATCGTCACGCATCGCGGTCAGTCCCAGACCGACACGCGTTCTCAGCAGCGTATACATCAGCGCCAGCGCGAACACACAGATCGTCAGCGCAAGGATACAGATCTCGCGTGTCGTCGGATACGGAGAGATTTGTATCGTCAAGCCGGCTCCCTGTCCGACAAACTTCCATGCGAAGAACAGCATACAGCACGCCTGTGCCGCAACCAAGGTTGCAATCGAAAAATACATTCCCTGCAAACGAAACAGTATCAGCGACATGAACAGCGATACCACAACACTGATGCCGGCGCTCAGAAGCAGCGCCCAGAACAGAGGCAGTCCGAACATCGGAGAAGTTGCCAACGCCACTCCGTATCCCGCCAAGCCGATATACAGCTGTTGTCCCAGACTGGTCATGCCCGCATATCCCGACAGCAGATTCCACATTTCGCCGAGCGTGATATACAGGAAGATCGGTATCAGATACCGCATGGTTTTGTTAGAGATCAATCCCGAAAAACATCCGATATACAGCCCTACGACTAACACGATACACAAAATCATCATCGGAGGAGAATCGAGCACCTTAACGTGAGAAGGCGTAAACTTTTTCTTACCCATATTCACCCCTCCTGCTTTCCTAAGATGCCTTTGGGTCGGATAACCAAAACCAGCAAAAGCATGATATAGCTGATCAGCTGACCGTAGCTTGCGCCGCCGATGACCTGCGCCAGGCCGAACACGATACCGGCTATCAAGGTGCCGGGAATACTGCCCATACCGCCGATCACTACAACGACAAACGCGGTCGACAGATACGCACCGCCCGAAGTCGGATTAAAGGTGGATTTCATACCGACACACAAGCCCGCCACAGCGGCGCTCGCCATAGAAACACCCATCGCGATCGCATATACCTTTTTGATGTTGACGCCCGAGAGCGCCGCGGCCTGGGCGTCATCCGCAGTCGCGCGGATCGCTCTGCCGACATAAGATCGATTCAAAAACAGCATCAGCAGCAGAATGGTAATGATGCTGATCGCAAACAATACCAGATTCAAAACCGAGATATTGATCGGCCCGATAGAAAAGGTTTTGGTGCTGTAAGGCGTCGTGATACTCTGTTCGTTAACTGTGAATATCAGGCGCATCGCGTCCATCAGGATGATGGAAAGGCCGAAGGTGACCAGAAGCGCCGGCTCGGCGCCTTTCTTCATCGCGCTGCCGATCAGAACATACTGCAGCGCATAACCGATCAAAAACATCAGCGGTACCGTGATGACAAGCGAGAGGATCGGGTCGATACCGAGCAGTGTAGTTACCACCGAAGCCATATACGCGCCGATGATCACAAACTCACCGTGCGCGAGGTTCGTCAGCTTGACGATCCCGAGGATCATCGTCATTCCGATACCGATCAGCGCATAATAGCCGCCGAGAAGCAATCCGTTAACTAAAGTCTGTACAAAATACATAATACATCTTCCTGCTGTGTACGGAAAGGGATAAATACCGTTTCCCTACATAATATCAATTCTTACGAAACATCCAAGTTATAATCAAATACCGAAGTAGGCTTCCTTGATGGTTTCCGCGTCCGTATCGGAGGAATTGCCGTTGAGCGCGATCTTGCCTTTGAGCATGATATAAAACTCGTCCGACATCTTCAGCGCGCGCTGGGTGTCCTGCTCGATCAGGATGATCGCGGTCTGATCCTGCTCATTGATCGCTTTGATGCGGTTGTAGATATCTTTGATTACCGCGGGAGACAGCCCCAGCGAGATCTCATCAAAGATCAGACACTTCGGATGCGCCATCAGCGCTCTCCCTATCGCAACCATCTGACGCTGACCGCCCGAAAGCGAACCGGCGGGTTCTTTCTTCTTCTCTTTGAGAACCGGAAAGAGGTCATAGATGTGCTCAAGTGTTTCTTTGGCAGATTTACGCGCATTTTTGGGAAAACTGCCCATCAGCAGATTGTCCTGTACGGACATGCGGTTGAAGCATCTGCCGCCCTGCGGAATGAGCGACAAGCCGCATGATACGATCTTGTCGGGAGAGGCTGCGGTGATATCCTTATCTTCAAAAAACACCTTTCCCGAAGAGGGCTTTTTCAGTCCCGCGACAGCCGACATCAGAGTGGTTTTACCGGCGCCGTTGAGACCGATCAGAGAGATGATCTGTCCTTTGCCGACAGACAGCGACACATCCTCTACAGCGATGAAATCACTGTAATAAACACTGAGATTTTCAATCTTTAACAAAGCGTCACTCACTGTCATCCACCCCCATGTATAACGACTGTACGATATCGGATTGGATGACCTCTTCCGGCTTGCCTTCGATTACGCAGGTCCCCTCCGCCATACACATCAGACGGTCGGTCGAGCCCAGCATCGTTTGGATGATATGCTCGATCCATATGATAGAATAGCCGGATTCCTTAAGATCTTTTACCAGCTTCATCATATCCTTCACTTCCGCGTCGGTAAGACCTGCCGCGACCTCGTCCAGAAGCAGCAGCTTCGGCGAGGTGCCGATAGCCCGGGCAACCTCGAGACGTTTGCGGTCGAGCAGAGGCAGCTCGCCGGATAACAGCTCACGCTTATCATAAAGACCTGTGAGCTTCAAAACATCAATAGCGGCAAAATGCGCTTTTTCTTCCGACTGACCGGTTCCGTGGACTGCTGCAACCAGTACGTTTTCATACACGCTCATGTTCTCAAAGGGCCTCGGTATCTGAAACGTCCTTCCGATCCCCATCCTGCACCGCATATGCGGCGGCGTACGGGTGATATCGATGTTGTCAAAGTAAATCGCGCCCGCAGAAGGGCGGATGATTCCCAACAGTGCGTTGAACATGGTCGATTTGCCGCTGCCGTTCGGACCGATAACGCCGTAGACCTGTCCTTCTTCTACTTGAAAGGACAGGTTGTTCAGGATCTGTATTCTGCCGTAACCGGCGTCAATGTTTTTAAATTCCAATATGTTTCCCATATGAACCCTCGAGTTAAGAATTGCGCCGCCGTCTCCCAAAAGTAAAGCGGGAGGGCGTACACATATACTATTCAATAGAAAACTGTTTTTATACGATAGACAAAACACCGGATGGACCGAAACACAGAAAGTTGGTATCGGTTCGTCCGGCGTTCATTTTTACTTATTATTGGTGGCGTTGCCTTCCTTATACTCGCCTGTCAGCGGGATATCGGGATAGAGGCTGTTGTCGATGATAATGAGCTGCAGTTCGCCGTTCTCATCACGCTGCCACTGACCGCCGGTAAGTACGGATTTGCTGTAGGGCAGACCATCTTTCTCGCCGTTATAGTCTACGGGACCTACGATGGTTTCGCACTTTAAGTTACCGATGGCTTCATATACTTTCTCTTTGTCGGTTGTACCGGCTGCCATAAAGGTTTGGATCGCCAGCTCGAGACCCGCATAAGCAAAAGCGGCGGGCTGGGGCATGGTGCGGCCGTTATCAGCGCGATACATCTCGTCGATCTCTGAGCAGGTAATGCCGGTCAGATCAGACTTGTAGGGATTTGTGGGAGCCCACCAAACCTGTGTCATGATACCGTCCGCGAGATCGCCCAGCGCTTCTACATCGCTCTGGAGCAGGGCGCATTTACCCATGGTAACAGCGCCGACCTCAACGCCGGCGGAAATAACCGCGCTGTAAGAGTTCTTGAAATCGGGAGGAATATTGGTACCGGCGATCACGTCGATCTCCTCTTTCTTGAAGGTTTCCGCTACGTTGGTAAAGTCTGTGGTTCCCGAGGGATACTGGCCGGGATCTACGACGGTGTAACCGTCCTCAGCCAGTCTGCGGACAAAGAGATCATGCCATGCGGTACCGTCGCTGTCGTTAGCGAACAGCAAACCGACCTTGGCGCCGGAGTTGGGAGCGTATCCCGCGACAGTCCACAGCGCTCTCTGAGACTCATAAACATCGTCAAGCGTGTAGAAGAAGTCGTAGGTCCAGTTAAACTGATCAAGAGAACCGGCGACCGGATCTACGGGAGCCTGCGTCGCGATACAGGGAACGCCGTATCTTTCCGCAACCTGAACGACAGGAATAACGGTGTTCGGCGTCTGGATCGCGAGCATGAGATCAATCTCGTCTTCCTCGATGAGCTTCTGAGTCATCTCGGAACATTTATTCTGATCGGATTCAGAATCATATACGATCACTTCGATGGTTCTTTCCTCACCGTCGACCGTGATCGGATGCTCTTTTACATACTCGGTCAACTGATTCACTACCCATTCACAGCCTTCGCCGTTACCCGCCAAAGCGCCTGTGGTAGGATTGACATAACCGATCTTGATGGTTTTGGATTCTGAGGACTTCTCTGCCCCACCGCAGGCGGCAAGAGAAAGTACCAGTGCGACTACTAACACGAATGCCAGTATCTTTTTAACCATTTTGACTTTTCCCCTTTGCTAATGATTATGATGACGAACAGTCATGCAAAAAATATATCACATTTTGACATACTTTGTCAACAGTTTGTCAATGCTAACCCCTTCGATGCTCGCTATGTTTTCCCTATCGGCTTGCCTATCGTGTCGTTACAGGGAATCTTCGCAAGCCACTTCTGAATATAGGTGGCATCGATCACGGTAATAGTGCGGTCCTCGTCGGCGTCCGCCGCCTCCCGGAAAAAGTCCGGCACCGATAAACTTGCCAGTGTTTTTTGAATCGCGGTCGCGTCAAGCACCGATACGGCGCCGTCACCGTCGGAGTCTCCGAGCAACAGGAACTTACCGTCGACAGGCTCTCCGCAGCGTTCGCATATTCCGTCATTATCTTCATCGAGATGTCCTCCCTGTGAAGGCAGCTTCCTTTGGTATTCGTTGCCGCAGACCGTGCACTTGAGGGTGAAATAGCCGTCTGTTATACATCCTGCCTGCCGGCGCGCAATTTCTTCATATTGATGCTGACATCCGATGTGGGTCGGCGTAGACATCCCCGTGGGAAGATCTCGCGAGAACAGCTGCCACGCCAGTTCGGGATAATCGATAAAGACATTGCGGTTGCCCTGCACCTCTTCGGTCAGGTTATTTCGCTCCATCTCCCATGTATCTACGGGATCATTCTCGCACCACAAGAGCAGAGTATCCAGATCTTCTATTACCTTTTTGCCGCTGTTTTTGTCATCATCCTGATCAAACGCCGGGAGCCCCTCGCTGAGGGTTGTATAGAGATTCGGCTGCTGCCAGCGGCAGTAGACATAGAGGAGGATCCTCGCGACGTCGCCCTTGACATCGTCCTTACATTCGAACAGATCGCGCTTTTGACTGACATAGTACAGTAAATTGTTGTTGATAACGCCCTCCTTATAGCCGTCGGAATAGGTTCCGCTGATATAGCCGAAGGTGTGATCGCTCTTCGCGTTATTCAAGGAGGCAATCGACGGTCTGAGGTGGTGCAGATCCGCTCCGCCGTTCTTCTGGTAAAATGAAGCGCAGCTCTTGGGCCAGATGTGCTCCCTGTTCATAGTCACGCCTTCTCCCGAGAGGATATCGGAGTAAAACATCACATAGCTGTTGCCACTTTGTGTGGTATCGGTCTGCGCCCAGAAATATGCGAGAGAGCCATTCTTATATCCGGAATAGGTCGTATAGTAGACATGGGTATCCGCCATCAACTCATGCAAAGCAGAATACAGCTCGTTGTCCTGCATAGCGGAACGGCTTGTGGAAGTATCCTGCGCGCCGGAAAGCTGTGATAAATTCTCATAGCTGTATACTCCGGTGTAATACTCCTTTGCGGCTTTCGGCAGTTCGGTACAGATCTGATGACGCGGCTGTGTGTTCTGACGTGATGTGCTCCCGACAGCCGAGACGGAAACAACGCACAGCGATATGACAATAACACAAAGTGTGATTACTGTTAGTTTGCGGAGAAATGCTTTTTTCATAACGAATTTCCTTGGTTTTCATTAAGTTTTAGGTTTTTTGTAACGAGTCTCCCCATCAGGTGAGGTGAAAGCTCGGTTTGTTTCCCCCAAAGGTAAACAGCGCTGCAATACACAGCGCTGTCATATAGAATGAAGGGATGATTCTTGTCAAATTATTTTACAATGTTTCTCCAATCGAGATCGCCGCGCTCGAGACCGTGGATCAGCACTTCGGCGGTAGCGATATTGGTAGCGACGGGGATATTATGCATATCGCAGAGCCTGAGAAGGTTCATATCATTAGGCTCATGGGGCTTGGGGTTCAAAGGATCTCTGAAGAAGATGAGCATATCGATCTCGTTGCAGGCGATACGAGCGGCCACCTGCTGGTCTCCGCCCTGAGAGCCGCCTAAGAAAGTCTGTATCTGCAAGCCGGTCGCTTCGGAAACCATCTTGCCCGTAGTACCTGTCGCGCACATCTTATTTCTGCTGAGCACGCCGCAGTACGCAATACAAAACTGAACCATTAATTCTTTTTTTTCATCGTGGGCAATAATAGCAATATTCATACTTACCTCCGTATAAAGTCTCAACGGGTTCAGACTTTAGCGATGACGGGTACGTCCACACCCTCTATTCTTTCTACGATTGCCGAGAAGATCAGCGACGACTGTGACCAGTTGTTCAGAAGCTCACCCCTCTGACATAACGCAGTCACCCTGACGTCTTCCGGAATCAGCCCGATGAGCCTTAAGCCCGCCTCATCGATCACTGCATCCAAATCCTCATACAATCCCATCTTATAGAACCGTTCTTTTTCAAAACGATTGATCACCAGTCTGGCGTCTTTGACATTGATTGTTTCCAGTTTCTTGCGGATATTCTGGCACCCTCTGATAGAGATCGAATCCGCGTTGATTACCACCAACGCCAGATCCGCCGCGCACGCCGCCGCCGCAAAACCGGAACCCGTGCCCGCGGGAGAATCGATCAGAACATAGTCAAAGTCATCTTTTACACTCTCGATAAACTTCTTAAGCAGCGAAGGGGATACCTCGTCGTCCGCATACAGCGGCGCCGCTACGCAGTAAAGCTCATATTCCACCGACGCCCTGTAGAATGCGTCGCGATTCTCACATCCACCGCTGATGATATCCGAAATATCATATACCAGACGGTCGGAAATGCCGAACATCATATCAACGCCGCGCATTCCGCTGTCACAGTCTATCAGGAGTACTCTCTTATTCTTTTTTGCAAAAGCCGCCGCGACGCCTGCGCAGACGGTGGATTTTCCCGTTCCGCCTTTGCCTGACGCGACTACGATAACCTTGCCCATATCATATACCTCTATATCGGAGCGCCATCGATACGTCTCGATATTAGTAGTATTATTTTACCACAAAAAGCACAAAAGAGCAATCATATTCGGATGTTCTTTTTGTAGAATTATTCTTAGGTTTATTAGTCAATTTCAATAAAGAAAGCCCCGAAAGCGGCATCCACAGCCGTTTTCGGGGTGTTGCGCTATTCTTTTGTCAGGATTTCCAAGGGCTTTTCTTGACCTGATCCAAAGTCTTGCCATAGAAATACGCGTCCATCATATCCATCGCGACATACTGCGGGAACCAGCTTCTCGCGCCGTGCTCCAATACAACCGCGACCGCGATCTCAGGTGCTTCGTAAGGCGCGTAACAGATAAAAGTGGTATGGTCGGAGCCTGCGTTCTCGGCCGTACCGGTCTTAGCCGCCATATGGATCGGATATTTGCCGGCATAGGTCGATGCGGTACCGTCGGTCACAACCGCGCGCATCGCTTCCGATACGATATGCAGGTTGTTATAAGAGAGTCCCGCGTCGGAGACGACGGTAGGCTTCTTGGGATCGTTATAGAGGATCACGTTCTCTCTCTCATAGTCGGTGATTTTTCTGACTAAATGCGTTTTGTAGCGAATACCGTTGCTCGCGATAGTACCCGCATAGGTAGCAAGCTGCAAAGGAGTGAAGGTGTTGTCCGACTGGCCGATCGCCGCCTGTACGGTGTTGCCCTCATACCATGTGGTAGAATCTCTGCCCGCGAGCACGCCGGGGCTCTCCCC
Source organism: uncultured Ruminococcus sp. (assembly GCA_964588105.1). Lineage (GTDB taxonomy): Bacteria > Bacillota > Clostridia > Oscillospirales > Acutalibacteraceae > Ruminococcoides. Next base: position 775 of record CAZPOG010000025.1, on the reverse strand, counting down.
TACTTCAACGCCGGTCTTGACGCCGAGACCGAACTTCTCGGCATAGAGATACATGGTGGTGATTCCCGTTCTTCTGCCGACCTCGGCAAAGTAGTAGTTACATGACCGCTGCATTGCGTAATTGAGCTTGACCGGTCCGTGGGTACCCATACATTTGACGACGTCATTTTTGTAGTAGTCGTAGTGACCGGTACAGGTGATCTCCGTATCCTCGCTGATCACGCCTTCCTCCAGCGCGGCGAGAGCCACGCAGGGCTTAAACGATGATCCCGGCGAAAACGCGCCGTCAAACGCGCGGTTGAACATCGGGGTGTGTTCGTCAGAATAGAGCCATTCGCTGTAGTCTTCGTCGTAGAATTTGGAAAGGTCATAAGAAGGCGCTGTCGCGGCGGCGATCACCGAGAAATCTCGGAGGTCAATCATTACGGCGCCGCCGGCATAGCAGTCTTCTCCCAGCAGGGACTTCTGCTTATCGTTGGTCCTCTTGTGGTTTTCTACCACTTCTTCGCCGTATTTTCTCGCCTTGTCCACGTTGGTTTGCAGCGACCAGTTCGCCACCGCCTGCACGTTGGAATTGATGGTAAGATAGATGGTGTTGCCCGGCTGTGCCTTGACGGTCTCGTTCTCGGAAATGATGTTGCCGTCCGAATCCTTGGTGACGGTTTTTTCTCCCGCTTTGCCGCGCAGATATTCTTCCATCGCCGCTTCAATACCGAACTTTCCGATCTCGTCGTCAAGCTTGTAGCCTTGATCTTTCTTTTCTTCGTATTCTTCT
>CAZPOG010000024.1:0-19565 GCA_964588105.1 uncultured Ruminococcus sp. | reverse complement strand
AGCTGTCACGAACTCTATTGCTCTTCATTTTATCTCTTTCTTTTAAACGCTCCGCGGAAGGTCGCGAAGAAGTCCTTTTTATCTTTATACTTTTTCAGCAGTTCTTTCATGGTGACATCGTCTTGAGAGTTGAAGGTCACCAGACCATGAGCCACTTTGACGAAAACATCTTTAAAGCGTTCCATAGTCTCATCTTCATACAGACTGGAAATATAGTCGATCATCAGTTCCAGACCATCGGCGCCGTCAAGGATCTCCATATCCAGAATCGTTTGGGAGGCTGCCTGGTTCTGGCGAATGTCGATCGCTTCTACGTTCATTTCTTCCAGTCCGCCCATATCGCGGATATCCTGCTGATAGAGAAGATATGCCGTTTCATTGACGCCCGCTTCACTGTTTTTATCAACATAAGGATAACAGCTGTGCTCGATGCCTTTTTGCACTTGTTCATGTATGTCGGCGAACAGTTCTCTGAGCGTCATTTCATCCTTTAAACGAACAGCGACAGGAAGTTCTCTGAACAAAAGACCGACAGACTGCATCGCCGTTGTATCTTCACGGCCGTTATAGATCCACGACAGCTTGATGTCTCTCTTTTTATTAAAGATTGCGATAGACAGTGCGGCGACGGTGATGAAGAACTCGTTGCGGCTGATACGGTACTGCCGCTCGATCGCTTTCATCTGTGCCTGCTCAACGCCGATCGGAGCGAAGAGCTCGCCCATTTCATTCTTGCGGGATTCATAGTCGGTTTCGGGATAGCACGACCACTCTACGCCGTCGTAGCGTTCTTCAAAGTAGCGTTTGCTTTCTTCATAGAAATCGGTTTTCTGTTCATCCTCGCGGTTCTGCAGGATCAGATAGTACAGATCCGGCTCGGGCTGCATTCCCATATATGCCTTGCCGACATTGCCCATGAATACTTTCAGCGAAGTACCGTCGAACAGCGTATGATGAACGTCAAAGAAGACATAACCGTTTTTCTCGGTTTCGAAGACACGGCAGCGGTGCAGGCATCCGCCGATGATTTTGAACGGCTGAACCAGCGTGTCTTTGATACAGTCAAATTCAAACTCGCTGAGCTTTTCAACGTGGATATCCTGCTGAACCTCAGGCGTATAGCGCTGGATGATATCGCCGTCTTCATTGAAGTGGAAAGTGGTCAGCAGCGCGGAGTGGTTGCGGATCGCGGTATACATCGCCTGTGCCATCTTTTCCATATCGAACAGGTCCTTGTCAACCTTGAGCATTGAGAACAGGTTGTACATCGTTGACTTAGGCGTATAGAGCTGATAGTCTACCATATACAGCTGCTCAACGGTCAGCGGATGGTCCGTCTTCATCGCCTTGGCGTTCTTGACCTCGGGTGTTTCTCCGTCGTCGTTTTGCAGTTTCTCTTCATAGAGAGCGGCGATTTTCTTGGGAGTTCTTCCGCGGAAGATCACGCCGGCGTTAAGACCGGGCAGGACGCTTTCGGTGATCACGCTGATAGAGCCCAGAGAATCTCCGCCGAGCTCATAGAAGTCATCGTTGATACCGAAACGTTCTAACTTCAGCACCTTTGCCATCGCGTCGCACAGCTTCTTCTGGATTTCGTTTTCAGGCGGCTCATAATCGGATTGGAAGTCGCTCGCATCGGGCTTGGGGAGAGCATTTCTGTCCATCTTGCCGTTTGCTTTCAGCGGAACCTTGTCGATTTTGATATAGTATGCGGGGATCATATAGTAGGGAAGACGCTTCGAGAGTTCTTCACGCATTTTGTCGGAATCGACCTCGACGTCGGCGGTATAATACGCGCACAGATAGCTCTTGCCGTTATCGTCAAAGCCGCGCGCCGCCGCCCAGTCGATGCCGAGCACCTGTTTGACAGAGGCTTCGATCTCCGCCGGTTCGATACGGTTGCCGTTGATCTTGATCATATCGCCGGAGCGTCCGAGCAGAACGTAGTTGCCGTTTTCGTCCATGCGGGCAAGGTCGCCGGTGTGATATAAACCGTCCACAAACGCTTTTGCGGTTTCCTCAGGCAGGTTGATGTAGCCGCGCACATAAGGATTTTCAAAACACAGTTCGCCGATCTCGCCTTCTTCGGCTTCGCTCCCGTCCTCGGCGATCAGGGTGATCTTGGTGTCGATCTCAGGCTTTCCGATCGGGCAGGACTCATATGCCTTGTCTATTTTGAACACGCCTACGGCAAAGCCGCTTTCCGATGCGGCGTAGATATTGATCAAATCAAGATTTTTGTTATAGATATTGTTGGCGGGCTCACTGCCGACAAAGAGCATTCTCAGGAAGGGACCCGTCTGGGTTCCGAGCATCCGCACATAAGACGGCGTCAGGAAAGTGATGGTGATTCGCTTCTCTAAGAAGAATCGCTTGAGCGCTATCGGGTTCTTGATAGTCGCGTAGCCGACGATGAACATCTTGCCGCCGCAGATGCTCAGCACCTCTAAGATCACGATGACAGATGCGACGAAGTTCATCGGCGCCAGCAGAGCCAGCCTGTCCTTACCGATGAAAGGATTCTCTCCGTTGATACGAATGGATTCGATTGCCCTCGACAGGTTGCCGTATTCATGCAGTACGCCCTTGGGGTTTCCTGTGGTGCCGGAGGTATAGATCGCATACGCCGCGTCGTGGTCATCCGATGTGATATATCCTTTTTTGGGATCGGTCGACATGACATCGTCCCAGTTGGCGGCGCTCAGCTCCGCCTTGCATCCGCAGTCTTTTCTGATGAACCCGATTCTCTCGGGCGCGTAGGTGTCTTCTACCAGCGCCCACGCAGCGCCCGCTTTCCACACACCGATCATCGCAATGATCGGCAGGATTCCGCGGGGCAGGTTGATCAGGACAAAGTCTTCTTTGCCGATACCCTTATCGGATAAGTAGGCGTAGACGCGACCGCTCAGTTCGTCAAGCTTTGCGTAGGTGATACCCTTAGTATTCGCTTCATCAAACAGAATAGCGGCGTTAGGGTTTTCTGTGCTGTAACGCGCGAGTAATTCTAAAATGTTCATGATTATGTTTCACCTTTCTCGTATGTAAAATTTATTGAAGCCTGTAACTCCAAAATATCGTTGACGACTTTGCTGACGCCGAATTCGTATCGATCCTGCCGGAGAATGATGCATTCAGCGTATAGCTGTAATTTTTTCTTTTCATATCTATAACGGAATCTCCTATTGGTTGTTGCTTTTGAGATTTCGTTTTAACAGCATTGTTATTATATCAAAAACGATGTTTAAAAGCAAGATATGTTTGAGAATGATACCAGAAAAAAAGCAAAAAATCCCCCGACCCTCCACTGAATAATCTCAGCGGAGAATCAGGGGGATAAACGTTTATTTATTCAACAATCAGAATTGTTACACTTTTTTGAAAATCATCGGGAAGATGAAGTTTTCATATTCGTCGAATCCGAGGGCGTTTCCTTCAACGTTTGTTAATTCCAGTTCGGTAGCCGATAATTTGAATTCTACGTATTTGGAAGTATCTTCCTGAGCGCCGTTGGCAGTGAAATAAAGCTTATTATCCTCGACACGATAAGTACCGCGATCGTCGGTTGACTCGATCAGGTCGTTTGCATTCATTTGCTCGGCAAAGCTTTCTGCCAACTGCTCCATGGTCATTCCCGCAGATTCCAGATAGCTGTTCATCGCTGCTTCGTCCATACCCACAGCGGCAAACGCGGCAGGCAGAACATCAACGATGTTATTCTTGATCTGCTCTGCTGCAAGCTGAACAGACTCAGCATCGGTATAAAATCTGTAAGTGTTGTCATCGTTTAATTCCAGTTTTATAGTCATTTCGACGCCGTCAAAAGCCTTGAGAAGCTCTGTGTACATATTTAATTCAGTGGGATCCATGTCGGAATTGTTAAGGCTCTTAACACCTTCCACAAGTGCTTTTACGCTCAGGTTATAATCCCAGTGTCCGACAACGGAATTAGCTTTTCCGCAAGCGGCGATAGAAAGCGCGAGTACCAGCGCCATAACAACGGCTAAAACTTTTGTGACTGTTTTCATAAGTGGTTTTCCTTTCTGTATGTATTGTTTTGAAATATGGTTTACCGATTATACCGAACCGTTTTTTACAGCATATGAGCAAGATCCGGCAAAAATCAAATGCGAACAATGTCATTATAACATACATTTTTTCGGATATCAATAACTTTTCTGTCTGTTTCTGATAAAAAACATGCTTTGTCCCAAAACCCGGAAAACTGATAAAGGGTGATTATGTCAAAACTGTAACTCTATTTTTCTTTTATGAACTTTTTACTGTAAGATGATATGCTATAATACTATGGAAAATGCGAATCAGGGGGAAGTACTATGCCTTTGTGTATGGGTTGCTTAAACGAAATATCCCGCGCGAACGCGACTTGCAGAGTTTGCGGCTTTGATAATTCCCAGAGCCAGCAATCACCTTTTTTGCCGTACGGCACGATCCTAAACGGAAAATATGTTGTCGCCAAAAATCTCGATACCAACGGAGAGTCGACCCGTTATTTAGGATATAACAACGATAACGGCAAGGTCGTCACGATCAGAGAGTTCCTTCCGATCGGTCTTTTTGACAGAGGAAAGGATGAAACCAAGCTCTTTGTCTCTCCTAACGACAAGCTCAAGTTCTCGAGAGCTATGTCGGACTTCCAGAGCTATTATGAGAATGTTTCTTCCGTTATCGACAAATCCGCGATGACGGAGATCCTCGACAGCTTTGCGGAGAACAATACTGCTTATGTGATCGAAGAGAATATCGACTGGATCCCCTTCTCACAGTATCTGGAGAATAACGGCGGACATCTGGAATGGGATGTTGCCCGTCCGATGTTTATGCCGCTGGTGACTTTGCTTGAAAATCTGCATAAAAACGATGTGGGTCATTACGCGGTATCGCCTTCCAACCTCTTTGTCTCCGAGGACGGTAAGCTTAAGCTCGCCGGTTTCTCTTCCGAAAACGAGAGAAAGCGCGGCACCATGCTCAAGAGCCAGCTGTTCTCGGGCTGCGCCGCTCCGGAACAGTATATGGCAGACGAGCCGCTTGACGCTGCCACGGATATCTACGGCTTTACCGCGACGCTGTTTTTCGCTTTGACGGGTAATCTTCCCGCGAACGCGAAGGACAGAGCGAAGGACGCGCGTCTGCTGATCAGCACCAACACGGTCAAGAGACTGCCTCCGCATGTAGTCACGGCGCTTGCCAACGGTCTTCAGATGAAGAGAGAAGAGCGTATATCCGACTTTGATGAGCTGAGAGCTCAGCTCTCCGTTGCCTCTACCGTACAGGCGATCCAGGACGAGATCTCCCGCACGGCGTCGATGACGCCCGTTCAGCGCGAGAGAAGCGGAAAGTCCAGCGTCAGCGCAGGAGCGGTCGGTATTGTCGCTACGATCGTCGCTCTGCTGATCTTCGGTGCCGCCGGACTCTACTGGCTGTCGCTCAATCCTCTCGTAGGAGTGTTTGAAAACAACGCGACCATGCCTCCTACCCAGGCGCCTACCGCGTCGCCCGACTGGACGGGACCCGTGGTTCCCGATTATGTTGGCAAGAGCTACGAGGAAGTCGTTGCCGCTGTTGAAGCCGATAGCAATCTTTCGTTGAAAGTCTCCGCTGACGGAGAATTCAGCGATACCGTAGCGGAAGGTAACGTGATTTCTCAGCAGCCTTCACCCGGAGAACCTATGACGTCCGGCTCTGCGATCATCTATGTAGTACTGAGCAAAGGACCTCAGCTGAAGATCCTTCCCGATGTAAAAGACAAATCGGTTTCCGCAGCCGCTGAAAAGCTTACCGATTTAGGTTTTGTGGTGGTACAGGAGGTCGAGTATGACTCCGAGGTACCCGAAGGAAAGGTTATCGACTATGCGGATCATGACGCCGGAGATAAGATAGAATCCGGCTCCGAGATCACGCTGATCGTTTCTCTGGGCGCTTATCCGCAGGATGAATATTGATAATTATGAATCGAAATATACAGGTGGGAGCTTCCCACCTGTAATTTCATTTTATTTTATTTATGATACTCTCCGCGTGAGAGATCACGTTCATGACTGAGGCGGCGTCTTCCGGATATTGATCCATGAAATGATCCGGAGTTACGGCTTTTATGGGATGATCCTCGTCTGTCTGAGCGATACTCAGACGCTGTACCTCAATATCCGAGAACAGCTTAACGATCGACGATGTGGTATATCCGCGATATCTCTTTGTATCCGACGAGAACAGCTCACCCGGGGAGTCACTGTCCGGATACAGCGCTCTGAGGATCCGGTACTCTGTCAGCATCATCAGCTCTGACACATTTCTGGTCAGTCTTCTGCTGCCGATTTTTCCCAGCGTCTGATAGATGACGTTCATCGTATTGGAGAGCAGTCTTCCGCTCGGCGTGATCCCGGGCTTTGTCAGGCGTGTGTTGTCCTGTGTATCGCTTGAGATGATACTGCCGTGAGGCGCCCTTCCCAAGAGAAAATCTGCCGATACGTCATAGTAGTCGGCGATCTTGCAGACAAAGTCCAGAGAGCATTCTCTGACGCCTTTCTCATAGTGGGAGAGCAGCGCCTGAGAGATCCCGAGCTCTGCGGCAGCCTGTTTCTGGCTGATTTGTTTTTCCTTTCTCAGCGCGGTGATCGCTCTTGAAAAGTTTCTGTTCATGATGATTCACTCCTTTATACGGATAGTATATAATAAAATCTACGATTTGTAAAGTTCGGTGATAAATATGAAATCTTATTACATCCATTTTATCCGCCACGGCGAAATCAGCTCTACCTTATCGGGCAAGTATATCGGAACGACGGATGTTCCTTTGTCCGAGCAGGGCAAAACAAAACTCAGAAGATATGATTTCGAGATGAAATACCCATATGCCGGTGCAGTGTTTACAAGTCCTTTGAAGCGATGTACCGAAACGGCGAAGATCCTGTATCCCGACAAAGAGGCAATCATCATCGATGGGCTGACGGAATGTCACTTCGGCGAGTGGGAGAACTGTTCTGCTCAGGAACTCAAAGACGATCCCGATTTTACCAAATGGCTTGCCGGAGATACCTCGGTCAAACCGCCGAGAGGCGAGTCAAACGCCGACTTTGTCCGAAGGATCTGTCTGACCTTTGAGCAGATCGTCAACGGGCTGATCAAGTCCGGTGTGACCGATTCGGTGATCATTACCCACGGCGGTGTGATGACCACCCTTTTGTCCGTTTACGGATTACCTTCTGCGAAACCCTTTGACTGGATGTGTGACAACGGATTCGGGTATTCTCTGAGGATTACTCCGATGCTTTGGCAGCGCGACAAGGTCGCCGAGGTCTTCAAGCGAATTCCCGAGGGAAAAGAAGATTGATGATTCTTACATAGCGCTGATTATTTTGTTTTGCAACCGATATTGGAAAATGCTTCAAAAACCTTTCATTTTCTTGCGATTTTTATTGAAATATGCAGGATAGTGTGATAAAATGAAAGAAGATTTGAAAAATCGAGGTATATGAAATGGATTCCAATTTATTGGTCAGGATCGATTTGTCCAGAAAGAGCTTTTCCAAAGGGCAGAGAAAGATCGCGTCTTTTATTGAAGAGCATTACGATACAGCGGCGTTTATGACCGCCGCCAAGCTCGGAGACGTCGTCGGCGTTTCCGAAAGCACGGTTGTCCGTTTTGCCACCACCTTGGGCTATGACGGATATCCTTTCCTGCAAAAAGCAATGCAGGAGATGATCCGCGACAAGCTCACCTCCATCCAGCGCATCGAGGTCACCACCGGCAGGATCGCCGGCGGCGATGTGGTGGAGAACGTGCTCAACCAGGACATCGACAAGATCAAGCGCACGATCGAAGAAGTCTCCCGCGAGGATTTTAAGAAGGCGGTAGATTCGATCATCGGCGCGCGCAATATCTATATTTTCGGTGTGAAGTCCGCGTCATTTATCGCGAATTTCTTTGGCTACTATCTTGATTTGATCTTCGGCAACGTCAAGATGCTCAACTCTACTTCCAAGACTACTACTTATGAGAAGCTGTTCCGTATCAGTGAGGAAGATGTGATGATCGGCATCAGCTTTCCGCGGTATTCCACGATGGCGGTAGACGCGATGAGCTTTGCCCGCGACAGGGGAGCGGATGTTATCGCGATCACCGACTCTATGATTTCTCCGCTGGTCGCTTCCGCGGATTCGGTGCTTTTAGCGCGTTCGGATATCGCCTCGGTTGTTGATACACTGGTCGCTCCTTTGAGCCTGATCAACGCTTTGCTTGTCGCGATCGTTATCGAGCGCAAGGACGAGATCATCAAGACTTTCTCCGATCTGGAACAGGTATGGAAGGAACAAAACCTCTACACGGTAGAGCCCAAAAGCGAGAGCGAGAATGAGCGCGCGTAGGGTAGTGGTGATCGGAGCGGGTCCCGCAGGGATGATGGCTGCCGGCGCGGCGGCTGAAAACGGCGCGGATGTGCTCCTGATAGAGAAGAATCTCAAAGTCGGAAAGAAGCTTCGTATCACCGGCAAAGGCAGATGCAATATCACAAACTACTGCGACAACGACGAGTTCATTCGTCATCTGACGGCTAACGCACGATTCATGTACAGCGCCGTCAACCGTTTTTCCTGTTATGACGCGGTCGCTTTCTTTGAAGGCTTAGGGCTTGAAACAAAAGTTGAGCGCGGCAACCGCGTGTTTCCTCAGTCCGATAAAGCCTCGGATGTCGTTGATGTGTTTGATCGTTATATCACATCTGTCGGTGTGAAGATCAAAACGGCAGAAGTGAAGTCGCTGATTATCGAGGACGGAAACGTCAAAGGCGTTCGCTTAGCCGGAGAAGATATTTTCGCCGACTGTGTGATCGTCGCCTGCGGCGGTCTGTCCTACAAAGGTACCGGTTCCACCGGAGACGGCTATACGTTCGCAAAGTCTGCGGGACATACGATCACGCCCATCCTGCCTTCTTTAGTGCCGCTTGTGTCCGACGATCCCGTATGTGAAGAATTACAGGGATTGGCATTAAAGAATATCCGTATATCTGTAAGAGATAATAATTCTAATAAAGAAATATATTTCGATTTCGGAGAGATGCTGTTTACGCATTTCGGGATATCGGGACCGGTGATCCTCTCCGCCAGCGCGCATATGCGTCAGATGAGTGTTAACAGATATACCGTCAGCATTGATCTCAAACCCGCTTTGGATGAAGAAACGCTCGACAAACGGATCCTCAGAGATTTTGCGAAGTTTTCTAACAAGGATATTTCGAATTCCCTGTTTGAATTACTTCCCAAAAGTCTCGTTCCCGTGATGCTCAACAGAGCGCAGATCGACGGACATACCAAGTGCAACGCGGTCACCGCTGAACAGAGAAAACGTCTTCTGAATGCTTTAAAGCGTTTTGATATCCTGATCCATAGCTTTCGCCCGATCGACGAGGCGATTGTCACTTCCGGCGGCGTCGACGTCAAAGAGATTTCACCCAAAACGATGGAAAGCAAGCTCGTCTCGGGCTTATTCTTTGCCGGAGAAGTGCTGGATCTCGACGCTTATACCGGCGGCTTTAATCTCCAGATCGCCTATTCTACCGGCAGACTGGCGGGAGAGAGCGCCGCAAATCAGTAATCATAACCGTGCACAATGCACTAAAAAGGAGTCATACTATGTCTATCGCAATCGCTATCGATGGTCCCGCCGGCGCGGGAAAATCCACTATCGCAAAAATGGCTGCCAAAGAACTCGGATTTATCTACGTTGATACAGGCGCGCTGTATCGTGCGATCGGGCTTTACGCGTACCGCAAGGGCGTTGCCGCCGATGACAGAGAAGCGGTAACGGCGCTGCTGCCCGATATTACCGTCGAGCTCGCGTTCAATGATAAAGGAGAGCAGATCGTCCTGCTTAACGGCGAGGATGTCTCCGGTCTGATTCGTACACCCGAGATTTCGATGATGGCGTCCGCTGTTTCCGCGATTCCCGAGGTTCGGGCTTTTCTGCTGGATACCCAGCGTAACATGGCTCATACCAAGAACGTGATTATGGACGGCAGAGATATCGGCACCGTAGTGCTCCCCGACGCGAAGCTGAAGATCTTCCTTTACGCTTCTCCCGAGTGCAGAGCGCGCCGCCGCTATATCGAGCTGCAGGAAAAAGGCATGGATGTTATCTACGAGGATGTTCTCAAGGACGTGATCGACAGAGACTACGCGGATTCTCACCGCGATATCGCGCCGCTTAAGCCTGCTGACGACGCTATCATGGTAGATACCTCCGGTGAGGACAGAGATACATCTATTGAAAGATTATTGAAGATAATGAGGGAACATATATGAGTAAAGCAAAGAACGGCGCTTTTTATACGGTTATGCGCGCAATTGTCAAACCGATTTTTATGATTGCTGACCGTGTCAAGGTCGAGGGAAAAGAGAATATTCCCGAAGAGGGCGCCTATATTCTCGCTTCCAATCATTTAACAGCAACGGATCCGATCGATATCGGTATTTCTATTCCCCGCCAAGTCATGTTTATGGCAAAGGCGGAGCTGTTTGAAAACCGTTTTGCCGCATGGTTCTTCCGTCATTTAGGCGCGTTTCCCGTTGACAGAGGCAAAGGTGACAGAACTTCGATCAATCACTTTGAAGAGGTGCTGAATGACGGTTATCTGATGGGTATCTTTATTGAGGGCACCCGTTCCAAGACCGGCGATTTTCTCCCGCCGAAAAACGGCGTTTCACTGATTGCCTATGATACCAAGACTCCCGTTATCCCCGTATGTATCACCAAGACCAAAAAGGGCAAGGTCGTTCATTATGATAAGCCCTTATCGATTCAGGAGCTGGGAATCGAAAACGGAAAGGCGAAGGAGTTTCGTGTTGCGAGCCGTATGATTATGGAGAAGATCAAAGCGCTCAGAGTGCTGGATGTAGAGAAATATGACAGTTAAGCTGGCAGATACCGCGGGTTTTTGTTTCGGCGTCAACCGCGCCGTCAACATCGCCTACAACGTTGCGAAAAGCGGCAGAAAGGGATGTACCCTCGGTCCGATTATTCATAACAAAGAGATGGTCCGCGAGCTCTCCGATATGGGCGTTGTCGCTGTGGACAGCGTAGAAGAAGCCAAAAGCTATTCTCCGGTGATCATTCGATCTCACGGCGTGACCCGGGACGTTTACGAAAAGCTCAAAGAGTATTCTCTCGAATACGTTGACGCTACCTGCCCCTTTGTCTCCAAGATCCAGAAGATCGTGTCCGAGGAGAGCCAGAAGGGCAAGCTGATCTTAGCTGCGGGAGATAAGGACCATCCGGAGGTTCAGGGATTCTTATCCTGTTCCCATTCGGATTATTTTACGTTCAAAAATGAACATGAATTGGAAGAAATTATCAAGATAATTCCAATAGAGAAATATAACGGCATTTGTGTTGTAGCTCAGACAACTTTTGATGAAGAAATTTGGAAAAAATGTTTAAAAATTCTCAAAAAAGTATATACAAATGCAGAAATTTTTGATACAATATGTAATGCTACGTCAAAGCGGCAGGCGGAAGCGCTCATTCTGTCAAAGCAATCCGACTGTATGATTGTGATAGGAGACCGCAAAAGCTCCAACACAAATAAGCTCTACAACATCTGTAGGCGAAACTGCGGTTACACCGTTATGATTGAGACAGCCGGTGACTTAGATTTGGATGAGATGAAACACTTCTCCCGCATTGGCGTTACAGCGGGTGCTTCAACGCCCGACAGGATAATAAAGGAGGTACTGGATACAATGAACGAAAATATCACATCCAGCGCAAATGAAAATGAAAACTTCGAGGCTATGTTGGAGGAGTCTTTGAAGAGCTTAAATACTAATGAAAGGGTCATGGGTACTGTTGCGAGCATCACACCTAACGAGGTGTATGTCGAAGTCGACGGCAGAAAACAGACCGGATTCATCCCGCTGGATGAGTTGTCCGCTACTCCTATTTCTTCCGCTGATGAAGTGGTGAAGATCGGTGACAGAGTTGAGCTTCTGATTATGAAGACCAACGACGTAGAAGGCACCATTATGCTCTCTAAGCGCAGAGTGGATTCTCAGAAGGGCTTTGAGGAGCTTGAGAAGGCGTATGAAGACAAGGCTGTTCTCTCAGGCGTTGTAACAGAAGTCGTCAACGGCGGCGTTATCGTTGTTGCCAACGACATCCGCGTGTTTGTTCCCGCTTCACAGGCTTCTATCGAGCGTGACGCGGATCTCTCCGAGCTCAAGGGTCAGGAAGTTTCTTTCAGACTGATCGAATTCTCCCAGCGCGGCAGAAGAAGAAAGATCATCGGCTCCATCAAGTCGGTTCTCCGTGATGAGTTCTCCAAGCAGAGAGCAGCATTCTGGGAGAACTGCGAGGTCGGTAAGGTTTACACCGGCACCGTCAGAACACTCACCTCTTACGGCGCGTTCGTCGATCTGGGCGGCGTTTCGGGTATGATTCATATCTCCGAGCTTTCTTGGCTGAGAATCAAGCATCCGAGTGAAGTCGTTAACGTCGGCGATACCGTTGAAGTTTATATCAAGGATATCAACCCCGAGACCAAGAAGATCTCATTAGGTTACAAGAAGACCGAGGATAATCCATGGCTCATCTTAGAGCAGCAGTATCCTGTCGGCACCATCGTCAAGGCGAAGGTTGTCGGCCTGACCGCGTTCGGCGCGTTTGCCAACATCATTCCCGGTATCGACGGTCTGATCCACATTTCTCAGATCTCCAACAAGAGAATCGAGAAGCCCTCCGACGAGCTGAAGGTAGGCGACGAGGTCGAGGCGAAGATCATCGCGATCGACTTTGATAAGAAGAGAGTTTCTCTCTCTATCCGCGCGCTGCTTCCCGAGCCCGAGGTTGCTCCCGCAAAGGCTGAGGCCGATGAGGTTGTCGCTGTTGCCGAGCCCGACGCTGCTCCCGTAGTAGAGCTCGAGGACGAGATCCCCGCTGAGGAGCCCGTCGTTGAGACAGCAGAAGCGGCTGCTCCCGTAGAGGAAGCTCCCGCAGAAGAAGCTCCTGTCGAGGAAGCTCCTGCAGAAGAGACTCCTGCTGAGGAGACCGAAGCTGCCGACGCTGAATAATTTCTGCGAATCGCGGGCATCCTTTTGGGTGCCCGCTTCTTTATAGTGAAGAATGAGTATGATGTCATTCTGAGGAGGGTAAAGCCCGACGTGAGAATCCCCTTCCTCTCGCAACCGGTCGTAATGACAAGGGGATTGCCGCGGCTCCTTTGTGAGCCTCGCAATGACTTCCTATTTTATATATATCAGGTGATAATATGTACGAACAAATACAGAATGACGCGAAGTTGGTATTCTCGCAGCTGATCGAGCAGGCTCATCTGAAAGAGGGCTCTGTGATCGTCTTAGGCTGTTCCACCAGCGAGATCATTGGCGACCGTATCGGCACCCATTCCAGTGAAGATGTTGCCAAGGCGCTGTATGAGAGCTTTTATCCTCTTTTAAAAGAGAGAGGAATCTATCTTGCTGCTCAGTGCTGTGAGCATCTCAACCGCGCTCTGGTGATCGAGAGAGAATTAGCCGAAAAGCTGAATCTCGAGATCGTCAACGCCATCCCGCAGCCCAAGGCGGGCGGATCCTCTGCCACTACCGCCTATAAAACGTTCGATGATCCCGTGCTGGTGGAGCATATCAAAGCTGACGCCGGCGTGGATATCGGCGGCACGCTGATCGGAATGCACTTAAAAGAGACCGCAGTTCCGCTCAGACTTCCGCAGAAGAAGATCGGCGAGGCGTTTGTTGCCTCTGCCCGTACCCGCGCCAAGTTTATCGGCGGCGCGAGAGCCGTATATGACGAGAAGATGCTGTGAGGTGCCGTATGACCGCAAAAGATGAATTTATCAAGATTTATACCGAGAATATCTCCCGCAAAGGTTCTGCTGAACTGCTTGAATGGATACAAAAGACCGATTTCTTTACCGCCCCCGCTTCCACGAAGTTTCACTGTGCGTGTGAGTCGGGTCTGGTGATGCATTCCGTTTCCGTCTACAACACCTTGATGGAGAAGCACTTTGACGAAGAGAGCGACAATCCCGAGAGCTTTGCGATCTGCGCGCTGCTGCATGATCTGTGCAAGGCGCAGTTCTACAAGGTCTCTACCCGCAACGTCAAGAACGACGAGACCGGTCAGTGGGAGAAGGTACCTTACTATATGGTAGAAGACAGCTTTCCTTACGGTCACGGAGAGAAGTCCGTGTTCCTGATCGAGCGTTTTATGCGGCTCAAGATTGACGAAGCGATGGCGATCCGCTGGCATATGGGCGGCTTTGACGACAACTCCGGCTATGCTATCAGCCAGGCGTATGACCGCTATCCCTTAGCGGTGAAGCTCCATCTTGCAGACCTCGAGAGCACCTATCTCCGCGAGAAGGGCACTTCTTCCGTCAGAAGATGATATCTTATATATTTGTAGGGTTCGATGCCCACATCGAACCGAAGAGATGAGAATATAAGAGTATGGACATTTTATCCGCAAATATCCGAGCCACAGAGCTTAGAGAAGAACTGCAATATCATAACAACCGTTATTATAATATGGACAGCCCCGAGATATCGGACTATGAGTACGATATGCTGCTTCGGGAGCTTGAGAACATCGAGGAAGAATATCCCGAGCTGATCACGCCGGATTCTCCTACCCAGCGTGTCGGCGGCGAGAGGGGAGAGAAGTTCTCTCCGGTTACCCACACGGTACCGATGGAGAGCCTCCATGATTCTTTTTCCGATGACGAACTGCGCGACTTTGACCGCAAGGTCAGAGAGGCGATCCGTGATCCCGAGTATGTGGTCGAGCCGAAGATCGACGGACTTTCCGTTTCTGTCGAATACCGCGACGGACGCTTTGTCCGCGGTTCCACCAGAGGCGACGGTGTTGTCGGCGAGGACGTCACCGAAAACCTGATGACGATCAAATCCCTGCCCAAGCACATCGAGAACGCTCCCGCCTATATGGAGGTTCGCGGTGAGGTGTATATGTCTGTCGAGACTTTCGAGCGCCTTGTTGCCGAGCAGGAGAATAACGAAGAAAAGCCGTTCAAGAATCCTCGCAACGCCGCGGCGGGTTCACTCAGACAGAAGGACGCGAAGATCACCGCAAAGCGAAATTTGGACATCTTCTGTTTCAACATCCAGCAGATGGAGGGCAGAGAGATCACTACTCACGCCTCCTCGCTTGATTATCTGACAGAGCTCGGCTTTCCCGTAGCGATCCATAACGTTTTTGATAACATTGAGGACGTGATCGAGAATATCGCGTGGATCGACAGTCACCGCGGCGATCTGCCCTGTGAGATCGACGGCGCGGTCGTAAAGCTCAACGATATATCCCAGAGAGCCATACTGGGATCTACCGCGAAGTTTCCCCGATGGGCGGAAGCGTATAAGTATCCGCCGGAAGAAAAAGAAACCGAACTGCTGGATATCGAAATCAACGTCGGCAGGACCGGCGCGATCACTCCGGTCGGCGTATTCAAGCCCGTGATGCTCGCCGGAACCACCGTCAGCCGCGCAACCTTGCACAATGAAGACTTCATCAGAGAACGCGATATCCATATCGGCGACACCGTTCTGATCCGCAAAGCGGGAGAGATCATCCCCGAGGTGCTTTCCGTCGTCAGACACAACGATGCGGCTGAGCCGTTCTCGTTCCCGACGGTATGTCCCTCCTGCGGCAGCCATCTGGTGAAAGAAGAGGGAGAAGCGGTTATCCGTTGTACCAACACCGATTGTCCCGCCCAGCTGTTACGGCACCTGATCCATTTCGTCTCCCGCGACGCGATGGATATCGACGGCTTAGGCCCTGCTGTATTGGAACAGCTCTTAGACGAAGGGATGATCAAAAGCTTCCCTGATTTGTATCATCTTGACGCTCAGTCGCTCTCTGCATTGGAGAGAAAAGGCGAGAAGTCCGCGTCCAATCTGATCGCGGCAATAGAGAAGAGCAAGAGCGCAGATATCTCGCGTTTGGTATACGCGTTAGGTATCCGTCATATCGGAGAGAAAGCGGCAAAGCTTCTGTGCGAACACTTTCTGTCGATCGAAGCGATCTTTGAGGCATCAGTAGAAGACATCGCTTCTATTGATGGCTTCGGGTTGATCATGGCGCAGGCAGTTTATGATTATTTTTCTTTAGAAGAAACAAAAAGCCTGATATCCGAGTTGAGACTTGCGGGCGTTCTGATGACGCCCTTAGAGCCTAAGAAGAAGGAAGGCGTTTTTCTCGGCAAAACCTTTGTGCTGACCGGTACTCTGCCGACCATGAGCCGCAAAGAAGCATCTCTTCTGATCGAGCAAAACGGCGGCAAGACTTCTTCCTCCGTTTCCAAAAAGACCGATTATGTATTGGCGGGCGAGGATGCAGGTTCCAAACTGACCAAGGCGCAGTCATTGGGTATTACCATTATTTCACAAGAACAGCTTCTTACTATGATAGAAGAAGCGTAATCAATAAAACCATATTATCCTAAGGAGGAAATATCAATGAGAGATGACGATTATTATCGTTCCAAAGCCGAAGAAAGAAGATACAGAAGAGACCGCAGCAAGAGAAAATCACTGATTGCTACCGTGATCGTTATTGTGATCGCCGTAGCGTTAGTTGCCGGCGCGATCATTCTTGCTGTTTCCCTTGCAGGAAACAAAAAACCTTCTACAGAGACTACCGCTGCAACGCTCGCTGCGACAGAACAAGTGGCCCAGCAGGCTACCGAAGCAAAGGCGACAGCGGCAACAGTTCCCCAGAAGACCCCGAGCACACAGCCCCAGCAGACTCCTACCGAAGCGGATCAGGATTACGCTACCGAGGCGCAGCAGCCGACTTCCGCTCCTGCGACCGGTTCTTCGTCCGGCGCTGTTTCCGGCGGCAATATCATGCATTACTACGCTACCGGTAAGACGACAGAAGGATATAACTGGGATTATTCCGGCGGCGGTGGAGTCGTCAGCATCAACTGTACATATGATTTTTCCACCCAGAAGTATGATTTCACCATCCAGGGCGTCGCTCCCGGAACCGCGAGCTTTACCTTGTATTACTGGGTAGGTGATAAT
The DNA here is from genome assembly GCA_964588105.1 of uncultured Ruminococcus sp. Taxonomy (GTDB): domain Bacteria; phylum Bacillota; class Clostridia; order Oscillospirales; family Acutalibacteraceae; genus Ruminococcoides. The sequence goes on along the minus strand of CAZPOG010000024.1, from coordinate 2,501 downwards.
CAGCCGGTAGAAGTCCCGATGACCGTAACTGTCGGATCCGACCTGACCGTTACACAGACCGGCTGACCATCAACATATCGAATCAAATCAACGCTTCTGACAGCGCTATGCTGTCGGAGGCGTTTTTCTTTTGCCGTGTTCTAATCTTGTCCGAGCTTTCATACATCTTAGTAGGGAGGATTGTGTGATGAAATGTAAAAATACCGGATGGATATCGGCAATCTCCAAACTCCCCGATGATCTTTCAGATGTACTGAAAGTACATACCGATACACTGTCAAAGATCTGTTATGAGATCATCCTCAGATCCCGCTGTCCTTTGGCTTTGGAAACGTCAGCGGGAAGATATTATCTGACCGATAACGGCTGTCTGATAAAAGATCCGCATAGTCAGAAGATGAGGATCATTTCATCGGAGGATATCAAGAATACATTTTTGAAGTTATGCTCCTATTCCGTGTACAGCTATCAGCATCAGATCAACGGCGGTTACATCACCGTAGGCGGAGGCTGCCGCGCGGGTATCAGCGGATCCGCTGTGTTAGCTGAGGGAAAGATCACAACCGTTAAGCATATCACATCCATCCATATCCGTATTGCGCGCGAATGTATCGGCTGTGCGGAAGAATTGCTCAGCAGTATCGATCCTCTCAAAGGTGTGCTGATCTGCGGCGCTCCTTCTACCGGAAAGACCACATTGCTCAGAGATGCGGCAAGGCTGCTTTCCCATCGATATAATGTCTCGCTGATCGACGAGAGAAACGAGCTGTCCGCATCCGCCGACGGTGTTTCTTATAATGATATCGGTATGTGCGACGTTTATATTAACTATCCGAAAAAGACTGCGATCCTGCAGGCGATCCGCGGGATGTCGCCTGATATCATCGTCTGTGATGAGTTGGGAGACCCCAAAGAAGTTGAAGCGCTCAGATACGCTCTTTTCTGCGGCGTTTCCTTTATTGCGACTGTTCACAGTGAAGCATCCGACAGGGCTTTTGTCCAAGAGCTTTTAGATACCGGAGCTTTCTCTTATCTGGTGACCCTGTCAGACAGACATCACGCGGGAAGAATTAAGGAGATACAATGCTTAAACTGATCTTGTCATTGGTGTTGATTGTCAGTTCTCTGTTCATCGGACAGAGTATGTCGTCAAGGCTGTACAGACGCAAAGATGTACTTACGTTATTTATTGATAATATCCATACCTCGATCACAAAGTTAGAATATTCCGCAGAAACCGTTTATGAATTATTTGAGGACTTTTCCTTTGAGCGGGATAAGCCTTTTCTTCCTCAGTGGGACAGCATACTTTCTGAATACAAAAACGCGCTGAACAAAAAGGATCTATCGCTACTTAAAGATTTTGCGCGCGGCTTGGGTGATACGGATACACAGTCACAGATCAAACACATGCGTTATTATTTGTCCCTGCTCGAAGTACAGCTGACCTCTGCCCAAAACGATATTAACCAGAAGTCAAAGCTGTATCGGGGTTTAGGATTTTCGGCGGGAGTGACGCTCTCATTGTTATTGATATAAGGAAGGAAAAACATGGACGTTGATATGATATTTAAGATGGCGGCGATCGGTATCATCGTCGCGATCCTGAACCAGCTGTTGATCCGCAGCGGAAGAGAGGAACAGGCGCTTCTGACGACGATAGCGGGCTTGGTGGTGGCGCTGATGATGATCATTACACAGATCAGCGATCTTTTCTCGACCATCAAGTCGACTTTCGGATTGTAAAATGAGTATACTGTCGATCTGCGGCGTTGCTGTTCTCAGCGTTGCGCTGGCGCTGACCGTAAGGCGATATTCTGCGGAACAGGCGATGCTGCTGTCTCTCGGCGCAGGCGTGGTGATCCTGCTGTGCGTGATCAAGGAAGTTTTGGAGAGTGTGAACACGATCTCCTCCATGCTTGCGGCGGCAGGTATCAAAGCGGAGTATATCTTGATCCTCTTAAAAACGCTCGGGATCTGCTTTGTTACGGAGTTTACCTGTGACAGCGTCAGCGAAGCGGGGATGGCAAGCCTGAGCTCCAATGTGCTGTTAGCGGGAAAGGTTCTGGTTCTGGTAACCGCGTTGCCGCTGTTTCAGGATATCTTTTCCACGGTGACACAGCTGATTTCCGGATCATAACAGGATGATAAAATGAAAAGAATGCTAAAAATTTTACTCCTGATGCCGCTCATCATCTTACTGATGACAGTTTCCGTCAAGGCGCAGGAGATAGAGAATATCGTAAAAGAGTTGGAAGATCTGCAATCATCTCTTTCCGATGAGGTGCTGGATGACCTGAATGGTCTCGGTGTAGAATCCTACACCGATATCTCCTCCGATACCCTTTCCTTCTCCGATGTGATGCAGCTGATCACGGATAAGCTGACCGAGAACGCCGCGTCTCCTTTGAGCGTATGCGCCGCGGTTACGGCGATCATCCTGATCTGTTCCGTGTTGGAGGTGTACAAGGATTCGCTTCGCAGAACCGCGATGCAGGAGG
>CAZPOG010000023.1:0-19775 GCA_964588105.1 uncultured Ruminococcus sp. | reverse complement strand
CAAAATGTGAACAACGTCAAGCGGGCCTGGTGGCAGAAGTTCGTGCAGGAGAACCGCTACAACGTCGGTCTGGATGCCGCCATCCTGATGAATCCGCAGACCTGGGTTGCCTCCGGCCACCTCGGTGGATTCTCCGATCCGCTGATGGACTGCCGTGAGTGTCATGAGCGCTTCCGCGCCGACAAGGTCATCGAGGACTGGTGCCAGGAAGTCGGCTACGAGCTTCCGAAGCCCATCGACGCCTTCTCTCAGACCGAAATGAAGGAATTTGTCGAGGAGCATAACATTCCCTGCCCCAGCTGCGGCAAGCATAACTTCACGGATATCCGTCAGTTCAACCTGATGTTCAAGACCTTCCAGGGCGTTACCGAGGACACCAAAGCGGAGCTGTATCTGCGTCCCGAGACCGCGCAGGGCATCTTCGTCAACTTTCCGAACATCCAGCGCACCACCAGAAAGAAGATCCCCTTCGGCGTCGCGCAGATCGGCAAGTCCTTTAGAAACGAGATCACACCCGGCAACTTCATCTTCCGTGTGCGTGAGTTCGAACAGATGGAGCTCGAGTTCTTCTGCAAGCCCGATACCGACCTCGAGTGGTTTGACTACTGGCGTTCCTTCTGCCGTGACTTCCTCTACTCTCTCGGCATCAAGGAAGAGAACTTAAGACTCCGCGACCATGAGAAAGAGGAGCTTTCCTTCTATTCCAAAGCCACCACCGACTTCGAGTATCTCTTCCCGTTCGGATGGGGCGAGCTGTGGGGCATTGCGGATCGTACCGACTATGACCTGACCCAGCATCAGAATGTTTCCGGCAAGGATCTGAGCTACTTTGATCCCACCGACAATACCCGCTATATCCCCTACGTCATCGAGCCGTCTCTCGGCGTGGAAAGACTTTTCCTCACCGTAATGACCGAAGCGTATGATGAAGAGGTTGTTGACGAGGCGAAGAACGACACCCGCGTCGTACTCAGACTGCATCCATTCCTCGCGCCGTTCAAGGCGGCGGTGCTCCCGCTGTCAAAAAAGCTGGGCGAACAGGCGGACGCGCTCGCGTGCGAGCTTTCTAAGTCCTTCCCCGTTGACTATGATGACGCAGGTTCTATCGGCAAGCGTTACAGAAGACAGGATGAGATCGGCACACCGTTCTGCATCACCTATGACTTCGATTCGCTCGAAGACAACTGCGTGACTGTCCGTGACCGCGACACCATGCAGCAGGAGCGTATCGCGATCGACGAGATCGAAAGCTATATCGCTCAGAGAATCAAATTTTAATGATTTATCTTTCTTACCTCCCTTCACGCGAGGGAGGTAGATTTTTTTGGAGTCATTCTGAGGAGTGACCCTTGCGGTCACGACGTGAGAATCCCCTTCCTCCATCTACCGGTTGCTGATAGAAGGGGATTGCCGCGGTCGCTTTGCTCCCTCGCAATGACGTTTGATGATTAAATGAAAAAACTCCCTCGTCAGAGGGAGCCAATATCTTCAAATCCGAAACCGATATCCTCTTTGCTGTGCGCGTCGGAGGAGAGGATCAGCCTGCCGCCATTTTCCCTGATATACGCGATGATATCCGCCGCAGGATAAGGCGACATCCGATAGCCGCGCGAGATCGCGCCGTTGTTGATCTCAAAGGGAATATCATACGGCAATAATATATCGACCGCTTTCTTCCACGCTTTTTGATAGCGTGGATTTTTTGTGTCAAAAAGCGGTTCTTTCTCGATGAACTTGGTGATCAGATCGAAATGCCCGATGATATCGCAGCCGGTCTTTTCGACGACTTTCGATACGGTGTCAAAATAACACTCGCACAAGGCGCAGATATCGCCGCCGAAATACTTCTCACAAGCCGAGATCAGAATGTCGGGCGTTTCATCGACGGGAACATACTCCTCTTCACACTTGAGATAATGTACCGAGCCGATCACATAGTCAAATTCATCGGTGGGATATTCGGAATAAAAATCCTGCTCGATCCCGCAGAACACCTGAATCTGATTTTTATATTTTTCTTTTAGAGAATTAATATCACTGATGTATCGCAAAACATTCTCGCGGCTCATACAGTAGCTCTCATCAAAAAAGGTATAGCTGTGACCGGAGATACCGACAGCGGCAAATCCTTTTTCGATCGCAGACAGCACCATATCCTCTGCGGTATCGTGACCGTCGCACAGGCAGGTGTGCATATGAAAGTCCGCTTTGATCTCTTTGTTGATCGCTTTCTCCAAACAGTCTTTGAAGCTCATCAGGTCATCTTCTCCTGTTTCACCTTATGGTCGATCACATGGCGGGAGGCAAGTTCGCGGTGGATATCCTCTAAAGAGATACCCTGCTCGATCATCAGCACCATCGTGTGGTAGCACAGATCGGCGATCTCATAGATCGTCTCGCGCTTATCTTCCGCCTTCGCGGCGATAATGACCTCTGTACATTCCTCACCGATCTTCTTGAGGATCTTGTCAAGACCCTTCTCAAAAAGATAGGTGGTATAGGAGCCGTCCTTGGGATCGGTCTTTCTGCCTTCGATCAGCTTCATCAAGCCTTCATAGGAGAATTCCTTGAGCGTATCGCTCTCCCAGACAGGATTCTCAAAGCACGAGGTCGTGCCTAAGTGGCAGGCGGGACCGTCGGGCTCCACCATCACCACCAGCGCGTCCTTATCACAGTCCGCGGTGATCGACACGATATGCTGGTAGTTGCCGGAGGTTTCTCCCTTGAGCCACAGCTCCTGACGAGAGCGCGACCAGAAGCAGCAAAGCCCCTTCTCCATCGATATCTTCAGGCTCTCCTCGTTCATATACGCCAAGGTCAGTACGCGTTTTGTCACCGCGTCGACCACGATCGCAGGGATCAGCCCTTTTTCGTCAAATTTCAGTTCACTAATGTTGATCATTGTTGTTTCTCCTTATTTCCAAAGTCATTGCGAGCCCCGTGCCGTATGGGGTCCCTAAAACTCCCCGAGTTTTGGGGAGAGGAGGAACGGCGACGTGAGCACGAGAGTGGTCATGCCTGACCGTTCTCAGCAAACACAGCCCGTGACGACGACGTGGCAATCCCCTTGTCATTACTGCCGGTTGCAAGAGGAAGGGGATTCTTCGGTCGGTTTGCTCCCTCTGAATGACATTATATCCTCGCTTCGATCCCGTTTTCTTTCATCGCTTGCTTCAAATCGGCGATCTTAACCTCGCCGAAGTGAAAGATCGACGCCGCCAAGCCTGCGTCTACCTTGGGCAAGGTCTTGAACAGGGTGATAAAGTCTTCGATCTTTCCCGCGCCGCCCGAGGCGATAACGGGAACATTCACGGCGCTGCAAACCTTATCGAGCATCTCAAGGTCAAAGCCGCCTTTCACGCCGTCGGTGTCGATGGAATTGAGCACCACCTCGCCCGCGCCGTTGTTAACACAGTTTCGGATCCACTCGACAGCCTCCATACCGGTGTTCTCTCTGCCGCCCTTGGCGAAAACACGAAACACGCCGTCGACGCGCTTGACATCAGCGGATATCACCACGCACTGATCACCGTAGAGCTTCGCGGCTTCATAGATCAGCGAGGGGTTGCGGATCGCGCCGGAGTTGACGCTTACTTTATCCGCGCCGCACTTGAGCACACGGTCAAAGTCGTCCGTCGTGTTGATGCCGCCGCCCACGGTCAGAGGGATGAACACCTGTGACGCCGCTTCTTTGAGGATATCCGTGAACAGCGCTCGCTCTTCAAAGGAAGCGGTAATATCGTAGAACACCAGCTCGTCGGCGCCCTGCTCGCTGTAGAACTTCGCCAGCTCCACCGGAGAAGCGACGTCCGCAATGCCCTCAAAGTTGACGCCTTTGACGACTCTGCCGTTTCTGACGTCCAGACAGGGGATGATTCTTTTTGTGATCATAACGCCGCCTCCACTGCTTCTTTTAAGTTGATCGCGCCGGTATAGTACGCTTTGCCGATGATCGCGGCGTACAGCTCCATCGCCCGGAGCGCCTTGATATCCTCCATCGATGACACACCGCCCGACGCGGTGATGTTTACCTTGTACTTTTTGCTCAGTTCTATGTATAAAGCGCGGTTCGTGCCCTGCATTGCGCCGTCCTTGCTGATATCGGTGCAGATGACTGTATCCACGCCGATCTGCTGCATCTTCAAAAAGAATTCATCGGCGGTGACAGCGGACTTCTCCAGCCAGCCCTTGGTGGCGATATAGCCGTCTTTGAGATCCGCGCCGACCGCGATGCGCTTGCCGTATCGGGCGACTGCTTCACGCAGGAAGTCTTCGTCTTCTACCGCGGCGGTGCCTAAAATCACGCGGTCGATACCCGCATTCAGGTATTTTTCGACGACCTCCATACTGCGAATGCCGCCGCCGATCTCGCAGAACAGACCGGACTCGTTCTTGATTTTCAACACCGTATCAAAGTTCGGCGTCTCGCCGGACTTCGCGCCCTCGAGATCCACAATATGGATCGCAGACGCGCCCTGCGCTTTAAAATCTTTCGCGATCTCTTCGGGATGATCAGAATAGACGGTCATCCGGTCATAGTCGCCCTTAAAAAGGCGCACCGCCTTGCCGCCGATCAGATCTATCGCGGGAAAAATTATCATATGGTTGCTCCTGTATGTATGTTCAATACCGGTCATTGCGAGGGAGCCTAAGCGACCGCGGCAATCCCCTGTTATTACTACCGGTTTCTATGAGAAGGGGATTGCCACGCCCTAAAGGGCTCGCAATGACGATTTACAATTCACAAAACGCTCTGAGGATCGAGAGGCCTACATTGCCGCTCTTTTCGGGATGGAACTGGCATCCGTAGATGTTATCCTGATTCACCGCGGCGGTGAGCTCCTTGGAATATTCTGCGGTCGCGACAACGCTGTCGTCACAGTCGGTTGCATAGTAGGAATGGACGAAGTAGACGCAGTCGCCCTCTTTGATGTATTTGAAAATCGGACAAGCTCCCTTGAAAATCAGGGGATTCCAGCCGATATGCGGGATCTTCAGGCTCGCGTCGATCACGCCCTTCATCGGCACGATCGTACCCTTGAGCAATCCTAAGCCCTCATGCTCGCCGTATTCATACGACTTCTCAAATAACAGCTGCATACCCAGACAGATGCCTAAGAGCGGCTTGCCTTTCGCCACTTCTTCTCTGAGGATCGTATCCAAACCGGATTCTCTGAGCTTCTTCGCCGCGTCCTCAAACGCGCCGACGCCCGGCAGGATCAGCCTGTCGGCAGATCTGAGATCTTCGGGATCGGAAGAAACTCTTGCTTCTTCCCCGATCGCTTTTAAGGAACACAAGAGCGAGAAGAGATTGCCGACGCCGTAGTCAATGATGACGGTCATCACAGCACCCCTTTGGTAGACGGGATCTCGTCTGCGAACGCTTTATCCACCTTGACAGCTTCTTTCAGAGCGCGCGCAACAGCCTTGAAGCTGCCCTCGATGATGTGGTGGGAGTTGGTGCCAGCGAGCTGACGGATGTGCAGATTGCACTTGCAGTTGCGGACAAAGCCGAGGAAAAATTCCTCTACCAATTCGGTATCGAAGGTGCCTACCTTATAGGTCGGGATCTTGAGCTCATATCCTAAATAGTCTCTGCCGGAAAGATCGACCGCCGCTAAGATCAGCGACTCGTCCATCGGTAAGATCATCGATCCGTAACGGATGATGCCCTTCTTCTCGCCTAACGCTTCATAAAATGCTTCGCCCAGCGCGATGCCGATATCCTCTACGGTGTGGTGATCGTCAACGCAGGTGTCGCCGTCACAGCTTACATTCAGATCAAATCTGCCGTGCTTCGCAAACAGGGTGAGCATGTGATCCAAAAATCCCACGCCGGTGTTGATATTGCTTTCGCCCTTTCCGTCGAGATTGATCGACAGGGTGATGTCGGTCTCGGCGGTCTTTCTGCTGATTTGTGAAGTTCTCATATCTGTTCCTCCAAAATCTCCTTGATATTTTTGATCAGTATCACGATCTGCTCTTTGGCGCCGACGGTGATACGGTTGTAGTCTTTGATGCGTTCGATAGTAAAGTGACGGATCAGCACGCCTCTTTCTTTGAGCTTTAAGTATAACGCCTCTCCGTCGATCCTGTCCGACTTTGCGAAGACGAAATTCGCCTTGGAAGGAAGTACACAGAATCCGAGCTTCTGTAGCTCTTCCGTCAGGAACGCGCGGTTTTTTTTGATCGTTTCACAGTTTGCTTTGGTATACGCCTCATCCTCTAATGCGCCTCTGCCCATCGCCTGGGTCACGGCGTTGACGTTATAGGGGTTGGTAGAGTATTTGAGCGTGTTCAGATCGGCAATCAGCTCTTTGCTGCCGATCGCGAAGCCCAGACGCGCGCCTGCTAAAGAGCGTGACTTCGAGAAAGTCTGCGTGACCAGCAGGTTGTCATATTTAGGGATCAAAGATACCGCCGACTCGCCGCCGAAGTCGACATAGGCTTCATCGATCACAACAACGTTATCGGGATTCGATGACAGGATCTCTTCGATCTGCGAAAGGGTAAGCGTCATGCCCGTAGGCGCGTTGGGGTTTGCGATAAAGATCGTCCTGCCTAAACCTTTGTAGTCGCCCGTATCGATCGAAAAATCCTCTTTGAGCGGGATCTCACGGTAATCGATGCCGTAAAGCCGCGCGAACACGGGATAAAAACCGTAGGTGATATCCGGAAAAGCGGCGCCGGTCTTGTCGTCGCAGAACGCCATAAAGGCGAAGTTCAGCGCCTCGTCGGAGCCGTTGGTAAAGATCACCTCGTCTGGCTTAACACCGTACAGCTCACAGAATGTCTTTTTCAGCGCCGTGCACTCGGGATCACTGTAAAGCTCTACCTTCCGCGCCGCGTGCTTTGCGTATTCTCTCGCTTTTTTGGACGGTGGGAAAGGCGACTCGTTGGTGTTGAGTTTTACATACTGCGTATCTTTCGGCTGTTCGCCGGGCACATACGGCGTCAGGGCGCTGAATTTCTCACTGAAAAAGCGGCTCATGACTCTTCCTCCAGCCTGATAACCGCAGACTTCGCGTGAGCGGTCAGCCCTTCTTTTCTTGCGAAATACGCGACGTCCTCAGCAACTTCAGACAGCGCTTCTTTGGTAAAGTAAGTGTACTGTGTCTTCTTGACGAAGTCGTCGACCGAGAGAGGACTCGAGAACTTTGCGGTACCCATGGTCGGGAGGGTGTGGTTCGGACCCGCCAAGTAGTCGCCCAGCGCCTCGGGACAGTTCCTGCCCATAAAGATACTGCCCGCATGGCGGATCTGATCGAGATAATCGAAGGGGTTGTCCACACACAGCTCAAGGTGCTCGGGAGCGATCTCGTTCGCAACCTCGATCGCCTTATTCAGACTGTCGGTGACAATGATCTTGCCGTTATTATCGATCGACGCGCGGGCGATATCCTCGCGCTCTAACTTTTGCAGCTGGTTCTCTATTTCATCTCTTACCTTCTCGGCAAGAGCGTAGCTGTCACATACCAATACCGCGGAAGCGAGCTTGTCGTGCTCTGCCTGAGAGAGCAGATCCGCCGCAAGGTGCTTCGGGTTCGACATTTCATCCGAGACGATCAGGATCTCACTCGGGCCGGCGATCATATCGATAGAGACCTTGCCGAACACCTGACGCTTCGCTTCGGCAACGAAGGCGTTGCCGGGGCCGACGATCTTGTCCACCTTCGGGATGCTTTCGGTACCGTAGGCGAGCGCCGCAATCGCTTGCGCGCCGCCGACCTTGAAGATCTTGTCCACGCCTGCGACAGACGCCGCGGCGATGATCGCGGGATTGACCTTGCCGTTTTTCATCGGAGGGGTGACCATCACAACCTCTTTGACGCCGGCGATCTTCGCGGGGATCGCGTCCATCAGCACGGTGGAGGGATACGCCGCCGTGCCGCCGGGAACATACAGTCCCGCCTTGTCGATAGGGATCACCTTCTGCCCCATCACGATACCGGGCTCGTCGTTTAAGATAAAACTGCGTCTGACCTGAGCGGTATGGAACTTGCGGATGTTCTCCGCCGCGCGCTCCAAGATCCGCAGGAATTCGGGATCGGTCTGATCCAGCGCTTCGATCATCTCTTCCTGAGAGAGCTGTACGGCAGACAGCTTTACGCCGTCAAATTTCTCCGTATAATTGATCAGGGCGCTGTCGCCGTTTTGGCGAACGTTCGCGATGATGCCCGATACGATCTCTTCTACATCAAAGGCAGGCTCTACGCGGGAGAAAATCTCCTTTGCCGCTACCTTGTCAAAATCCAATATCTTAATCATTTTCTTCCTCCAACTGTTCACGGATAGAATCTCTGATGCGCTCTATCTGATCTTTCTTGAACTGAAAACTGCTTTTGTTCGCGATCAGTCGCGCGGAGATCGGCACGATGGTCTCTACCACTTCCAAATTATTCTCCTTTAATGTGGTACCGGTCTCGACGATATCGACAATCACATCGGAGAGTCCCAAAATCGGCGCGATCTCGATGGATCCGTTGAGGTGGATGATGTCGATATCTCTGCCTATCTGGCGGTAGTAGCCCGCGGCGATATTCGAAAACTTCGTCGCGACCTTTAAAGTCCTTCTCTTGTTGTCGGAAAAGCCCTTTGGCGCCGCGACCGCCATGCGGCATTTGCCGATATTCAGATCCAAGAGTTCATAGACCTCCGGCTCGTATTCGAGCAGGATATCCTTGCCCGCTACACCGATATCCGCCGCGCCGCGCTCAACATAGATCGCAACGTCGGAGGGCTTGACCCAGAAGTAGCGCACACCCTTCTCCTCGTTTTCGAATATCAGCTTGCGGTTATTCTCTTTGATAGAAGGACAGGGGAATCCCGCCTTCTCAAACATATCATACACGCGCTCGCCCAGTCTGCCCTTGGGCAAAGCGACATTCAGCATTTTTTTCATTTGATCTCTCCTGAGGGGTACAGCCTTAACAGCTTTTTGTATTTGAGCTTTTCGTCATCGCGTCTGAGCGCGCGAACCGTACTGCCGTCTGCGCTGAGCTTTTGGATCGCTTTCTTGAGTACACAGGGTTTTGTCTCTTTCTCATAGATCAGCAGGATATCCACATCATAGCTGCTTCCTTCGGTAAAGTCGAGCATATCGAGATAGACGGCAAAGCCCACGGCGCGGGACTTGCGGTGCATCTTTCTCATCAGCTTGTCATACTGACCGCCCGACAGCACCGCTCCCGGAACATTCGGGACATATCCCTTGAAGATAACGCCGTTATAGTAGTTATGGTCGGACACGACTGAAAAGTCGATGTTGATATTCTCATACAGCTGTGATCCCTCAAAAACAGAGATCGCGCGGGAAAGCTCATCCGCCTTTTCTTCTTCGCCGATGTTCTCGCACAGGTTTTTGATCTCGGGCAGAACCGTCTGCGCCTTGCCGTATAAGGAGAGCAGCTTCATCAGCGGCTCATACAAAGCGGGATCGATCTCGTTCTCTTTACAGATGCTCAGGATCTCGTGAGTATTCTTCTCACTGACACAGCGGATGATCTCGTTCTGGATACCGCGGTCTTCAGTGATGTTCTCTACCATTAACATCAGGATGTCGAGGGAGGAAACATTCAGCACGAACGCCTCGTCGGGCCGATAACACTCAAGGCTTTCTGCGGCAAGATAAAGGCACTCGCCGATACTGTAGCTGTCGATATCGCCGATACACTCGACGCCCGCCTGCATGATCTCTTTGAAGGTATTGGTGCCCTTTGCGACACGGTAGACGTTCTCGTTATAGAACAGCTTCTCCGTTCTGCCACAGAGAGCGCGGTTGTTCTTGATGATGGAGAGGGTCACATCGGGTTTTAACGCCATCAGCTTGCCGTTGGTGTCGGTGAAGGTGATGACCGAGTCGGAGATCAGAAAGTCTTTGTTTCTCGAATACAGATCATATTCTTCGAACTTGCCCATACGGTAAGGGATATAGCCGAACTTGGAATACAGCTCTCTAAGCGTATAGATATATTGCTCTTTCTCGGTAAGGAAGGTGTTATTCATTTTTGTCTTCCTCCTTGAGCTTTTTGAGCATCTCCTGATAGCCGCCCGCGCCGTAATTGAGGCATCTCGATACGCGGCTGATGGTAGCAGTGGAAACGCCGGTAGCATCGGAGATCTTCTGGTAGCTGACGCCCTTGTCGATCATCTCGGCGGTAGAAAGGCGCTGCGCCATATCCTGAATCTCTTTGATCGTGCAGAGGTCGTCGAAGAAGCGGTAGCACTCCTCCCTGTTTTCAAGCAGCAGTATCGCCTGAAAGAGCCTGTCGACCGAGTCACTCTTGAAATTACGCATAGTTTTCACCTGATCCTTTTATGATACTCTGCTATATTATCACTTTATCATAATAAAGTCAAGAGAGTTTTTCCAATATCCGCATTTTCAACAAATCGGGTGCGGGTGTCCCGCCCTTCACTATTCATTTTTCATATTTCATTTTTCATCAAAAAAACGCCCCCGCGGGAGCGTTTTCGATATGATCATCGTTATTTTGAGAGCAGTTTTCTGATCCTCTCTACGGCCTCGATGGTGTTGTCTCTGTCGCCGAAGGAGGTCAGGCGGAAGTAGCCTTTGCCGCAGTCGCCGAAGCCCTCGCCGGGTGTACCGACCACCTGCGCGTTCTCAAGAAGATAATCGAAGAACTCCCATGAGCCCATGCCGTTCGGGCACTTGAGCCAGATGTAGGGAGAATTCTTACCGCCGGTGTAGTAGATCCCCAGCTCATCCATCAAAGACGCGATAATCTTGGCATTTTCCTTATAATAATCGAGATTGACCTTGATCTGCTTCTGTCCTTCCTCAGAGAACACCGCCGCAGCGGCGCACTGGACGGGATAGCTGACGCCATTGAACTTGGTGGCTTCTCTGCGATACCAGAGCTTGTAGATGTTGTGACCGTCACGCTCAAGCTCTTTCGGCACTACGGTGTAGCCGCAGCGGGTACCGGTAAAGCCGGCAGTCTTAGAGAGTGAGCAGAACTCGATCGCGCACTGTCTTGCGCCCTCAACGGCAAAGATGGAGCGGGGGCAGTCGTCGGTGATGAACGCCTCATACGCCGCGTCATAGAGGATGATCGCGTCGTTTTTCAGCGCGTAGTCGATCCACACCTTGAGCTGATCCTTGGTATAAGCGGAGCCGGTGGGATTGTTCGGAGAGCAGAGATAGATGATATCGGCGTGAACGCTCTCGTCGGGCATCGCACAGAAACCGTTCTCCTCGGTGGAGGGAGCGTAGACGATCTTTCTGCCCGCCATGATGTTGGAGTCAACATACACGGGATAGACAGGATCGGTCACCAGCACGACGTTATCAACACCGAAGATATCGCCGATGTTGCCGGTATCAGACTTCGCGCCGTCGGAGATAAAGATCTCCTCCTTGTCGACCGCAACGCCGAAGGAGGCGTAATAGTTCGAAACCGCTTCTCTGACGAAGGCATAGCCTTCATAATCGGGATAGCCTTTGAAGGTCTCCTTGACGGAGAGCTCGTCGGCGCCTTTCTTCAAAGCGTCTACGACCACGGGAGCCAGCGGCAGGGTGACGTCGCCGATACCGAGCTTGATCACCTTCTGATCGGGATGCTCCTCGATGTATTTTCCCGTACGCTTTGCGATCTCCGCGAACAGATAATTGGGTACCAAATTGTCATAGTTATGATTGATTTTCATGATATCACCTTCCAAATAATTTGATGTCATTCTGAGGAGGGCAAAGCCCGACGTGAGAATCCCCTTCTTCTTGCAACCGGTCGTAGTAACAGGGGGATTGCCACGGCTCCGTTGGGAGCCTCGCAATGACAGATACTATACTTCTACTTCTCCTTCAAACACCGTCGTCGCGGATCCTGTCATCAGCACGGTCTCGTCGGTATAACGGATGACAAGGTCGCCGCCCCGAAGATGAACGGTAACGTCCTCGCCTTTTTGACAGTAGCCGCACTGTGTCGCCGCAACGACCGTCGCGCACGCGCCGGTACCGCAGGCTAAGGTCTCGCCCGAGCCGCGCTCCCACACGCGCATCTTCAGCGTATGATCGTCGATCACCTGCACAAACTCGGTGTTCACCCTGTCGGGGAACAGCTTGTGGTGTTCAAAAAGCGGTCCGATCTTCTCGATCTCGATCGCGTCGGGATCGTCGACAAAGGTCACACAGTGGGGATTGCCCATCGACACGGCGGTCACGCGATAGGTGTCGTCTCCGACCGTGATCGGCTCGTCGATCATCCGATCACCTTCAAAGATCACGGGGATCTCAGAGGGGTTGAGGATCGCGCCGCCCATATCCACCTTGGCGGACAGCATCTTGCCGTCTTTGACCGTCAAGTCAAGCGTCTTGATCCCGCTTAAGGTCTCGATGGTGATGGTGGTCTTCTCTTTGGGCACAAAGCCCTTGTCATAGACGAATTTGCCGACACAGCGGATGCCGTTGCCGCACATCCTGCCCTCGGATCCGTCCTCGTTGAACATACGCATCTTTGCGTCCGCGACGTCGGACGGACAGATCAGGATCACGCCGTCGCCGCCGATACCGAACCGCCTGTCGGAAAGTGTGATTGCCAGCCGCTCGGGATCCTCAATATTCTGATGGATCGCGTCAAAATAGATATAGTCGTTGCCGATGCCGTGCATCTTGGTAAATTTCAATTTCATTTTATCACCCGAATTCGAATATATTATATATGATGGACGTGTCAAAGTCAACCGCAGAACATGAGAATAGAGAAGAGAGAAGAGAGAATAGATGTGGGCGGGACACCCGCACCCGATTACAAAATGTTCGAGCAAAGCGAGTGACCATCACTCTTCTCTTTTCTCTATTCTCTCTTCTCTAAAACTTGACATCCTCTGCCGAATCGAATATACTTTACCATATAGTTTTATTATCTCACCTGGAGGGATCGTATGACAGACGTACCGGGCATTTTTGCCGAGAATGTGTTCAACGAACAGACCATGCGCGAAAAGCTGGATGAGCATACCTATCTGGCATTTCGCGAAGCCATAGAAACAGGAAATACCCTTGACGTCACGGTAGCAAATACCGTTGCCGACGCGATGAAAGACTGGGCAATCGAAAAAGGCTGCACCCACTACACCCACTGGTTCCAGCCGATGACCGGCGTCACCGCGGAGAAGCACGACTCCTTCCTCACCCCCGCCCAAAGCGGCAAGGTCATCATGGAGTTCTCCGGCAGAGAGCTGATCAAGGGCGAACCCGACGCGTCCTCCTTCCCCTCCGGCGGCATCCGCGCGACCTTTGAAGCGAGAGGCTATACCGCGTGGGATCCAACCTCCTACGCCTTTGTCAAAGGAAACACCCTGTGTATCCCTACCGCGTTCATGGCGTACACCGGCGACGTACTGGACAAGAAGACTCCTCTGCTTCGCTCGATGGACCGTATCAACCACGAATCGGTGCGGATCCTGCGTCTCTTCGGCAGAGAGGACGTCACCAGAGTCGACGCGACCGTCGGCCCCGAGCAGGAGTACTTCCTGATCGACCGCAGGCTCTTCGACAGAAGAAAAGACCTCAAATATACCGGACGCACCCTCTTCGGCGCGCGTCCTCCCAAAGGACAGCAGCTCGATGACCACTACTTCGGCGCGATCAAGGACAGAGTCGCGGACTTCATGGCGGAGCTTGACGAAGAGCTGTGGAAACTCGGCGTCTACGCCAAGACCGAACATAACGAGGTAGCGCCCGCCCAGCACGAGCTGGCTCCCGTGTTCACCACCGTCAACATCGCCGCCGATCATAACCAGCTGACGATGGAGCTGATGAAGCGTATCGCGCAGAAGCACCACATGGCGTGCCTCCTGCACGAAAAGCCTTTCAAAGGCGTCAACGGCTCCGGTAAGCACAACAACTGGTCGCTTTCTACCAACACCGGAGAGAACCTCTTAAAGCCGGGCAAGAAGCCCGAGGAGAACACCCAGTTCCTGCTCTTCCTCGCCGCAGTAATCAAGGGCGTGGACGAATATCAGGATCTGCTGCGGCTCTCCGTCGCGACAGCGGGCAACGATCACCGTTTAGGCGGCGACGAGGCGCCTCCCGCGATCATCTCGATGTTCTTGGGCGATGACCTCGAAGCGGTCGTCGACGCGATCATCAAAAAGGAAGACTTCGAGTCGCAGGGCAAGGTCATGATGGAGACCGGAGCGGAATCTCTGCCCGCGATCCGCAAGGATACCACCGACCGCAACCGCACCTCCCCCTTCGCCTTCACCGGCAACAAGTTCGAGTTCCGTTCTCTCGGATCTTCTCTGAATATCTCCTGCCCGAATATGATCCTCAACACCATCGTCGCCGACGAGCTCAAGAGCTTTGCCGACGAGCTGGAAACCAAGAAGAATGTTGAATCTGCCGCGAGAAGGCTGATCCGCAAGACCTTCAAGGAGCACAAAAGGATCATCTTCAACGGCGACGGCTACGCCGACGAATGGGAAGCGGAAGCGAAGAAGAGAAAACTCCTCAACCTGCGTTCCACTCCCGAGGCGCTTGCCACCTACACCGACGAGAAGAATGTCGAACTCTTTGAGAGAAACCACGTTCTCACCAAGAAGGAGATCGAAGCAAGACAGGAGATCCTGCTCGAAAACTACATCAAGATCATCAACCTCGAAGCACTGACCATGCTCGATATGGCGAAGAAGGACATCTTCCCCGCCGTGTCGAAATACACCGCAACGCTGGCAAAAACCATCAGCGTCAAAAAGGAAGTATCGACCGCGATCAAAACCGACGCGGAAGAAAAGCTGCTCGAGAAGCTCAGCTCTCTGCTGTGCGCGTTCTCCGATAAGATCGACGAGTTAGAGGGCGAGCTGCCCGGCGCGAAGGAATTCAAGTATGATATCCTTAAATGCGCCTTCTTCTACTGTGACACCGTGTTCGACACCATGGAAGAACTGCGCGCGATCTCCGACGAAATGGAGATGTGCACCGACGCAAAGTTCTGGCCCTATCCGTCCTACGGCGAGTTGCTGTTCAGTGTACACTAAAATAGAGAAGAGAGAAGAGAGAAAAGAGAAAAGAGAAGAGTGGTGGTCACTCGCTTCGCTCAAACAATTTATTGTTTCAATTTCAAAAGCCTCCCATTTTAAATGAACGGGAGGCTTCTACTTTTACATTAGGAATCAGGTGCGGGCAGAGCCCGCCCACATCTATTCTCTCTTCTCTTTTCTCTCTTCTCTAACTAAGGTTCAAATATTCTTTGATCTTCATATGCGAGGTCTCAAAGAGCTCTTCCTCGTCGGTGCCGACGAGCTTGCCTTCTTCGACGATGATCCTGCCGTTTACGATCGTGTAGTCGACCGCACCGGAGACGCCCACCGCGGCGGGCATGGTCTTGGGGCTGTAAGCGGCGCCGACCAGCTCCAGACGCTTCTTGTCGAGCAGGAACAGATCCGCGCACTTGCCGACAGCGATCGAGCCGACGTCTTCTCTGCCCAGCGTTCTTGCACCGCCGACCGTCGCCATCTTCAAGAAGTCATACGCCGAGGGCGACTGACCCTTATACTCCACTCGTGAGAGCAGATAGGCGAGTCTCAGCTCTTCGAGCATATCACTGCCGTCGTTGGAAGCGGAACCATCAACCGCGATCGACACGGGGATCCCGAGCTTGAGCATATCGGGGATCCGCGCGACGCCGGAGGCGAGCTTCATGTTGGAAGCGGGACAGTGGGCGATTGCCGTACCGGTATCCGCCAGCACCTTGAGCTCGTCATCGTTGAACCAGATGCCGTGGGCATACCACACATCACTTCCGACAAAATCCAGCGACTGCATATATTCAAGCGGACGCATCTTGAACGCCGCCAAGGTGTAGCTCTCCTCATCCTGTGTCTCGCACAGATGGGTGTGCAGCCTGACGCCAAGAGAACGCGCCAAAGCCGCCGACTCCTTATACAGATCGTGAGAAGCGGAAAACGGCGAGCACGGAGCTACCGCCACCTGATGCATCGCGCCGAAGGACGGATCGTGGAACTTCTCCACCGCCTCCTGGGTATCGTCGAGGATCCTCTCAGTCGTCTGCACGACCGAATCGGGCGGCAGACCGCCGTCCTTCTTCGAGAGATTCATCGAACCGCGCGAGGCGTACATCCTCATCCCCAGCTCATCCGCAGCGGCAAACTGCGCCTCCAAAAAGTCGATCGAGTGCTCCTTCGGGAACACATAGTGGTGATCAAAGGCGGTGGTACAGCCCGACTTCGCGAGCAGCGCCAGCGCGCATTTGGAGCTGAGGTGGATGATCTCGGGAGTCAGGTTCTTCCACTTGTCATACAGCGCCGTCAGCCAGTCAAAGAGCTTCATCCCCTGCACCTCTGGAAGGTTGCGGGAGAAGAGCTGATACATATGGTGATGGGTGTTAATCAATCCGGGATAGCACAGATAATCGGTGCAGTTGATCACCCGCTCGGCGGCGACGTCGAGGTCTTTGCCGATCCCTTTGATGACGCCGTCCTCACAGAAGACGTCTACTTTTTCATATACCGTATCGTTTTCGTCACAGCTGACCACGCAGCGGACATTTCTCAGTAATAAAGCCATAATTTAGCTCCTGTAAATGTACAGCAGTCATTGCGAGGGCTTCAGCCCGCGGCAATCCCCTTCCTCTTGACAAGGGGATTGTCACGCCCCTAAGGGGGCTCACAATGACTGTAAAAATTCACTATCGATCCTCTCTGAAGTACGGGAGACCCAACGCCTCGGGAGGCTGGTTCTCTCTCTTCTTTCTCAGGGAAATAATGATCAGTACGATGATGGTGACCACATAAGGCAGCATCTTGAAGATCTCCTGAGAAGCGCGCGAGATACCGACGATATACATATATACCCAGTAGAGCAGACCGAAGAGGTAAGAACCCCAGATGGCGTTCTTCGGTCTCCATGTGGTGAAGATGACCAGCGCAACAGCCAGCCAGCCGAGACTCTCGATGGTGCCGTCGTTCGCCCATTTGCCCTGCGTAAAGTCCATAACATAGTACAGACCGCCGAGGCCGGAGATACCCGCGCCGATACAGGTAGCGAGGTATTTATAACGGGTGACGTTGATGCCCGCCGCGTCAGCGGTAGCGGGATTCTCACCGACAGAACGGAGGTTCAGTCCGGTACGGGTACGGGAGAGATACAGCTGAACGATCACGGCTACGATGACCGCGACATACGCGAGCCATCCGTACTGGCACAGCATACGGCCGATCGGGCCGCCGATGCTGGAGATACCGGGCAGCTGAGCGCGGAACGCGTCGGAGGTGACCGGAACACGCAGCTGACCTACGCCGCCGGAAAGCTGGTTGAGCGATCCGCCGAAGAAGTTCGCCACGCCGGATCCGAAGATCGTCAGCGTCAGACCGGTAACGTTCTGGTTCGCTCTGAGTGTGATCGTCAAGAAAGCGAAGATCAGTCCGCCGAACGCCGCCGCCGCAAAAGCGCAGACGATAGCAATCAGGACACAGAGAATTTTGTTGGGGGACTCCACAGAGTTCTCATAGAAGAACACGCCGATCAGGCTGGAGATACCGCCCAGATACATGATGCCGGGAACACCGAGGTTGAGGTTACCGCTTTTCTCGGTAATGATCTCACCGACAGCGCCGAACATGATGATGGTGCCGAAGACAACGGCTTGTTGGAATAACGAGATAAATCCTTCCATTACGCTGCCTCCTTCTCTCTCTTGCGGAATATCATCCTGTAGTTAATGAAGAACTCGGAACCGATGATGAAGAAAAGGATGATACCGGTAATCATATCAGACATATCCTTGCTGATGCCGAAGTCCGTCGCAACCTGGATCGCGCCTTTTTCAAGGACCGTGATCAAGAGCGCGACTCCCAGCATCACAAAGGTGTTAAACTTTGCAAGCCACGCGACAATGATAGCAGTAAAGCCCTTGCCGCCGGCGGTAGAAGTCGAAATCGTGTGAGCGGAGCCGGAAACGGTGACAAAACCCGCCAGACCGCAGATTGCGCCCGAGATGAGCATCGTGCGGATGATGACCTTGTCAACGGGGATACCGGCGTAACGCGCGGTGTTTCGGCTGTCGCCGATAACAGAGATCTCATAACCCTGCTTAGAGTATTTCAGATAGAAGAACATGCCTACCGTGATCGCCATAACGATAATCACGTTGAGCAGATAATCCTGACCGAAGATCGCGGGGAACCATCCCTGCTTGGCGTTAGCGCCCTGGTTGATAATACCGACCTTGTTGGAACCGATGGGGTTCTCCCACTTCGCAACAAAGAATGAAGTCAGCTGCAGCGCGACGTAGTTCATCATCAGGGTGAACAGTGTTTCGTTGGTGTCCCACTTCGCCTTGAAGACTGCGGGAAGCAGACCCCACAGCGCGCCGGCGAGCAGAGACGCGCCGACCATGCAGACGAACAGCAGCAGCGGAGGAAGGTTCTTGAGATAAATCATACAAGCCGCTGTGGCGATACCGCCGACCAGCACCTGACCTTCCGCGCCGATGTTCCAGAAGCGCATCTTGAACGCGGGAGCAAGGCCGACCGCGATACACAACAGCATCATGGTATCGCGAATCGTGATCCATGTTTTCTGGCCGTAGTTCTTCTCGTTGGAACCGAAAGCGCCCTGGATCATGGAGCGATAGACTTCGAGAGGACTGTTTCCGGTCAGCAGATAGATGATGACGCCCGCCAAAATCAGCGCGGCGACTACCGACGCGAGCCGGATCAGCAAGCCCTGCCACTTGGGGATAGACTCTCGTCTGGTAATACGTACCAGCGGGTCTTTTTTATGCGTTATCGCTGCCATCCTGATCCCCCTCTCTCAGATGTGTCATTAACATTCCTACCTCTTCTTTGGTGACGGTGCGTCCGTCAACGATGCCGTTGAGCTTGCCGTCGCAGAGTACGGCAATACGGTCGCACAGTGCCAGCAGAACGTCAAGGTCTTCACCGACATAGATGACGGCGACGCCCTTTTGCTTCTGCTCGTTGAGAAGGTGGTAGATGGTATATGATGTGTTGATATCCAGACCGCGGACAGCGTACGCCGCCATCAGAACGGTAGGCTCTGCGGCGATCTCTCTTCCGACTAAGACCTTCTGGACGTTACCGCCCGAAAGTCTGCGTACGGGAGTCTGGATGCTGGGCGTCAATACCTCAAGCTCGTCCTTGACCTTGATCGCGAGGTCGCGGGGCGTCTTGCGGTCGGTAAAGATGTTGTTGCCCTTTTTATAGGAACGGAGCATCATGTTGTCGGTCATGCCCATGGTACCGACCAGACCCATGCCGAGTCGGTCTTCGGGAACGAAGGACAGCGCAACGCCCATGCTCTTGATGTCTTTGACGGACTTGCCGATCAGCTCAACCTTTTCGTCGGTACCGGGACGGGTATAGACGATAGAGCTGCCCGCTTCGCCGTCCCACAGACCCGCGATAGATTCTAAGAGCTGCTTCTGGCCGGAGCCGGAAATACCCGCTACGCCGAGGATCTCGCCGCCGTAAACGTCAAAGCTGACGTCGTCAAGCGCCTTAACGCCGTACTTGTCCAGGCAGGTAAGATGAGAGACGGAGAGTCTGAGCTCCTTGTTCTCTACCTCGGGACGCTCGATATCAAGCTCGACCTTCTGGCCGACCATCATATCGGTCAGCGACTGAACCGTCGCCTCTTTGGTCAGTACCGTACCGATATACTCGCCCTTTCTGAGGATTGAGACACGGTCGGAGATCGCGAGCACCTCGTTGAGCTTATGGGTGATGATGATGATGGACTTGCCGTCCGCCTTCATGTTGCGCAGTACCTC
>CAZPOG010000022.1:0-19812 GCA_964588105.1 uncultured Ruminococcus sp. | reverse complement strand
GTCTGCTTCTGATGATCCCGAATATGTACAAGATCGCGGGCGAACTTCTCCCGTCTGTCTTCCACGTATCGGCACGCTGCGTTGCGTCTCACGCGCTGAACATCTTCGGCGACCACTCCGACGTTTACGCCTGCCGCCAGACCGGTTTCGCGATGCTCGCCGAGACCAATCCCCAGGAAGTTATGGATCTGGGCGCTGTTGCTCATCTCGCTTCCATCAAGGGCAGAGTTCCCTTCATCAACTTCTTCGACGGTTTCAGAACCTCTCACGAAATCCAGAAGATCGAGATCTGGGACTATGACGACTTAAAAGAAATGACCGACCTCGACGCGGTCAAGGCGTTCAGAAAGAGAGCATTAAACCCCGAGCATCCCACCATGCGCGGCTCTCACGAGAACGGCGACATCTTCTTCCAGCACAGAGAAGCGTGCAACAGCTACTATAACGCGCTGCCCGCTATCGTGGAAGAATACATGGGCAAAGTCAACCAAAAACTCGGCACCGACTATAAGCTCTTCAACTACTACGGCGCACCCGACGCCGAGCGTATCATCATCGCGATGGGTTCTATCTGCGACGTTGCGGAAGAAGTCATCGACTACATGAACGCTGCCGGCGAGAAGGTCGGTCTGGTCAAGGTCAGACTTTACAGACCTTTCTGCGCTGAAAAACTTATCGAAGCGATCCCCGCTACCGCTAAGAAGATCGCTGTCCTCGACAGAACCAAGGAACCCGGCGCGCTGGGCGAGCCTCTGTACCTCGACGTTGTCGCGGCGCTCGCAGCGAAGGGCGTTTCTGCGAAGGTTGTCGGCGGCCGCTACGGCTTAGGCTCCAAGGATACTCCTCCTTCCTCCGTCTTTGCGGTATATAAGGAACTCTTAAAGGACGATCCCAAGCACAACTTCACCATCGGTATCGTGGATGACGTCACCGATCTTTCTCTCCCCGAGGAGCCCTCGCCCAACACCGCGGCAGAAGGCACCATCGAGTGTAAGTTCTGGGGCCTCGGCGGCGACGGTACTGTCGGCGCGAACAAGGACTCCATCAAGATCATCGGCGACCACACCGACAAGTACGTACAGGCATACTTCCAGTATGACTCCAAGAAGACCGGCGGTATCACCATTTCCCACTTAAGATTCGGTGATAAGCCCATCAAGTCCCCCTACTATATCAACAAGGCTGACTTTGTCGCCTGCCATAACCCCTCCTATATCTTAAAGGGCTACAAGATGGTTCAGGACGTTAAGCCCGGCGGCGTATTCCTGATCAACTGCCAGTGGAGCGAAGACGAGCTGAACTCTCACCTCAACGCCGAGACCAAGCGCTATATCGCCAAGAACAACATCCAGCTCTACACCGTCAACGCGATCGACATCGCGGCTCAGATCGGTCTGGGCAAGCGTACCAACACCGTTTTACAGAGCGCGTTCTTCTCCCTCGCCAAGGTTCTTCCCGCTGAAGAGGCTATCGGCTACATGAAGGAAAAGGCGCAGAAGTTCATGAAGAAGGGCAAAGAGATCGTCGAGATGAACGAGAAGGCGATCGACGCCGGCGCTACCGCGTATGTCAAGATCGACGTACCCGCTGACTGGGCTGACGCTCCCGACGACGCTCCCGCAGCGAAGTCTCAGGGCAGAGAGAAGCTCGTCAAGCAGGTCGACGACATCATGTTCCCCGTGGGCAAGATGGACGGCGACGCTCTTCCCGTATCCGCGTTTGTGGATCATGCCGACGGTACCTTCGAGCAGGGCGCTGCCGCTTATGAGAAGAGAGGCGTCGCGGTACTGGTTCCCGAGTGGAACGCAGATACCTGCGCTAAGTGTAACCGCTGTGCGTTCGTATGTCCGCACGCGACCATCCGTCCGTTCGCGATGAGCGATGAGGAAGCCGCTGCGGCTCCCGCGCAGACCAAGATCGCTCCCAAGCCCGTTGTCAAGACCACCTACAAGTACACATTAGCTGTATCTCCGTTCGACTGTATGGGATGCGGCGTCTGCGTAGGCGTCTGCCCGACCAATTCTCTGAAGATGGTAGGCAGAGAGTCCCAGGACGATCAGCAGGCTGTATTCGATTACTGTGTTGCCAATGTTACCGAGAAGCCCGAGACCACTGCGACCATGAACCTCATCGCGTCCCAGTACAAGCAGCCGCTGCTTGAATTCTCCGGCTCCTGCGCAGGCTGCGCCGAGACCTCTTACGCGCGTCTCGTCACCCAGCTGTTCGGCGACAGAATGTATATCTCCAACGCGACAGGCTGTTCCTCCATCTGGGGCGGTCCCGCCGCTACATCTCCCTACACCGTCAACAAGAAGGGCTACGGTCCCGCATGGGCGAACTCCCTCTTCGAAGACAACGCGGAACACGGCTTAGGCATGATGCTCGGTCAGAAAGCTGTCCGTGACAGACTGATCGAAGAACTCAAAGAAGCTACCTCCGGCGATCAGTGCCCCGCTGAGTTCAAGGCGGCAGCTGACGAGTATCTCGCTACCGTCAACGACGGCGAGAAGAACCAGAAGGCTACCGAGGCTCTGGTAGCTCAGCTCGAGAAGGCAAAAGACGCCTGCGAGCTGTGCGCAGACATCTATGAGAACAAGGAATTCCTCAGTAAGAAGTCCGTATGGATCTTCGGCGGCGACGGCTGGGCATATGATATCGGCTTCGGCGGCGTTGACCACGTTTTAGCTACCGGCGAAGACGTCAACATCATGGTCTTCGATACCGAGGTGTATTCCAACACCGGCGGTCAGGCTTCTAAGGCGTCGAACATCGGTCAGGTCGCTCAGTTCGCGGCTTCCGGTAAGGCGATCCAAAAGAAGTCCCTCGCCGACATCGCTATCTCCTACGGCTACATCTATGTCGCTCAGATCGCGATGGGCGCTGACATGAACCAGACCCTCAAGGCGATCCGTGAAGCTGAAGCGTATCCGGGTCCCTCGCTGATCATCGGCTACGCTCCCTGCGAGATGCATTCCATCAAGGGCGGTATGCAGAACTGCCAGAAGGAAATGCAGAGAGCAGTCGCCTGCGGCTACTGGAACAACTTCCGCTATGATCCCAGACTCAAGGCAGAAGGCAAGAATCCGTTCATCCTGGATTCCAAGCAGCCGAGTGAGTCTTACAGAGACTTCATCCTCAACGAGGCTCGCTACTCCGCGCTCACCCGCTCCTTCCCCGAGAGAGCAGAAAAGCTCTTCAAGAAGGCAGAGGATACCGCTGCGGAAAGATACGAGACTCTGGTAGAAAGAGCGAAGTAATCTTATCAAATGTAAAAAATCTGTCCCCGAGAGCTTCTCGGGGACATTTTTTATCTGAAAACCGTAGTTGCCCTGTGATAAATGTATTGAAATCTTTATGCTGATTTGGTATAGTAAAAAAGAGATCCTTATCTCGCAAAAATCAATAATAAGGAGAAAAACATGAAGAAATTATTATCGATCGTTCTCTCGCTATGCATGGTACTCACCATGATGACGATCCTGTCATTTACGGCAAATGCAAAAGAAACAGACCTTGCCGCCTCGGCAGGAGTATCAAACGGTTTTGAGTATGAGATTCATTTCAGTGGACTGGCCTGCATAACCGGTTATTCCGGATCGGCAACGGATCTGACAATTCCCACATCTCTCGACGGACATCCGGTAGATGAAATTAAGCCGCATGCTTTTGAAGACTGTACTTCACTTAAAAGCGTCACGTTCCCTGAAGACAGAGGTTATCGTGTCGGCGAGGCTGCCTTTTTCGGATGTACCTCTCTGAAAACTGTCACCGTCAAGGGCTCAATATATAATATCGGTGAATACGCATTCGGCTATTATGATGTAAACAGTTATAAAAAAGTCAGCGGATTTACGATCCGCGGCTATACCAACAGCAACACTCAACTGTACGCGATACAAAACGGCTTTTCTTTCGTCAGTATCGGATCATTACCGGCTTTCAATTATTATGAATATGACGGAAACATAGAGATCACTTCCTATAACGGCTGCGACTCCTCTGTATCGATCCCGTCTCAGATCGACGGTTATCCCGTGACATCTATCGGCTCGGATTCTTTTTATCATTCTCTTCTTTTAGAAAGCGTCACGATTCCTGATTCGGTGACAGAAATCCATAATTATGCTTTTGCAGAATGTCCCTCTTTAAAAAATGTCACGATCCCCGATTCGGTGACAACAATCGATTATTATGCTTTTGGAGGCTGTCCCTCTTTAAAAACTGTCACCATCCCCGCCTCAGTAGAGTCTATCGGTGACTACGCATTCGGATATACCTATGAATATGATATGGAAACGGATGAAGATAATTATTACAAAACCCCGGGATTTACCATTAAAGGTTATCCCGACAGCGCAGCTCAAGAATATGCCGATGAAAACGGATTTACATTTGTCTCACCGGAGGATACTCCTCCCGAAATTGATTTAGGCGATATCGACGGCGACGGCACGGTCTCTGTTCTTGACGCAACAAGGATCCAGAAGTACAGAGCAATGCTGTGCAACCTCGACGGCACAGATTATGACGGAGCTCAGCCGACCGCATCACAGCTTCTTGTTGCTGATGTTGATGAAGACGGCGTTGTCTCGGTCCTTGACGCAACAAGGATCCAAAAGTACAGAGCAAGGCTCTGTAATCTCGACGGTTCAACACCCTATACAGGCTGATCGTTGCTCTATCATCCTCCCTGTCCGCAGGGAGGATTTTTTTGAATATATTTGAGATAGGCTGTCCTTGTCGAAAAACCGCACCCTTCTGCCACAAGTATCTTGCGCCCGCTCCTTCCCCGAGAGAGCAGAAAAGCTCTTCAAGAAGGCAGAGGATACCGCGGCACAAGGATACAAGACTCCGGAAGAAAACTGAATCATAAAAAATCTGTCCCCGAGAGCTTCTCGGGGACAATTTATTAGGTGAAGAGAGAAAGGGTGTTTTATCAATCGCTGTCTGCGGGGATCAGATCTTTTTTGGGTTTTTTGACGGATCTGAATAAAAAACAGAAGAATCGATAAACAAGATCGATAACGATAGACACCGCGATTGATGAGAAGAACACCGCCGGAACGATCCAGAAGTAACCCCACATTCTGTCGGGGATTTTTTGGACGCTATTGTTCAGTATCGGGTAATACACGGTATCAAAAATATATGACACGAGAAAAGCAGGCAGACTGAGCCCCGACAGGTACGAGATGACTTTAGCGAGTACAGACGGCGTCCGCCTGAATTCTTTTTCCAGCACAAGAGAGGCGATAATAGCAGCGTTGAACATCGTCAGAGGAAATTCCCAGCCGGTCCACTGTCCCCACGGGAAGCTCTTCCCGCTTGCGCGCCACATACAGTAGAAGAAGTATGCCGCAAGGGACAAAACAAGCATTCCTCTGCGTATCCACCTGTTGATATTCAGGCCGTATTCTCTGAGATAACAGCCGATAAAATAATAGGTAACGGGATAGCCGTACATCCACCACTGGGGTATCAGCTTCTGGTAGTCGGTAGAGGAGGAGGGATCGGACCACCATCCCGACTGGACAAAGTTGTAGACATTGATTATTTGCGGCAAAGAGTTGAGCGCAAAACACGTTATGATGAGTATAACCTTCCATCGTTTGCTGTTGATATTATGATAGAGGATATTTAGGAACGGTATCAGCAGATACAGTCCGAGATACATTTCAACATACCACGCGTACGGAGCCGCGTTAAACCTTAAAGTGCCCCAGAGGACGTCCATCCAGTTTTGGAGCGTGTGGCCGATGTACAAGCGGTAGATGACGATAACGAGTGTGGACAGCAGATACATCCATACCACTTTCATGCCCTTGGCGTAATGCTTTTTGGAAAGCGTCTTATTGCACATGAGATATCCTGTCAGTATCATAAACAGCGGCACGCATGTGCTGAAGAACAGTCTCGCTATCAGCATCACATACATATTGAACGAGTCTATCGGAGCGTCGTAAAACTTGCTGTTTAAGAAAAAGTGTATGGATATAACCGAAAAACACGCGAACAGCCTTAGTATATCCGGCGCGATCATCCTGCTTTTTTCGGGCGTTGAAGGAAGAGATGACGGTTTGCCCATAACAATAGAGCCCTCCTTTTGGTTTCTTTTTTCATTCTATACTGGATCAGTCGAAAAAGCAAGTGAATGTAGAAATATATTATATGATGATCCGTCCGACCAACAGCGTTTTTGTGAAAAACCAGCCTCCGGATTTCAGAGATAAGAGAAAAGATAGGGTCACTCACTTTGCCCGGACAATGATATGCTAAAGGATGTGGGCATCGTTCCCAACAAACCTTATCGACCGGCATGAATGACAAGGGGATTCTTCGCTTCGCTCTGAATGACAAATACTATTATTCGGGTGCTGGTGTCCCGCCCACAATTATTCATCGTTTATTGGTCATCGTTCATTCCAATTCAGGTGAGGACGGAGTCCTCTCTTCACTCTTCACTGTTCTCTCTTCACTCTTATCTCACAAACATCTTGCAACCGCAAGACGCTTGTGTTATACTGTATAAAGCGAAATTTGACGTTTAAAGGATTGATACGATTATGGCATTGATCACGAAAAAGCCGAAGGGCACGGAGGACGTACTGCCGAAGGACAGCTACCGCTGGCAGTTCGTGGAGAATATCTTCCGCGAGGAGGCGCGGGCGTTCGGATACAAGGAGATCCGCACCCCTGTCTTTGAGCACACCAACCTCTTTGAGCGCGGCGTAGGCTCCACTACCGACGTGGTGCAGAAGGAGATGTACACCTTCATCACCAAGGGCAACGACAGCATCACCCTGCGTCCCGAGGGTACCGCAGGCGCGGCGAGAGCGGTGCTTGAACACGGCGTGTTCAATGATCCGCTGCCGATCAAGGCCTATTACCTTGTCTCCTGCTACCGCTACGAGAGGCCCCAGTCGGGCAGACAGCGCGAGTTCCACCAGTTCGGTATGGAGTGCTACGGCTCCGACTCTCCTGCGGCGGACGCAGAGATGATCACCGCGGCAAAGTCCATCTTCGATCGCCTGCAGCTTAGAAACATCCGTCTGGAGATCAACTCCATCGGCTGTCCCGCCTGCCGCAGGGAGTACCACAAGGCGCTGAAGGAATATTTCTCTCAGTACAGGGATGAGCTGTGCGAGGACTGCAAGGATCGCCTTGAGCGCAATCCGATGCGGCTGCTCGATTGCAAGGTCCCGCATGACCACGAGCTCGCCAAAAACGCTCCCGTCGGGCTTGACTACCTCTGCGACGAGTGCAGAGATCACTTCGAAAAGGTCAAGGCGTATCTTGACATAAACGACGTGGCATATACCGTCAACCCCAAGATCGTCAGAGGCCTCGACTACTACACCAAGACCGTGTTCGAGTTCATTTGTGATGATATCGGCGCCCAGTCGACTGTCTGCGGCGGCGGCAGATATGACGGCCTGATGGAGGAATTAGGCGGCAACCCGATGCCGGGACTGGGCTTCGGAATGGGAATCGAGCGACTCCTGCTCACTCTCGATAAGCAGGGCGTGGATATCCCGCAGCCCGAGAGCTGTGACGTCTTTATCGCATCCATCGGAGAAGAAGCCGGCAAGAAGGCTTCGGCTCTTGCGATCGCGCTCAGACGCGCGGGACTCTACGCGGAGTTTGACGTTGTCGGCAGAGGGCTGAAAGCTCAAATGAAATACGCGAACAAGATCGGCGCAAAGTTCTCTCTGGTGCTCGGCGACAACGAGCTTGAAGAGAACAAAGCCAACATCAAAAATATGCAGTCGGGAGAACAGACAGAAATCTCCCTCTCCCCCGACGAATTTCTCGACAGCTTTATGGGGCTGAAACTGACTAACGACTTTAAGGAAGGTTAAGACTATGGCGGAATTTATGACAGGGCTCAAGCGTACCCACTATTGCGGCACCTTAAGAGCAGAACATATCGGACAGGAAGTGACCGTCTGCGGATGGGTACAGCGTCAGCGCGATCTCGGTCAGCTGATCTTCATCGATCTGAGAGACCGCACGGGTATCGTCCAGCTGGCGTTCACCGACACGACCGACAAGGAGATTTTTGACAAGGCATTTTCTTGCCGCAGTGAGTTCGTTCTCTGCGCGAAGGGTATCGTCAGAGAACGTTCGGCGAAGACCGACAAGATCCCCACCGGCGATATCGAGATCGAGGTCGCGGATCTTCGTGTGCTTTCCAAGGCGCAGACCCCTCCGTTCGAGATCGTTGACAATTCCAAGACCGCGGAGGAGATCCGCCTGAAATACCGCTACCTCGACCTCAGACGCGCTCCCTTGCAGAAGAATCTGCTGATTCGCTCTCAGATGGCGAAGGTCGCGAGAGATTACTTCTATGAGAACGGCTTCATCGAGATCGAGACCCCGATGATGATCAAGTCCACCCCCGAGGGCGCGAGAGACTATCTGGTTCCCTCGCGTATCCACAACGGCAAGTTTTATGCTCTGCCGCAGTCACCGCAGATCTACAAGCAGCTTCTGATGCTCTCGGGCTTTGACCGCTATATCCAGCTCGCCAGATGCTTCCGTGACGAAGATCTCCGAGCCGACCGTCAGCCGGAATTTACCCAGATCGATATGGAGCTGTCCTTCGTCGACGTCGACGACATTATGGAGATCAACGAAGGGCTGATGAAGCGCCTGTTCAAAGACGTCCTCGGCAAGGAACTTGAGACTCCCTTTGAGCGGATGAGCTATCTCGACGCGATGAACACCTACGGCTCCGATAAGCCCGACGTCCGCTTCGGCATGAAGATCAAGGATCTCTCCGACACGGTCAAGGATATCGATTTCGTCGTGTTCAGATCCGCTTTGGAGAACGGCGGTTCTGTCAGAGCGATCACCGCGAAAAACGCCGCTTCTGCGCTTACCAGAAAGAAGATCGACAAGCTGACCGAATTTGTCAAAGGTATCGGCGCGAAAGGTCTCGCCTACATCCGCTGGGCGGAGGACGCTCCCAACTGCTCGTTCGGCAAATTCTTAGGCGAGGGCGATCTCGATAACATCATCGCCGCGACCGGAGCACAAAAAGGCGACGTGGTCTTCATCGTCGCGGATAAGAACTCCGTCACCCTGCCTGTCTTAGGCGCGCTCAGACTGGAACTGGGCAAGCAGCTTGACCTGATCCCGAAGGACGAGTTCAAATTCGTATGGATCGTGGACTTCCCGTTCTTTGAGAAGGACGAGGAGACCGGCGAATGGGTCGCGATGCACCATCCGTTCACCATGCCCAAGGAGGAATGCCTCGAATATCTCGAGTCGGATCCCTCCAAGGTGATCGCCAAGGCGTATGACCTGACCTTAAACGGCACCGAACTCTCTTCCGGCTCGATGCGTATCACCGACTATGAGCTGCAGCAGAAGATGTTCCGCGCGTTAAAGATGACCGACGAGGAGATCGACGCAAAGTTTGGTTTCCTGGTAGAAGCCTACAAGTACGGCGCGCCGCCCCACGGCGGCATGGGCATCGGTCTCGACCGACTCGCGATGCTGTTCTGCGGCGTGGATTCGCTTCGGGACGTCACCGCCTTCCCGAAGGTGCAGAACGCCAGTGAGCTGATGAGCTCCTGCCCCAGTGCGGTGGATGAAGAATCCCTCGATGTACTGGGAATACAGCTGAAAACAGAATAAATAGTAAAACGAAAAGACGGCTCGATGAGCCGTCTTTCTTGGTGTAAGAAATGTCAGTCATTCCGAGGAGTGACCCCCTGCGGTCACGACGCGGGAATCCCCTTCTCATCACTACCGGTTGCAAACAGAGGGGGATTGCCGCGCCCCAAAAGGGGCTCGCAATGACAATTATTCATGTTCTGCGTTTTCTTCTGCTTCCTTTTTTCCCTCTTCTTCCTTCTTTTTCTTCTTGTCGGGGTTGCGGAAGACGATGAGCTTTGAGAACACATAGTTGAGCACCATGATGATCGCGCTCATCAGGACGGTAGCGTCCATGGTGTCCTGCTTGATAACGATCATGTTGACGCCCAGTCCTACCAGAAGCGCTACGCCGCCGATCTCAAGAATACCGGTGAGAAATCGAGAGAGGAAAAACTGCCAGAATTCACGGATCGCGATCGAGGGTTTCCACGATTTTGACTCGAAGACCCACAGCTTGTTGGTGACATAGGCGAAGATGACCGCGAGTATCCACGAGATCAGCGTCGCGACAAACACTACCGCCGAGTCATAATGGAAGATCCACCACTCAATCTTTTCGTGGGGCAGGATATTATCAAATATTGCCGAGAATATCCACTGGGTGATCCATCTTACCAGCGTAGTCGCCACGCCGAAGATAACATACATGATGATCTCTTTATATTTTGTCCATAAATTTTTCATTCTTGCTGTCCTTTCGCATCGGGGGTATCATCCGCGGTATCCTTTTCAGCCGGATCCGCAGCGCTGACCGCTTTCTTCGGTCTGAATTTTTTCCAGAGGATCGGCACCGCGATCATCGCGGCAAAGATCAGCACGCCGCAAACGGTAACGATGACGCCGAGAGGGAAGCCTTCGGGCGTGTACCTCAGCTTGATTACATGAGAGCCCTTGTTGATATTGAAAGCGAGCATCGCGCCGCCTACGGGCTGGATCTCCACTTCTTCTCCGTCGACATACGCCTTCCAGCCGTCGACATAAGAGATGGAGGTATAGAACAGACCGTCCTTGTCAACATTGATAACGCCTTCTATCGTATCGTCTTCTACCTTGGTGGCGGTAAGAACGTTTTGAGAGAGGATGCCGTAGCCTTCCTCAAAGATCTCCTCGTTCATCATCGCGCAGTAAACGGTGATGGAACCGGATTTTGCGTCTTTGATATCGGAATAGACCGAGAGCTTGTCGCCCTTCTTGACCGAACCGAAGGTCATGATGTACGGGCGCTTGACATAGTTTTGGTTGATATCGTTATCGTTGACCTTGAGGGTCACGTTCTCGGTGCCGGAAGCGGTAAAGTACGCTACCGCGACGCCGTCATAAGGAGCCTCATAGTTGTATTTGACATGATGGGTATCCTCGGAGTCGTCCGTAGTGGAGAAGGTATACTTTCCGAACGAGTTTTTGTTGACCGGGAACTTCTCATAGTCGGAATGGCCCTGGTTAACAACTTCCAGATATTCATAGAGGTCCGCGTCAATTCCCGTCGCAAGGGAGAACATTCTGTTCTGGTTGTCGATCGGGTTGTCGGTCATGGTATTGAACGTAAAGTTGCTCAGACTGCGGGAGGTAACAAATCCCTGCGGGATATACCACTCGTTCTCGAGCAGCTTGACGCCGGTCTCCTGCAGAAGCAGTTTAGTGTGAGTGGTGTCGAGGTGTTTATCATAGGGAGAGATCAGGTATTTGATGTTGAGCATCAGATTGGTGAAGGGCGAGCTCTCCTGATAGGTATAACGGTTGGATGCGACCCAGCCGCAGATACCGAATTTTTCCATATACGCAGTGATGTCCTTGTTGGTCATCGAGTTGAACATCGAGATACCGTCAAATCCCTCCAGCGCATCGTCGTTGAGGGTATAATACTTGGTGACCTCCGTGCGCTCAAGGTCGATCCTCGTGCTCTCCGCTTCGTTGATATAATCCACACACGCCTTGGTGTTATCGGTTCCGAGCGGATAGTAGGAAGCGTCGGTCACGGTGACCGTCTGGATGCCGATATACGCTGAGCATGCTGCCTCCGCCAGCGCGACGATAAACACGCCTGCCAGAAGCGCGGTCTTCGGGACGATCTTCAGCACGAAGAGAAGCAGCCATGTGAAAACGATAAAGCCGACGATCACGGTAGCGATAACCGCTTTTGTCTCATCAAACTGAGAAGCAATGACCACTACTGCCGTAAATCCCGCCAGAGCGATCAGAACGGAGATCAACTTGGAGTGTTCGATGTTCATCAGCGCTCTGAAAGCCATATAAATCAGCACAAAGGAGAACAAAAAAGAAAAGCGGTGCGGCAGCATGTTCGGGAAGTGGAATCCGTGCCAGACATAATCCAGCTGACGGATGATAAAGCTCAGGATAAAGAATACCAGCAGAAAACCGCAGAAAACACGCTCTCTGATCTTGATCTTGGAGTTGGTAAAGAAGAGCAGTCCCAGGATGATCGACACAACGCCCGAGAAGACGTTGGGCAGACCCTCTCTGGTGGTAGGCGGAACGAACTCCGCCGACTGGGCGATCGTCTTGCCGATGCCCTCTATCACACCCTTGAAGTTTGCTTCCACTCCCATGTTGACCGCAAAGGTCGCCGGGAAGGTGTTATCGGAAGAGTGGGTATGTCCTAAGGCATAGTAGGCGGGTACCACTAATATCGCCGTGATCATCAACGCCACGAGCGTACAGCCCACCATCTTCAAAAAGTCGAACAAAAGCTTTCTGATACCTTTGAACTCGGTGATCGAATAGCCGATAGATACCAGCAGCACAAAAATACAGGTGAAGAATCCGATATAGTAGTTTGCCAGAATCGACATCGCCAGCGCCGCGATATACAGCTTGAACCTGCCTTCTTTGAGCAGGGCGATGGTGCCGGCGATCACTAAAGGCAGCAGCGCGATCGTATCCAGCCAGATCACGTTCCAGTAGTAGCCCATGATCATCGCGCACGTAGCGTAGAGGATACCGAAGGCAGTGATGGAAGCGTCGTTCTTCTTGAAGGTCATCTTCAAAAACCATGCGAAGAACCATCCCGCGCAGCCGATCTTAACGCAAGTGATCACATATAAGAATTCTCTGAGCGCAGACGCCGGTACCAGTACCGAGAGGAAATTCAAGGGAGAAGCGAGATAATACGCCATCAAAGCGACATAGTTGGTACCGCCGCCCGAGCGCCATGTCCACAGAAGCGATCCGCCGCTCTGGAGCTTGTCCTGAAAATCCACTAAGAACGGATAGTACTGATGCCACAAGTCGGTGACCAGTATCTGCTTGTTGCCGAAGGGAGATACGCCCTTGACGGCAAAGAATACGAACATCAGCAAAAAGGGAATGAAAAACGCAAGAATCAGAAAAACATTCTTCCTGAGAAAGCCTTTGAACCCTTTTTGCTCTTTCGGGCTTTTGGGCTTAGCGCCCGCTTTGGTTATGGTTTCTGTCATAATTTCACCTTTGTCCTGTACTTTCGGAGCCTGTATCTCCGAGAGTTTATTGTTTCACAGATTATTGCATTATAATATTACCACGATTATGAGTCAAGGTAAACCTTTATTAGCAAAATAATTAAAATTTTTTCATATTCATTTACTTTGACAAAATACTTTGCTATAATGCTTACGGAAACTTTCAAATACAAAGTATCAGATAACGAATGGAGGCGTTTACGCTGTGAAACTGATAGATATCGTGGTTCCCTGCTATAACGAAGAGGAAGTTCTCCCCTTCTTTATCGAAGAAACCAACCGCGTAATCGATACGATATCGGGTTATCGTTTTCGTTATATTTTCGTCAACGACGGTTCAAAAGACAAGACGCTGATGGTGCTTCGGACGCTTGCGTCACGGTTTTCCAACGTCAGATATATCTCCTTCTCCCGCAACTTCGGTAAGGAATCGGCGATGTACGCGGGTCTGGAACACTCCACCGGCGACTATGTGATCGTCATGGACGCGGATCTGCAGCATCCGCCCAAGATGTTCCCCGATATGATACAGGGCGTCGAGGAAGGCTATGACTGCTGCGCGCTGTACCGCGCGAAGCAGAAGGGCGAGAGCAAGATTCGCCAGCTGGTTTCGAAGATCTTCTTCTCCTTCCAGAACAAGATCTCCGACGTCAAGATGCCCGACGGCGCGGTCGACTACCGCATCATGTCCCGTCAGATGGTCGACTCTATCGTCAAGCTCTCAGAGAAGCAGCGCTTCTCCAAGGGTATCTTCTGCTGGGTCGGCTACAACACCAAGTGGATCGAGTATCAAAACGTAGAACGCACAGTCGGCACCACCAAGTGGAGCATCTGGGGACTGTTCAAATACGCGCTCGACGGTATCACCTCGTTCTCGGTCACGCCGCTGCGCTTTATCGCGGTGCTGGGTTTCGTCATCTTTTTGCTGTCGCTGATCTGGATCATCATCACCCTGATCCAGACGCTGATTATGGGTATTGATGTGCCGGGTTACGTCACCACACTCTGCGCGGTGCTGTTCTCCGGCGGTCTCATCGAGATGAGTATCGGCATCATCGGCGAATACATCGGCAGGATCTACATCGAAGCCAAAGGCAGACCGATCTACATCGCGAGCGAGACAAACTTTGATGAGTGAAGAGAGAAGAGAGAAGAGTGGCGGATACTCGCTTCGCTCAAACAATATAGATAATTGTAGGGGAGGGCTTCCATGCCCTCCCTGACTTTGTTTTTAAAGAAAACTTCAGGGCGGAGATGGAACTCCGCCCCTACAATAATTATATTTCAATCAGGTGAGGGCAGAGCCCTCCCATTACTATTCTCTCTTCTCTCTTCTCTCTTCTCTATTTAGTCTGTATCCAGCTTCAGCACTGCCATAAACGCCTCCTGCGGGACCTCTACGGTACCGAGCTGACGCATGCGCTTCTTGCCTTCCTTCTGCTTTTCAAGCAGCTTCTTCTTTCTGGTGATGTCACCGCCGTAGCACTTGGCGAGAACGTCTTTGCGCATCGCCTTGACGGTCTCACGGGCGATGATCTTGCCGCCGATGCAGGCTTGGATCGGCACCTCGAAGAGCTGACGCGGGATGTTCTCTTTGAGCTTTTCCGCCATCTTGCGCGCTCTGGGATACGCCTTGTCCGCGTGGATGATGAAGGACAGCGCATCCACCACCTCGCCGTTGAGCATGATATCGAGCTTGACGAGTTTGGAAGGACGGTACTCCTTGAACTCATAGTCAAAGGACGCGTAGCCTCTGGTGCGGGATTTGAGGGTGTCGAAGAAATCATAGATGATCTCCGCAAGCGGGAGCTCATAGTGGATATCCACACGATCTGCGTCGATATAGTCCATCCCGATGAAAGAACCTCTGCGATCCTGACACAGCTCCATGATGTTGCCGACATAGTCCGCGGGAGAATAGATGTGCGCGTCGGTGACGGGCTCTTGAGCCTCGGCGATCAGCCCGGGATCGGGGAAGTTGGTCGGGTTCGAGATCATCTGCACTTCGCCCGAGGTCAGGGTGATCCGATAGTTAACGGACGGCGCGGTCGTGATCAGATCAAGGTTATATTCTCTCTCCAATCTCTCCTGGATGATCTCCATGTGCAGAAGTCCGAGGAAGCCGCAGCGGTAGCCGAAGCCTAAGGCTACCGAGGTCTCCGGCTCAAAAGACAGAGAGGCGTCGTTGAGCTTGAGCTTTTCGAGCGCGTCCCTGAGGTCGCCGTAGCGAGCGCCGTCGACGGGATAGATACCGCAGAACACCATGCTCTGCACCGCGCGATAGCCCGGCAGCGGCATGGACGCGGGATTCTTGGTCAGGGTGACGGTGTCGCCCACCTGCGCGTCGGACAGGCTCTTGATCGACGCGGTGATGTAGCCGACTTCACCGGCGTACAGCCCTTCCTTTGGCTCCAAAGAGGTCGCGCGCATATAGCCGCACTCAACCACGTTGAAGGTGGATCCCGTCGCCATAAGCCTGAACTCATCGCCGACATGGATCTGACCCTCTTTGAGTCTGACGTAGATAATAACACCCTTGTAGGAGTCATAGATGGAATCAAATATCATCGCCCTTAAGGGAGCGTTGACGTCGCCCTCGGGAGCGGGGATGTCGCTGACGATCTTCTCAAGCACGGCGGAGATGTTGATACCCGCTTTTGCGGATACCTGCGGCGCGTCCTCGGCAGGGATTCCGATGATGTCTTCGATCTCGGTGATCACCCGCTGCGGCTCCGCAGAGGGCAGGTCGATCTTGTTGATGACCGGCACGATCTCCAGTCCCGCGTCGATCGCGAGATAGGTGTTTGCCAGAGTCTGCGCTTCGATACCCTGCGACGCGTCCACGACCAGAACAGCTCCCTCACAGGCGGCAAGAGAACGGCTGACCTCATAGTTGAAGTCCACATGACCGGGCGTGTCAATCAGATTGAAAAGATAGGTCTGACCATCTTCGGCGTGGTATTCGAGAGTAACGGCGTGACTTTTGATCGTGATACCGCGTTCGCGTTCGAGCTCCATATCGTCTAAGAGCTGATCCTCCATATCGCGCTTGGCGACGGAATCGGTCAGCTCCAAGATACGGTCGGCAAGGGTGCTCTTGCCGTGGTCGATATGCGCAACGATGCTGAAATTTCTTATTTTATCCTGAGAAAAAGGCATAATATCACCCTAATGATAGTTTCAATTCATTGTATCATAGTTAGAAAAAGAACGCAATACGTTTTTGATCGGATAACAACAAAACCCATACCGGATCACATAAGTCCGATATGGGTTATCATTAACTATTCTTATTCTTCACAAACATCATCACGGCGCCGGGGCCGAAATGCCTCAGCAGACATGACGCCTTCTTGAAATACTCTTTGTATCTTTTCAAAGAACTCTCGCCGCCGGTCTTCTCTGTCTGAAAATCATACGGGATATCTTTAAACTGCGGACAGGCGTAATCGGTGATATCCATCTCGTGCTGTCTTGTCACTCTGTCCTCTTTGTCAAAGCCCAACAGCAGAGAAAGCAGTCTTCTGCAGTTGATCGGCTGGACGGAGATGATCCCGTCATAGATATCAAACGCCTGCTCGATCACGGAGAGCCAGCATCCCGCTCTGAGATCCCAGTAGATTCTGGCGGACATCTCGATCTGTCGGTTCTCTGTATCGTCGGTTACCGTTTTCATCCATTCCTCAACGGATTCCCGATAACGCGGCTGATACGGCAGAAGAGGGAATATCGACCAGATACTGCCGGCGAGATCTTCTTTCATGAATTCTCCGTAGAATTCGCTCGTCGTTTCCCAGATTGCTCCTCTGAGTATCACGATATCGTTTCCAACCCGATCTCTGAGATCTTCGAACTGTCCGTATCCGTAAAACAGTTTGTCGACGCCGTTCTCATAGTTGCAGGTATGGCGGTCAAAATCGGCAAGCCTCCCGGCGCTCATGCGGCTTTTGTTCTGTTTGATATAATAGTGCTTCCTGCCGAGCAGGTCGCTCAGCTGCTTTGAGATCGTGATGTCTTCGTCGCTGATCTCGTCATGCTCGAGCAAGAAAGTATCATAACGCAGTCCGGCGTACTGTGACGCCGCCAGGACGGTTCGCGAATCCCTTCCTCCGGTGCAGGTGATCAGCTTGGTCTTCCCCTCAAAATGCTTGTCGATATTCCTTAAACACTGAGAAAACTCGCTGACAAACGCGCGGATCCTCTCTTCTTTGCTTTGAAATTCTACGGGATATTCGGGCAGCAGCGCGCGGCTTGATACGGTCTTGCTCTCAAAGTTATAGACAAGACTCGGCAGCAGACGCTTGATCCCGTCATACTGTGTATGGGTCCCGGGAACAAAATCCGGACTCAACCCTTCATAGATCTTTTCTTTCTTCAGGTCAAGGTTCATCATTTCCCGCAGAAGATTGAGGCTGTCGGAAACGTAATCGTCGTTATAATACACGCTCATGGAGCCGACCGCATCCATATAGATCGTGTCTTTTAATATCAGGATATATCTGCCGCACCAGAAGTTTTCGCGCATAAGGATTTTCTCGGTGTTGAAATCCGTGCTCTCGGTCAGAAACTCCTGCGGCGAATCATCCTTTTTGATCGACCAGCATTCGCCGATCAGTACATACTGTTTATCCTTAGAGAAAACGACGGTCAACCCGTCATACCAGTTCAGATATAAACCGCTATATAACTGCGCCGAATTCATCCCCGGCAGAGATTCTTTCGCTATCACAAATGCTTTTCCGTTAACCATAGTCATACTCCCGCTCTTATCAAATCACTCATGGCAGATTTCAATTTATTTTACCACAGTCACAAAAAGAACGCAATACGGTTTGTATTTGCCGTGATCTCATTTTTGACAACGTCGATTTGAGTAATCATAATCGTTCTTGCTCTCAAAGTATAATTGTGATA
The DNA here is from genome assembly GCA_964588105.1 of uncultured Ruminococcus sp. Classification (GTDB taxonomy): domain Bacteria; phylum Bacillota; class Clostridia; order Oscillospirales; family Acutalibacteraceae; genus Ruminococcoides. Next base: position 1,780 of record CAZPOG010000022.1, on the reverse strand, counting down.
TAATTGCCAAGTGAAATAAAAACGACAACCGATAACCAACAACCGCAAGAATTAACCGTTATGACCTTTGATTCTCTTGTTACGAAAATTGATGAATATGTCTGGGGATGGCCTCTGATCATACTGATACTCGCAACAGGCGTGTATCTGACATTTCGCACGGGGCTTGTTCAGGTGTTTCACCTGCCCAGAGCGCTGAAATATATGGTAAAGAACGAGGACGGCGGCAAAGGAGAGATCACCTCCTTCGGCGCTTTGTGCACCGCGCTCTCTGCTACCATCGGTACAGGCAACATCGTCGGCGTCGCCACAGCGATCTCCACCGGAGGTCCCGGCGCGCTCTTCTGGATGCTGGTCGCCGCGTTCTTTGGCATGGCGACGAAGTACTCGGAGGGCTTGCTCGCGATCAAGTACCGCGTCGACAAAGGAGACGGTCACTTCATCGGCGGCCCGTTCTATTACATCGAAAACGGTATGGGAAAGAAATTTAAGTGGCTCTCCAAGCTCTTTGCGTTCTTCGGCGTCGGCGCGGGACTGTTGGGTATCGGCACGATCACCCAGATCCACGGGATCACCTCTGCGGCACAGAATGTCTTTGACCCCGAGAAGACGCACATCCTGTTCTCTATCGGCGAGAACAGCTATACTTATACGCTGGTGATCGTCGGCGCGATCGTTACCCTCTGCGCGGCGCTGGTCATCATCGGCGGTATCAAGCGTATCGCTAAGGTGTCCGAGGTCGTGGTACCGTTTATGGCGATCACCTATGTGGTGTTCGTGCTGATCATTCTGGTGTGCAACGTTTCACAGATCCCCTCCGCGTTCTCGCTGATCATCCGCTCGGCGTTCAACGTCAACGCAGTGGGCGGCGCGATCATCGGACTGACACTCAAAGCGGCAATGCAGAAAGGTATCGGCAGAGGCATCTTCTCCAACGAAGCGGGCTTAGGCTCCGCTCCTATCGCTGCGGCAGCTGCCCAAACCAACGAGCCCGCCAGACAGGGCTTGGTCACCATGACGGGCACCTTCATCGACACCATCATTATCTGCACAATGACCGGACTCTCGATCGTGATCACCGGCGCGTGGAATCCGCAGGTGACCGGCAAGGCGCTCGAAGGCGTGGAGATCACCTCCTACGCGTGGCAAACGGGACTGCCGTTCAACGAAGGCTTCTCCTCCGCGGTGCTGATGATCTGTCTGATGTTCTTTGCGTTTACCACCATCCTCGGCTGGAACTACTACTTTGAAAAATGTCTGGAATATCTCACAAACAGCAACCAAACGCTTTTGGTCATATTCCGCTGGGTCTACATCGCCGCGGTGCTGATCGGACCTTACCTTACGATCTCCGCAGTGTGGGGAATCGCCGATATCCTCAACGCGCTGATGGCGTTACCCAACCTCGTCGCGCTGATTGCGCTCGCGGGTGTGGTGTCAAAGGAGACCTCCTCCTACGTCAAAAGGCTCAAGTCACATCAAATAAAATAATTTGCAGCTACAAAACAAGGCGGGATCTCCCCCGCCTTGTCCTGCGTAAAAACACCCGTTTTCCCCTTTCACAAAACATTTTTCAAAAAACTATTGAAATTTCTCACAACTTATGCTATCATAGTAAGGCTGAAAGCAAAAAAGTGTGAAAAACACCATTTGCTGGTGTAGCTCAGTAGGCAGAGCGCGTCCTTGGTAAGGACGAGGTCACCAGTTCGAATCTGGTCATCAGCTCCAAAAAAGAACCGATAATTGATACAATCGTGTCAGTTATCGGTTCGTTTTTTAT
>CAZPOG010000021.1:0-19920 GCA_964588105.1 uncultured Ruminococcus sp. | reverse complement strand
TTTATGGCTAGTGCTCGCGCAAGAAATATCGCAAGCAAAATTATTATGTATGTCATCCTGATCATCTTTGCCTTCATTATGTTGGTTCCCTTCGTATGGATGATCTTAACCGCTCTCAAGACCAACCAGGAGGCTATCTCCGTTGATCCGTTCTATATTTTCCCCGCCCACGGCTGGCACTGGGAGAATTTCGCGGAAGTCTGGAAGAGCTACAACTTCCTTTATCTGTATAAGAACACCCTGCTGATGATCCTCTTCAGAGTTATCTGCGCTTGTCTGACCGCTACCATGGCGGGCTACGCCTTCGGCAGACTTCGCTTCCCGGGCAAGAATTTCTTCTTTGCTCTCGTTCTTATCCAGATGATGATCCCCGCTCAGATATTCATCATTCCTCAGTATCTGATGGTATCTAAGCTTAACCTTCTCAACACGGTAACGGGACTTGTGTTCCCGGGTATCGTCACCGCCTTCGGTACCTATCTGTTAAAGACAGGCTACGAGGGACTTCCGAAAGATCTGGAGGAGGCAGCGGATATTGACGGCTGTAACATCGGCCAGAGATTCTTAAGAATCATGATGCCGCTGACACGCTCCTCGATGGTATCTCTGGGTATCTTCACGGCGTTGTTCGCGTTCAAAGATCTGATGTGGCCGATGATTGTTTGTACCAAAGCGGAAACCACCACTCTTTCGGCGGGTCTTGCTAAGATGCAGGGACAGTTCTCCAGCAACTATCCCACCATGATGGCCGCGGCTGTTCTGGCAGTTGTACCGATGGTTGTGATTTATGTCATTTTCCAAAAGCAATTTGTAGAGGGTATAGCTACCTCGGGCGGCAAACTTTAAGTATGATTTCGCCATTGGGCGACAGTGCTTGAATAACCAACAAGTTGTCGGAGGTATTACACCGGTGTAATACCTCCGGCTTCTTTTATGAAGTACATGTAAACCATTATGAAAGCCGGTTTGCGCATCCCACCCGGTTTTCATAAGAGCTTAACTTTTTTGGGTGATACTATGAGCGAAGAAAGCAAATATTATGAGACTCCGAAGGTGCGCTGTCTGGTATATCAGCGGCGCTTTACCGACGATCTGTATCTGATGCTCTGCGGCGTAGAGCATTGCCCTCCAGAGTATTATTATCATACCGAAGACCGACCCGGATATCATTTGCACGTTGTTTTGGAGGGAAAAGGTATCCTCAGTGTCAACAAAGTGGAGAAAGAGCTTCATTTCGGGCAGATGTTTGTTACCAAGCCCGGTGAAGATACATGGTACAGAGCCGATTCCGAAAACCCGTGGGTATATTGCTGGATGACGTTCGACGGCAACCTCGCTTTGGAATGTCTGGAAAAGTCAGGCTTTACCAAAGGCGTCAACGTACTTGACTGTCATATCGATCCCCAGCGGTTTTATTCGATTGTCGCGCAGGTGCTGGAGGTTCCCGAGGTGTCTCCCGCAAACGTCGTTCAGCGTACCGGCTTGCTCTTTGCTTATATCACCTCCGCAATCGAGTCCTATTATAAGGGCAACCAGAATATCAAAAGAACACACGATTATCCTTCCGAACAGTATATCAAGTACGCCGCCGATTTTATCAGAGCGAACTACGCTACCGCAAGAGTCAGCGACGTCGCGCGATATATCGGGATCCATCGCAGCTATCTGACCAATATTTTTAAGGCGAAGATGGGTATTTCTCCGCAGGAGTATCTGATGAAATGCAAATTAAACCGCGCAAGCAGGCTGCTTATGGAAACCGATAACCCTATTCAGGAGATATCCCGTCAGGTAGGCTACGACAATCCCCTGACCTTCTCCAAAACCTTCAAAAATTTCTACGGCGTCAGTCCGCGCGCTTATCGTGAACAGCGCAGATCGCAGGAGGAAGAAAAGGAAACCTAAAACGACAGGTGTTCACCGAGATTTCAGACTGAGAAAAGGAGAATGTTATGAGTATCCGTTTTAACGAAGAGACAAAACAATTTATATTGGAGACAGAGTCCACCTGCTATCAGATGCAAGTCGACGAGCTTGGCTATCTGCACCATTTGTATTACGGCCCGAGAGTAGGACAGAACGATATGTCTTATCCCTATCGGATCTATGATCACGGCTTTTCGGGAAACCCCTACGATAAGCGTCATGACCGCGCGTTCTCTTTGGATTCCATTGCCCAGGAGTATACCTCCTTCGGCGTGGGAGATTTCAGAGTAACCAGTATCCGCGCTTCGTCCTCCGACGGTTCGCGCTGCGCGGAGTTTCACTTCGCCGGATATGAGATCAAGAACGGCAAGTATGATATTCCCGGGCTTCCATCCGTTTATGATAACGGCGACACGGTACAGACCTTGATCCTCAGCCTGATCGATACCGCCGTCAACATCGCGGTAAGGCTCTACTACGGCGTATTTGAGGAGCTGGATATGATCACCCGCGCGGCGGAGATCATTAACGCGGGCAGCGAGACCGTCTGGCTGAGAAAAGCGTCGTCTATCTGCTTGGAGCTGCCGTTCGGCAAGTGGGATATGATCCACTTCCACGGACGTCACTGTATGGAGCGTCAGGTCGAGCGTGTGCCGCTCTTCCACGGGATCCATACCCTTGCTTCCGGCAGAGGTATGTCGAGCCACCAGCACAATCCTTTCATCATTTTATGCGACCATGCCGCCACCGAGGATATGGGACTGTCCTATGGCTTAATGCTGATGTATTCCGGCAACCACAAGATCGAGGTCGAACTCGACCAGTTCGATTCCACCCGCGCGGTGATGGGTATCTCCGACGACCGTTTCCGCTGGGAGCTGTCGGCGGGAACATCCTTCTATACGCCCGAGGTGATCCTGACCTGCGCCAACGGTCTGACTGAGCTGTCTCACCGCTATCACCGTGTGATCCGCAACAACGTCGTCAGAGGAAAGTTCAAGCTTGCCCACCGTCCCGTGCTGATCAACAACTGGGAGGCGACGTATTTTGACTTGAACGAGCAGAAGCTTTTGTCTATTGCGAAGAAGGCAAAGAAGCTTGGTGTAGAGCTGTTCGTAATGGACGACGGCTGGTTCAAAAACCGCAACGATGATAACGCGGGCCTCGGCGACTGGGTGCCGGATCTGAAGAAGCTTCCTCACGGACTGAACGGTCTGATCAAAAAGATCAATGCCATGGGACTCAAATTCGGATTATGGATCGAGCCGGAGATGGTCAACGAAGACTCCGATCTCTACAGAGCGCATCCCGACTGGGTGCTTTCCGCGCCGAACCGCGCGCCGATGATGAGCAGAAACCAGCTGGTGCTCGACCTCTCGAGAGAGGACGTCTATAACTATCTGTATACAACGATTTCCTATCTGCTTTCGCAGTATAACATCACCTATATCAAGTGGGACTTCAACCGCTCGATGGCGGATGTGTATTCACATGCGCTTCCTTCCTCCCGTCAGGGAGAGGTATCCCACCGCTACTATCTGAATCTGTATCGGCTGTACGATCACCTGACCAAGGAATTTCCGCAGGTGCTTTTCGAAGGCTGCGCGGGCGGCGGCGGACGCTTTGACGCGGGAATGCTCGCTTATTCGCCGCAGATCTGGTGCTCCGACAACACCGATCCCATATCGCGTCTTGCTATCCAGTACGGTACCTCGTTCGGCTATCCGATGTCCGCGGTAGGCGCTCATGTATCCGCCGCTCCGAACCACCAGACAGGCCGCCTGACGCCTCTCTCTACCCGCGGGATCGTTGCGATGTCCGGTACCTTCGGCTATGAGCTTGACCTCGACAAGCTTTCTAAAGAAGAGCTTGATGAGATGACGGAGCAGGTCAAGCGGTTCAAAGAGATCGAGCCTCTGATTCACGGAGGACTTCACTATCGCCTGAGCACTTCGGTAGACAGCAGACATTATGTCGCGTGGCAGTTTGTCAGCGAGGACAAGAGCCGCAGTCTTCTGAATATCGTGGTGACCAATCCGCTCGCTAATTCCGCCCCTGTTCATGTCAGGCTCAAAGGTCTGGACGAAACAGCGGTCTATTCCGTCAGCGGTGAGTTTGAGTGTCTGGGCTCGTCGTTGATGAGCGCGGGTTATACTTTCCCGCAGCTGACGGGAGATTATCCGTGTATGCAGGTGGATATTATCAGAATCAAGTAGTTTTTATATAAAGGAGGCAGGAGAGTGAATCCCAACAGGCTGAATCTTGCCGAAGAAAAACAGAAAATCAAAGCAATGAGCTTCAAGGAAGCGGTTCAGTATATCTGGACATACTTCTGGATCCCGATCGTTGCCATCGTGGTCGTTCTGGCGTTCGGAACCTTCATGATCGTCAGGCTCGCGACGAGTATTCCGGATAACTGGATCTCGCTGACCTTTGCGAATACGACCGCGGACGTCGGTACGGGATCCGATCTCTGGAAGGATTTTACCGAAAAAGCGGGATATGACCTCACAGAGAAAAAGGTAGAGTTCAACGCGGTTTCCTATTTTGATTATTTGAAGGATCAGGCGAAGGGCAATGCCTACTATAATGCTTTTGTTACCCTTGCCGACGCGGGAGAGCTCGACGGCATTACTATGGAGTGTGATTCTCTCGCAGCACTGGGACAGAGCGGACGCTTGCTGGATCTAAACGACGAGCGCGCCGCGTCTATCAAGGCAAAATACGAAGAGCGTTTTATCTATTATGAACCGCCCGAGGAAGACGAGGAGCACGACGGTCCGATCCCCGTCGGCATTGATATTTCCGACAGCATTCTGATATCGGAGTATCAGATGTATCCCGACTCCTGCGCCATCGGGATCTGCGCGACGAGCGATAACCTCGAAGAGGTTGAGTATTTTATTGACTATGTGTTGGGGGAGGGATAACTATGCGTGACGCGATCAACTCGTTCTTCTCTAATGACAGCGTGTTCGGTAGGCTGATGACGAAGATCGGTATTATTATCGGCGCGAACCTGATGTTTGTGCTGTTCAGTATTCCTGTTGTTACGATCGGCGCGTCCTATGTCGCCCTTTATCATGTGATGCTCAAGACCTTACGGGGCAACGGCGTCGTCAATCCCTTTAAACAATTCTGGATCGGATTCAAAACGAATTTCAAGCAGGCGACCATCGCGTGGGTGATCTTTGCCGTTTTGATGGTTGTCGGTTATTTTAATATCAAGATCTGTTCTCAGGCAGAGGGCTTTATCAACTATCTGCAGTACGGCGTCTATGCGCTGGGGTTGGTACTGGTTATCATCATGATCTATCTGTTTCCCACGATGGCGGCATTCGAGAATACCTTGCCGAATCTCATCAAGTTCGGACTGTACTTCGCGTTTCATAAGCCGTGGTGGCTGCTTGTCAACCTGTTCTTCCACGTGTTCCCGCTGTATCTGACCTATACCGATCAGCATTTTCGTCCGCTGTACGCGTTCATCTGGTTCTTCTTCGGCTTCGGTGCGATCGTGATGCTTACCTCGCGTTTGCTGATCAAAGACTTTTCGCGGTATCTGCCGCTGGTCGATGATTGCGGCGACTTTATCCTGACCGAGGACGGAAAGAAGATCATGCCCGGATCTCCCGAGGAGAAAGCCTATTATGAAAGCGGAGAAGGCGCAGAGGATATGTCACAAATGTCCGAGAAAGAGATCCTCGAAGAAATGAAAAAATTAGATATGTGAGGGTGGTAACATGAAAGCACAGACAATGTGTGACAAAATCAACAACAGAGAATTTCACGAGACTTTCAAGCTGCTTTACGGCGCTGACGAGAAGGTCTTGTTCAGACAAAGACAGCGGTATATTGAGACTATTGAAAAATTCATGAAGGCGTTTCCCGAGAGGGAGGATATCCGTTTATTCTCCGCTCCGGGACGTTCGGAGATCGGCGGCAACCACACCGACCATCAGCACGGCTGCGCTTTGGCGGCGGCGGTGAATCTCGATGTGATCGCGGTAGTTGCTTTCCACGACGAGGGAGTGATTCGCTTTCAGTCGGAAGGTTATCCGATGTGCGAGGTCAACTTATCCGACCTGAGTATTCACGAAGAAGAAAAAGGCACCTCTCAGGCTTTGATCCGCGGTATCGCCGCGTGGTTTTGTGAGAGGGGCGTGAACATCGGCGGCTTTGACGCCTATTCCGTTTCCGATGTGCTCGGCGGCAGCGGGCTGTCCTCATCCGCCGCGTTTGAGACGCTGATCGGGACCATCATCGATATCGCTTATAACGATTTCAAAGCGGGCGAGGTCGAAATCGCGAAGATCGGCCAGTACGCTGAGAATGTCTACTTCGGCAAGGGCAGCGGTCTGCTGGACCAGACGGTATGCTCGGTAGGCGGATTTGTATATCTCGACTTCAAGGATCCGAAGAACCCGTTCGTCGAAAAACATCATTTTGATTTTGACCGCGCGGGATACAGCCTGTGCATCACCGATACCAAAGGCAGTCACTCCGATCTGACCGACGACTATGTCGCGGTACCGACAGAAATGAAGAGCGTGGCAGCGTTTTTCGGTAAAGAAGTGCTGCGCGAGGTGGATAAAGAAGATTTCTATAGCGCAATCCCGAAGCTGAAGGGAGTATGCTCGGATCGCGCGATCCTCAGGGCAATGCACTTCTTCGGGGAGAACGAGCGCGCGAAGCGAGAGGCTCAGGCGCTTGACCATTGGGATCTCGACGCGTTCTTCAACGAGTTTCGCGCGTCGGCGCAGTCTTCCGCGTTTTTGCTCCAAAACCTCTTTGCCGCCAAAAAGCCGCTTGAGCAGGGTATTACACTTGGTATAGCGGTGAGCAAGCTGGTGTTGGGCGAGAACGCCGCGGTACGCGTTCACGGCGGCGGCTTTGCGGGTACGATCCAGGCGTTTGTGCCGCACGGCAAGACGCCTATGTATAAAGAAAAGATGGATGCGCTCTTCGGCGAGGGCAGCTGCTATGTGCTCAGGATCCGTCCCGTCGGCGGTGTGGAAATCACAGTTTAGAGAAGAGAGAATAGAGAAAAGTTGCGGGTGGGCTTTGCCCACACCTGAATGATTAATCACAGTGATAAAATGAGGTGATACTATGATTTATGCGGATATTCAACGACTGATCGACTACGGTGTGAAAAATCGGTTGATTGATCAAGCGGACACGCTTGTCGTCCGCAATATGCTGATGGACGTTTTGCGTGTCTATGACTGGCAGGACGAACCCGCGGAAGAAAACGACCTAACCATTGATGAGATCCTCAAGCCGCTTGTCGACTATGCCTGTGAGCGCGGCGTGATTCATGATACCACCGCCAACCGCGATCTCTTTGATACCAAGCTGATGGGGATCCTGACCCCGATGCCCGGAGAGGTGATCCGCGAATTCAAGGAGCAGTATGACGCGTCCGAGAAGGCGGCGACCGAATGGTATTATGACTTTTCAAAAAAGCTCAATTATGTCCGCGCGGGCAGGATCGAGAAGGACGTCAAGTGGACATATGAGTCAGAATACGGTACCCTCGACATCACGATAAACAGAAGCAAGCCCGAGAAGGATCCGCGTGATATCGCCGCAGCGCGAGCGAGCCAGTCAACCGCCTATCCCAGGTGTCAGCTCTGCGCGGAGAATATGGGCTTTGCGGGCAACTCGAACCATCCCGCGCGCCAGAATCTGCGTCCGATCCCGATAGAGATCCACGCAGAGCCGTGGTACCTCCAGTACTCTCCCTACGGCTATTATAACGAGCACTGTATCGTGTTCAACGAACAGCATATTCCGATGAAGATCGACGACGCGGTATTCGATAAGCTCTTCGACTTTATCGCCATGTTCCCTCACTACTTCATCGGCTCCAACGCCGATCTGCCGATCGTGGGAGGATCGATCCTCAGCCACGAGCATTTTCAGGGCGGTCACTACACCTTTGCGATGGCGTCGGCTCCCGTTGAAACGCCGTTTGACTTAGAGAGCTTTCCCGAGGTCAGCGCCGGCGTTGTCAAATGGCCGATGTCCGTGATCCGGCTGAGCAGTGAAGACAGAAAAGCCCTTTCAAAAGCATGCGCCTATGTGCTGTCACACTGGCGTTCTTACTCCGATGAAACGGCAAATATCTTTGCCTTCAGCGGCGATACACCGCACAACACGATCACTCCGATCGCCCGAATGAAGGACGGCAGATTTGAGTGTGATCTGGTATTGCGCAACAATCTTACTTCTCCCGACAGACCGCTGGGCGTGTATCATCCGAACCCTTCGCTCCATCATATCAAGAAGGAGAATATCGGACTGATCGAGGTGATGGGCCTTGCGGTACTTCCCGCAAGGCTGGCGGTCGAATTAGAAGCGGTCAGAACTGCCTTGCTCAACAAAGAAGATTTGTCAGCAAATCCTCAGACGGCAAGTCACGCTGCGTGGGCAGGGGAATTCATGACCCGCCATCCGGAATTTGACGCCGATAACGCGACACAGATCATCCGCGCCGAGGTTGGAGCCGTGTTTGAACAGGTGCTCTGCGACGCGGGCGTATTCAAGCGCGACGCGCAGGGGAAAGAGGCGTTCATGCGATTTGTCGATTCTCTCAACGGGTGATGCATTATGACAGAGTATGAACGCATGGTGCAGGGATTGGTTTATGATCCCTGTGATGACGAGATCATGAAGGAACAGCAGGTGTATCAGCAAAGGCTGTGGGAGTTCAACCAGCTCAAGCCGACGGATATCGCCGCGAAGGAAGCCTTCATGAAAGAGAATTTTGCCGAGTGCGGAGAGAACTGCTATATCGAACTGCCGTTTCATGCCAACTGGGGGGGTCACCATGTTCACTTCGGCTCTCATATCTACGCAAATTCCAACCTGACGCTGGTGGATGACGGGCATATCTATGTCGGCGACCATGTGATGTTCGGACCGAATGTCACGATCGCTACCGCCAACCATCCGCTGGAGCCCGAGCCGAGGGCAAAAGGCTTACAATATAACCGCGACGTTTTCATCGGCGAGAACGCATGGATCTGCGCGGGAGCGATACTTGTCCCGGGCGTTCATATCGGGAAGAATGTTGTCATCGGCGCGGGCAGCGTTGTCACCAAGGATATTCCCGACAACACGCTTGCCGTCGGCAACCCCTGCCGTGTGATCCGAGAGATCGAAACTAAGGATAATACTACTGAATAAACATACATGGAGGACATCATGTTTGATATCGTTACAATAGGCGAAATGCTGATCGATTTGACCCAGACCGGAGTTTCCGACGCGGGGATCCCCGTCTATACCGCGTTTCCGGGAGGCGCTCCCGCCAACGTCGCGGTAGCCGCCGCCAAGCTCGGCGCGAAGACTGCGTTTATCGGAAAGGTCGGCAACGACGCATTCGGCAGATTACTGGTCGATACCGTTAAGCAAAACGGCGTCAACGCCGACAGCATGATCGTCAGTGAGAAAGAGAATACAACCCTTGCCGTCGTTTCTCTGCAGGAGAACGGCGAGCGCAGCTTTGCTTTTTATCGCAAGGGCTTTGCCGATACACAGCTGCGTGAAGAAGAGGTTTCCTATGAGCTGCTGGGTGATACGCGGTTTTTGCATTTCGGTTCCGTCAGCATGACGCAGGAGCCGTCTTGCAGCGCGACCTTCAACTCCGCTTTACGGGCAAAAAACATGGGCGCAACGATCACCTATGACCCGAACTACCGTGCAAGCCTTTGGGACAGCGTGGACGACGCGCTGCTTGGGATGAAGACGCCGCTGAGTATTGTTGATATCCTGAAGATCTCCGACGAGGAGCTGCCGCTTCTCACCGATACCGACGATCCCGAAGCCGGTACGAAGCAGTTAGCAGATCAGTACGGTATCAAGCTGATTCTGCTGACGCTCGGCGCAAAGGGCGCATACTATCGCTTCGGCGATAAAACAGGGTTGTGCGAGGGCATAAAGGTCAAGGTCGCCGATACCAACGGCGCGGGAGATACCTTCTTCGGCGCGTTTTTAAGCGGTATGGCAAGACGCGGCAAATATGATCCCTCCAAACTGAGTGAAGAAGAGATCAGAGAGCTCGTAGCGTTCGCAAACAAAGCGGCGAGTATCACAACCTCCCGCAGCGGCGCGATCCCCGCTATGCCGACACTGGATGAGGTGATTTGATGAAGCATTCCGCTAAATGGGAAAAAGAATTCGCAGAACGTTTTGAAGCGCGTTTCGACGAGTTCAAATGGCTGTACTGCGAAGTTTACAATAATGATATGCAGGCGTTCTACTGGCTGTGCAACGCCATGCACGAGTATTACGAAAAGCGAAACCCTGCCCTGAAAAAACTCGACAGGCGCCGCGAGAGCACGCCCTTCTGGTACAGTACCAACAAGCTGGTCGGGATGATGCTGTATGTCGACAACTTTGCGGATAATCTTAAAGGCGTAAAAGCGAAGATCGACTATATCAAAGAGAGCGGAATCAACTATCTGCATCTGATGCCGCTTTTAAAAAGTCCCAAGGACAGAGGCGACGGCGGCTACGCGGTAGCCGATTTTCGCCGTGTTCAGCCCGAGCTGGGAAGTATGAAGGATCTGGAAGCCCTGACCGCCGAATGTCATCGCAGTGACATCAGCGTGTGTCTCGACTTTGTAATGAATCACACCAGCGAGGATCACGCGTGGGCGAAGGCGGCGCGTGACGGCAACGAAGAGATGCGCAAGCGCTATTTCTTCTTTGACAACTGGGATATCCCCTTTGAGTTTGAGCGAACCGTTCCGCAGGTATTCCCGACCACCGCGCCCGGCAACTTTACACAGCTGGAAAACGGCGATGTTGTTATGACCACCTTCTATCCCTATCAGTGGGATCTCAACTACGGCAACTGTATTGTGTTCAACGACATGGTATGCAACATGCTGTCGCTGTGCAACCGCGGTATCGATATTATCCGTCTCGACGCGGTTCCCTATATCTGGAAGGAGCTGGGCACCAACTGCCGCAACCTTCCGACCGTGCACAAGCTTGTGCGCATGATGCGTATCATATCCGAGATCGTTTGTCCCTCGGTGCTGCTGTTGGGCGAGGTCGTAATGGAGCCCTCCAAGGTGGCGCCGTATTTCGGCACAAAAGAGAGTCCGGAGTGTCATATGCTGTACAACGTCACTACCATGGCAAGCACATGGCATACCGTTGCGACAAAGGACGTAAGGCTGTTGAGCCGACAGATGCAGCAGCTCTGTGATCTCCCGAAGGATTATGTGTTCCTCAACTATCTGAGATGTCACGACGATATCGGCTGGGGACTTGACTATGATTATCTTAACTCCTTCGGCATGAGCGAGGTCCCGCATAAGAAATTCCTCAATGATTATTTCACCGGAAAATTCGAGGGAAGTCCCTCTCACGGCGAGCTGTATAACGACGACGAGAGTCTCGGTGACGCTCGCCTGTGCGGTACGACCGCGAGCCTGTGCGGTATCGAGGACGCTTTGGCGAAGAACGATTCCGACGCGCTGAAGAAAGCGTTAGACTGCGATATTATGCTGCACGCGTATATGCTGACCCAAAGCGGCATTCCCGTTATCTACAGCGGTGATGAGATCGCTCAGCTCAACGATTACGGTTATCACGACGACCCCGACAAAAAGGCGGACAGCCGTTATCTGCACCGCGGCAAATTAGACTGGAAAAAAGCAGAGCGCAGACATGATAAAAAGGCGGTAGAGGGTATCGTCTATCAGGCGCTTATGACATTGGAAGATATGCGGCGCAAATACGACGTCTTTACCGCGTCGGCAGATTTCAGCGTGATCAACACCGTCAACGATCATGTGCTGGGTATCATGCGTGAATATCAAAACCAAAAACTGTATGCCTTCTTTAACTTCAGCGCAGAGGAACAGCCTGCCTTTTTCGACGGCATTCTTTCGGGGCTTGATTTGATCAGCGGCGAAGAGATCCGCGGCTTATCCGAGACCTTGAAGCCCTATGGCTTTTCGTGGATCCTATGCGTTGAAAAGGACAGAGCGTGAGGTAAGCTATGAGAAAGATTATTCATATCAATGACGGCTGGGAGTTCACGCCCGCCTTTGACGGCGGTTTTGCGCTCGGTGAAGGCGAGGCTCAAACAGTGCGCCTGCCTCACACCTGCGCTCTTACGCCTTATGACTACTTTGACGAGAGCATTTATCAGATGGTCTGCGGTTACCGCAAGAGACTGGATCTGAGCGTCCGTGGCGACAGGAGAGCTTTCGTCTGCTTCGGCGCCGCGGCGCACTACGCCAAGGTGTATCTGGACGGTGAGATGATCGGTGAGCACAAGGGCGGCTACACCGCTTTTGAGTTCGAGCTGATCACCGACAATCCGGCGCCGCTGCTTTCTGTGGAGCTGGATACGCGTGAGAGCCTGAACTTTCCGCCCTTCGGCAAGGTCATCGACTATCTGACCTACGGCGGCTTATACCGCGAAGTGCGCCTCGAATTCCGTGAGAAAAGTTATATCAAAGATATATTCGCAAAGCCCTCTGTTCCCAAGAGCGTGCGGGTAACACCGCGCATGAATCCCAAGCTTTTGGCGGGACTTACGTTTGAGGGAACGGTTGACTGTGAGCTGGATATCGTCGGCGACGCGGATGTGATCCGCCTGTCTGTCAGCGAAGCGGATGGGGAAGAGGTACTCGGTAAAGCGACTTTCCCGATCGTTGACCATGTTTCTTTGACGGTACCGGGCGTACATCTGTGGGATCCGGTCAGCCCTGTTCTTTATGAGATGACGGCAGAGCTGCTGAAAGACGGAGAAGTGATCGACAGCTTCTCGCGGCGAATCGGTTTTCGCAGAGCGCAGTTTCAAAAAGACGGTTTTTATCTCAACGGCAGAAAGTTCAAACTGCGCGGACTCAACCGCCACCAGTGCTATCCCTTTGTCGGTTACGCGATGCCGCGTTCGATGCAGCGCTTCGACGCGGATGTGCTGAAATATGAGTTGGGCTGCAACGCGGTAAGGACCTCTCACTATCCGCAGTCGCATCATTTTATCGATCGCTGCGACGAGCTGGGAATGCCGGTGTTTACCGAAGCTCCCGGGTGGCAGAATCTCGGCGATGATGCGTGGAAAGACGTCGGAGTAGAGGCGGTCAAAGAGATGGTGCGCGAGTACCGCAACCATCCTTCCATCATCCTATGGGGCGTCAGGATCAACGAAAGCCCCGATGACCATGATTTTTACGTTCGCACCAACGAGGCGGCGAGAGAGCTCGATCCCACCCGCGCGACCGGCGGCGTGCGCTGTCACAAGAACAGCGAGCTGCTCGAGGACGTTTATACCTACAACGACTTTATACATGACGGCGTACAGCCCGGTTGTGAGCCCAAGAAGGCGGTCACCTCCGATGTGGAGAAGCCGTATTTGATCTCCGAGTACGGCGGTCATATGTATTCCACCAAGGCGTTTGACGATGAGGAGCACCGACTCGAGCATATGCTCAGACACGCGCGTACGCTTGACGCGGTCGCTTCTTATAACGATATCGCGGGCTCCTTCGGCTGGTGTATGTTTGACTATAACACGCACAAGGAGTTCGGCTCCGGAGACCGCATTTGCTACCACGGCGTATGCGATATGTTCCGCAACAAAAAGCTCGCGGCACAGCTCTATGCAATTCAAAACAGCGATGAGACGATCCTCTGTCTGAGCTCTTCGATGGATATCGGCGACCATCCCGCCACCAACCGCGGACGCGTTTATATCCTCACCAACGCCGACAGCGTTCGCTTTTATAAAAACGACAGTTTCATTCATGAATACACGCATGAGGATTCGGACTTCCCGCATCTGCAATACCCGCCGATCGAAATCACCGACTACATCGGTTCCCAGATAGAGGACAACGAGGACTTCACGCCCAAGCAGGCGGCGTATATCAAGGATATCCTCAACGAAAGCTCCCGCTTCGGCATGAATAATCTTTCTCCGGAAGCGAAGGTGAAGTCCGCGTATCTGATGACAAGATACGGCATGAGCGCCGACGACGCCTACCGCCTGTACGGCAAGTACATCGGCAACTGGGGCGACAAGAGTATTGTCTTCCGCTTTGAAGCGTTCAAAAACGGCAAGCTCGTCAAAGAGCTCAGCGTATCTCCCTTTGAGAGGCTTAGTTTGATCGCAGAGGTCGATCATACCGACCTTTTCGAAAAAGAGACCTATGACGTTGCGGCGGTGCGTATTCGCATGACCGATCAGAACGGCAACACCCTGCCGTATTATTTCGGCGCGCTGAATGCGCAGACAAGCGGCGATATCGAGCTGATCGGGGAGGATCCCGTGATTCTTCGAGCGGGCATGGGCGGCTTATATGTCCGCACAAAGGGCAAAGAGGGAAAGGCGACCCTCACCCTCAGCGCAGCCGGCTGCGAGAGCGTGAGTATTAATTTTGAGATCGCGATTCAAAAAACGACATAACGGAGGAACAGCATGAAAGTATTGGTACTCGGAGGCGCGGGCTATATCGGTTCGCACACTGTTTACAAACTCATAGAAGAAGGAAATGATGTGGTTATCTTCGATAATCTGGAGACAGGACACATCGAGGCGGTTCATCCGCAGGCGAAGTTCTATCAGGGCGATCTGCGCAACAGAGCTCAGATAGATGACGTTCTTGACAAGGAAGGCGACATTGACGCGGTGATCCACTTTGCGGCTAATTCCCTTGTCGGCGAAAGCATGGTAAAGCCGCTGAAATACTATGACAACAATCTTTGCGGTACCAAGGTGCTGCTGGAATCACTGGTGGCGCACGGGATCGACAAGGTGGTGTTTTCGTCCACGGCGGCGACCTACGGCGAGCCGCAGCATACCCCGATATTAGAGTCCGATCCCACCAATCCCACCAACTGCTACGGTGAGACCAAGAAGGCGATGGAGAGGATGTTCTACTGGACGAATGTCGCCCACGGTCTGCGGTTTGTATCTTTGAGATACTTCAACGCGTGCGGTGCGCATATCAGCGGCTCGATCGGCGAGGCTCACAACCCCGAGACCCATCTGATCCCGATCATCCTGCAGGCGGCGCAGGGCGTGCGCGATCACATCAGCGTATTCGGTACGGATTATCCCACCGAAGACGGCACCTGCGTGCGCGATTATATTCATGTGACCGATCTGGCGCAGGCGCATATCTTAGCGGTGAAATATCTGCAAGACGGCGGCAAAAGCGATATCTTCAACCTCGGCAACGGCGTCGGCTTTTCGGTCAACGAGGTGATCGAGACCGCCCGCAGGGTTACCGGCAAAGAGATCAAGGTTGTCTATGAAGGGCGCAGAGCGGGCGATCCCGCCGTGCTGATCGCGTCCTCCGACAAAGCGAAGTCCATCCTCGGCTGGAAGCTGGAATACGACAGCCTGCCGACCATCATCGAAACCGCGTGGAAGTGGCACAACACTCACCCGCACGGTTACGGCAAATAATCTTTCATAAGCTCCTGTGACTTAGGAGCTTTTTATCCATGGGAGTCCCATATGCAGCAAGAACTATACTATAAAGAAGCGCTGAAGCTCGGCCAAAAAGAAGTTCGGTCAAAAAACGCAAAAAACGAAAATCCGTATCTTCCCGTGCTGGATGATATCGTCCCGCCCGAAAGATCGATGGCGGGGTCTCATCTCGGCGTTATCCAGATCCCCGTGTGGTTTATCATCGGCACCAAAACGGGCGGCAGGGTCAACGCCTTTACGACGGATTTTCTGCCGATCCTCGACGAGGGAACGGAGTTTGCTGACAAGTGGGAGGCGCTCTACCGCTCCCATCTCAGCGAAGGGATCCGCGAGCCGATCAAGGTTTATGAATACCTCAATCGATACTATGTGGAAGAGGGCAACAAACGCGTCAGCGTCTTAAAATACTGCGGCGCGTACAGCGTTCCCGCCGACGTGATCCGGGTGATGCCTGAAAAATCCGACAGCGAAGAGATACAGCTTTACTATGAGTATCTGGAGTTTAACCGGATCAGCAAGATCAACTTTATTGAGTTTACCAAGCGCGGCAGCTACAGGGATTTTTTGCGCGCGATGGGCAAACCCCTTGATGAGTACTGGAGCATCGAGGAACAGCATCGATTCTCGAGTACCTATTATTACTTTGAAAAGGCATACAAAGAGAATGACGGCGACAAGATGAAAATCACTGTCGGCGACGCGATGCTCAGCTATATCCAAGTGTACGGCTATACGGAATTACAGAATTCCGGCGAAGCTCAGATCCGCATCAATCTCCAGAAAATGTGGGAGGAGATCGCGCTTAAAGAAGAGGATGACGCGATCGAGCTGAAAACGTCTCCCGCAGAAGAGAAGAAGCCTTCCGTGCTGTCCAAGGTGCTGCCGATCACGATCCCTTCCGGGCTGAAAGTCGCATTTGTCTACGATCTTCCCCCCGAGAAATCAGGATGGATCAAAGATCATGAGTTAGGCAGGATCCACGCGCAGACCGTTCTGGGCGACAAGATCGAGACGACGGTCTATATCTGTGAAGACGAAAACGACCTCTACAGCGATATCGAGAGGGCGATAACCGATGAGAACGATATCGTTTTTACCGTTTCCCCGCGTATGCTGCAGGCGTCTCTGCGTGCGGCGGTGGAGCATCCCGAAACAGTGGTGATGAACTGTTCGCTGAATATCTCCCACCGCTATGTGCGTACCTATTATCCGCGGATGTATGAGGTCAAGTTTATCCTCGGCTTACTTGCAGGATCGCTGACCCAGAGCGGCAGACTCGGCTATGTCTGCGACTATCCCATCTTCGGCCAGATAGCGGGCATCAACGCCTTTGCGCTCGGCGCGCAGATGGCGAATCCCCGCGCCAAGGTCTTTTTAGAATGGTCGTCTGTCAAAGGCGCGAAGGAAGCCGCGATCTCTTTGCATCAACAGCATATCCACATCATCTCTTCCCAGGATACCGTGCGGTTTGAAGAGGATGACCGACACAGCTTCGGACTCTCGCATATCGGACGGGAAAAGACAGATCTGCTCGCCGTACCGGTATGGAAGTGGGGCGTATACTACGAGAAGATCCTGCGCTCCATGCTGGACAAGACGATCAAGAACGAATATGTGAATACCTCACGCGCGCTGAACTACTACTGGGGTATGTCGGCGGGCGTAGTGGATGTTGAGTACGCGCCCGCGCTGCCGCTGGCGTCACGGCGCTATGCGGATTTCTTCCGCGACAGCTTGATCCGCGGTGCGGCGACGCCGTTTTTGACGCCGTTTTATAACCAAAGCGGAGAGATTATCGGTTCCCGTCAGCACGAGCTCAGCCTTGACCAGATCATCAATATGGATTATCTGGCGGATAACGTGATCGGAAGCATCCCGACATATGACGAGCTCAACGCGATCGGAAAAGCCACAGTCGAGGCAGTCGGAATATGGCAGGCAAAGCCCAAGCCGGAATAACAGAAGGTGACACTATGAATATCAAATCATCGATTAAGAACTCGCTGGATCGTATGGTCAACTCACCCAAAGAAGCGAAGTACCGAATGGTCAAAAGGATCATCATGAGCATACTGGGCGTAGCTATCTGCGGGATCAGCGTCGGAATGTTCAAGTTTGCCGCTCTCGGTATTGATCCGTTCCAGTCGCTGATGAGCGGATTGGACGCGGTGATCCCGATCCGTTTCGGGACGCTGTATGTGATCGTGAACGCGATACTGCTGTTGTTTGCCCTGATATTTGACCGCAAGAAAATCGGTATCGCAACCTTTATCAACCTGTTTCTGCTTGGCTATATCGTCGAATTTTCCCAGGGCTTATGCGAGAAGCTGATGCCCGACGCGCCCTTATGGCTTCGGATCGTCATTCTGCTGATCGCTATCGTGATCCTGTGTCTGTCATCGGCGCTGTACTTTACGGCGGATCTGGGTGTTTCTACTTATGACGCGGTCGCGCTGGTATGGTCCCAGCGTCAAAGCAAAATCAAGTTTGCCTTCTGCCGTATTATCTGCGACTTTGTCTGTGTGGCGTTGGGAGTCACGCTGCTCTTGATCTCGGGACAGAGTATCCTGGAGATCTTCGGTTCTGTCGGCGTCGGTACGATCATCACTGCCTTCTTCATGGGTCCGCTGATCACATTCTTCAATGTGCACGTTGCCCAGCCGATGCTCAAGATAGGAGAAAAGAGTGACAGTGATGAAAAGTGATATCATCCCGTTAAGTCCGTCTGACTTTGAAAAATGCCGGAACATCTGGGATTTTGAAAGCCACGGCGACCTTGCCCAAAAGTGTTATCGCGAGCTTCTGTCCGGCAATCGGATCACTTATGTTTACACAGATGACGGAGAATTCATCGGTGAGATCTCGATCGTCAAAGATAGGGGCGATCCGGAGGATACGATCTTCGGACAGCGCGTATATCTCTCCCGCCTGATCGTCAAGGACGAATATAGGCGGCAGGGTATCGGCAGAAAGCTTCTCTACCATGTGTTTCTTAAGGCAAAGGAGCAAGGTTATAAGGAGATCTCCGTCGGTGTGGACTTAGCAAATTATCCCGCGCTGAAGCTGTATTCGCAGGCGGGCTTTGATAAAATCATTTTCATCGGCGAGGATGAATACGGCAAATATGTGAAGCTGCTCAAGCAGTTGTAGTTTTTGAAAACGATTGTCATAAAACAGACTGATGAAACCAAATATAAAAAATGAACCGATAACTGACACGACGGTATCAGTTGTCGGTTTTTGTTTGCATTCGCGCATATCTGATCTCACGACCAAAAGAATAGAAGCCGCCCAAAACGGACGGCTTCTTTGATATTAAGATGACTGAAAATACCAAGCACCCGGGTGCTTTTACGATAATTTACAGTAAACTTCGATTTGTTACGAAGAAAGCTTTTGCATATGCTTTTGTTCCTCTATGACTACCGTAACGATATCTCCGATCACATTGATGAGGTTTTGGATCGCTCCGAAAAACACTTCGGCAAATATTGCGATCAAGATCAGTTCGTCCGCCTGTAAATAGAAGGTGATAATCAACATACCGATCATGATCGAGCCGGGCTGATTGGGCGCGCCGACAGAAAGGAACAGAACCAAGAACGCGATCCCGATGATCTGTAACCAAGAAACCTCAATACCCAGCAGAAAAATAAAGATCATCGAGATCAGCATGATCAGATAGCAGTTGCCGTCCTGATTGGTCTGGGCGAGTATCGGCAGTTTTGCCGAAAGCCTCTTTCTGCTGAATCCGTATTTCCGTGAGCAGTATCTGATGTTAAAAGGAAGCGCGTCGATAGCGGAATTGATTTTGAAATTTTCCAACATCAGCGTAGGCAGATGTCTGACAAAGTTTTTGATATTGACTCTGCCGATGATCAGGCGTATAAGATAGAACAGCGCCATGATGATCAAGCTGACTGCGACAACGATTACTAACTCTAACAAGAGCAGAATGTTGGCTGCGCCGTTGATTAGAAGGATCGAGAGTACCGCCAAAAAGCAGAAGAATGGCAGGGTAAACATAACGACAGTCAGCATTTTGGAGAATATCGCTAAGCAGATATTGATGATCCTGTGAACTGTATCAAAATACTCTCCGATGGAACATAACGCATAGGTCAAAAGCAGCGCTACAATAATGATCGGGAACGGCATATACGTCTCGAACGGTTCAAATATGCTGCTTGGAACCAGCGAGGCGATAAACTCCGTAGCGTTCAGACCGCCCGCGAACGAACCGGCTTTTTCGAGATACCCTTGGTGTGAATTGAAAAAATACGCAATGAAAGTTCCTGTGATCAACGCAAGTAAAATTGCGATAAAAGAAGTGACGATCGTTTTTATTTGCAGCTTTCGGGCGGAGGAGCTCTTTTCCGAAATGATATAGATATCTGTCAGATTTTTTATCAGGGAGAAGAACGTAACCGGAGCGCCTATCATAAGCATCGCGTTTGCGAACTGTTTGACCAAAGGCTGGATAAACATAGTATCGAGCGAGCTTAAATCGTCAGCGCTTATAAACG
>CAZPOG010000020.1:0-21069 GCA_964588105.1 uncultured Ruminococcus sp. | reverse complement strand
TCCATCTTGTCCAGGATCGGGAGCATCTCCTCAGTAGTCATACGGGTAGCGATCAGCGACTGGTGCGCGTCTCTTAACGCGGTTTCGGTAATCTTGATCTTTTTCGTCATAGCAAACCTCTTACGCCAAAGTAACCAGTGTAGCGCCGGTGTCTACGCCCTCGCCCTTAGAGACTGCGATAGACGCGACGGTGCCGTCAGACGGAGCCTTGATCTCGTTCTCCATCTTCATCGCTTCCAGAATAACCAGAACGTCGCCGGACTTGACCGCCTGACCCTGAGATACTCTGATGTCAAGGATGGTTCCGGGCATCGGAGCGGTCACGGGTGTGCCGCCCGCAGCGGCAGGAGCCGCCTTCTTGGGAGCGGGAGCAGCGGCAGGTGCAGCAGCGGGAGCGGGAGCAGCAGGTGCAGCAGACTCGCCGAGTTCTTCAACCTGTACGTCATAGGAAACACCGTTTACGGTAACTCTTAAATTCTTCATCGTCTATTCTCCTTATATTTAATAATACTTCGGTTGAGATTGCCACAGCCCTTAAGGGCTTCGCAATGACTGATTATTTACTTACAGAATCGTCGTGTGCTTCTTGGGCAGTGAGGAAACCCGCTTGGAAGAAAGCATCTCGAGCGCGGCGATCACACGAACTCTGAGCGCTGTCTTGTCAACCACTTCATCGATATAACCGTCCTCGGCGGCTTTTGCGGCAGTCAGGTTTGCTTTGATAAACTGCTTTGCCAGAGCATCCTGTTCCTCAAAAGGCTTATCGCCGATCGTCTCATCGAGAATATAAGCGGCGGCAAGAGGAGCCACGGGAGAAATGATCGCCTCGGACAGTGCGAATACCATGTCCGCACCGGCGGACTCACCCGCAAGGGCAATATAGACAGCGCCTGTCGCTTCGCCTTCTACAACAGCGATCTTAGCCGTCGTCGCCTCCGCGTACGCGCAGACGATCTTGGAAGCCGACTTGGTATTCTCAAACTTCTCGGCGTCAACCATCGTTACCAAAGGCATCGAGAACGCGTCCGCAAAGCGTACAAAGCGCGCGATCTTCTCACAGTCGTCGTCAGAGAGGACGCCGCCCTTGGTTCTTACCAAAGCGACGGGCATTCCCGCAACTCTGCCGAACGCGGTGCAGACATTCTCACCAAAGCCGTCTCCTACGCAAAGGAGCGAATCGTCGTCGCAGACATATTTGGGTAATTTATCGGGATTCTCATAAGGATCCGCAGGCTCAAAAGCGGGAGCGGGCTCAAGGTTGTTCGCGGGCAGATAGGACAAAAGCTCTTTTGCCTTCTTGACGCTCTCTTCATCGTTCTTGCAGACAAAGGAAGCGACGCCTGCCTTCATATTGTCATCCGCCGTCGCGTTCTCGCCGAGTGTATCAACACAAAGCCGACCGGTCTCGGACATGATCACAAAGTCGGCAGAAGCGGCAACCAGCGCAGAGGTGCCGAGACAATTTCCGAGCACCACCGAAATCTGCGGAACAACGCCGGAGAGAGTGGAGCTCTTCTTCAGAATATCGCCGTAAGCGGCAAGCATCTCATACTTTTGCTCCAGTCTTGCGCCGGTGGAATCATAGAATCCGACCACGGGAGCGCCGGTCTTGAGCGCCAGTTTATAGATTTTTGAAATTTTCTTGAAATGCGCTTTGCTCATCGTTCCGCCGCGTTCTTCCACGTTCTGGGCAAATGCGAACACGGTCACACCGTCGACGGTACCGTATCCCGCGACCACCTCGGCGTCGGAAAGATGCGCGTCTGTCTCAACAAAGCTGCCTTCATCGAAGAAAGCGTCTAAAACCGCCTTCTCTCTGAGCTTAACTTCTATCTCCATAATCATTCCTCCGATACAAAAGTTTTCCGGATTTCGTCATTTTATATTATAGCTCAAACAAGCGCAAATTACAAGATAAATCCATAAAAAAGAGCAAAAAAGAAAAGCTGACGAATACACATGGTTTTCGTCAGCAACTCAGCAGATAATCAAATATGGATCATAGCTGTTAATAGCATCGGATTATTCCCGATTCGATCAATGGCACTGTGATAAAATTTCTTTGAGAGTAGACTTCATCTTCCCGTCTATAAGAGAGAATCGCAGCTTTGAAAGCGTTGGGAAGATCGAACCCGCAGAGGATTCCAGATAAAAACAGGATCGGTTCAAAGCGTAGGAGCCCAGCGCACGGATAACGGTATCGAGCACCGCATAGGTCTCGCCTTTGATCTCTTCGGGATCGAGCGGGTTGGGCGCGATGTCGATGATGTCAATAATGTAGCCGTATTGACGGAATTTCACATAGCCGACTTCTTGGTCATCGTTACGGCAAATCAGCGTTTTTATTTCTTCTGTAGAATTATTTTCGGATGGTTTAACGGTTAGCATATTATCTCCTGAATGGTTTATAAAGCGTCATTCTGAGGGAGCATCGCGACCGCGAGAATCCCCTTCCTCCCACTACCGTTTGCGTAATCATTTTTTCATCCAACGGTATTAATAACAAGGGGATTGCCACGGCTCCGCAAGGAGCCTCGCAATGACAAACAAGAATCTCACTCCACTTCAAACTTCGAAGGATTCGGATCGGCGGAGAGCTTTCTGATCTCGATATCACTTAAATCGCGGTACATACCGAGTTTCAAGCCGCCCAGCTTCACACCGCCGATAGCGACTCTCTTGAGTCTTGCGACTTCCAGTCCTACCGCGGCGCACATCTTGCGGATCTGGCGATTCCTGCCCTCGTGGATCACTACCTCCAAGGAGGCTCGTCCCTGCACCTTGTCGCGGGAGACTACACGCACCCCAGCGGGAGCGGTCTTTCGGCCGTCAATCACCACGCCGGACGAGAGCTTCGATACCTGCTCGTCCGTGATGTCGGGACGTACCGAAACACGGTAAACCTTGTTGATCGCCTTCTTCGGATGCATCACATGATTCGCAAATTCTCCGTCGTTAGTGAGCAGCAAAAGCCCTTCGGAATCGCGGTCAAGTCTGCCGACGGGATAGACGCGCTCAGGAATATCCGACAGAAGATCGGCAACGCACTTTCTGCCTCTGTCATCCTTCATCGTCGTCAACACTCCGCGTGGCTTGTTGAGCATAATATAGCGAAACTCAGGGCGAGCGGTATAGGTGACTTTTTTTCCGGAGACGGTGACTTTGTCGTTATAAGGATCGACCTTGTCGCCGATCTGCGCCTTCTGTCCGTTGACCTTGACCCTGCCCTGCGCGATCAATTCTTCACTTTTTCTTCTCGACGCTACTCCGCACTCGGAGAGCATCTTCTGTAATCTGATCAGTGCCAATGAAAAAGTTCCTTTATGTAATCAATGAATGTTTGTTTCTTATTCTCACAGCTTATCTCCCGCACAGCAGTCAGATCCGCACGGGCAAGCTCTTTTCCGTCGTGGAAAAAGATGATCTTCCCCAGTATCTCGCCTGTCTCAACAGGAGCGTAGATAAAGTCGGGAAGGATGATTTTTCTTTCAATTTCTGTGTCGTCCGACACTACCGCCGTCGGCGGATCATAGGTAAGCGAAACAGACTCTTCTGCCGCCCCTACCAAAGGGACTGAGAAGGTCTCCCCTGTCTCTCCTAAGGTCACGGATTCCACACGCAAAAAGCCTTCTTCAAACAACGCGATGTGATCATCCCAGTCATCGGGATCGCCGAGGCTCACACAGATGAGCCTGACGCCGTCCTTTTCGGCGCAGGATACCAGACATCGCCCTGCTTTTTCGGTATAGCCGGTCTTGCCGCCGATACACGGCTCATAAAGCTTTAAAAGCTTGTTGTGATTCTGGTAGGTCACGTGCTTGTCGTCGGGATAGACGAAGTCCACCGTCATCGCGGTGTTCTTTGTTATTTCACGAAAGCTCTCGTTCTCCATCGCAGAAGAGAGCAAAAGCGCCATATCATAGGCGGTGGAATAATGCTCCTCGTCGTCAAGCCCCGATGGGGTGACGAAATGCGTATTCTTCATCCCGAGCTCCGAGGCGCGGATGTTCATCCTGTCTGAAAACGCCTGCAGGCTGCCGTCGATCGCGATCGCCGCAGCGTTAGCAGCGTCGTTGCCCGACTGCATCAGCATACCGACCGCAAGGTCATAGAGCATGACCTGTTCGCCGACAAGGAGATACATCGAACTGCCCTCGGCAGTCATTTCTTCAGAGAATTCGACGACACGGTTGTCACGCTGCGCTTCTTCCAGAGTCAGCAAGGCTGTCATCACCTTGGTGGTGGACGCTATCGGCAACCGGATATCTTTATTCTTTGAAAGAATTATCTCGCTGTTCTGCGGACAGTACAGTACATACGCCTGTGCGGATGTACTCACTTCCTCCGCATTTGCGGGAATCGCAGACACGCAGAACAGCAGACATAATGACATTAGCGCGCAGCAGAGCCTCTTCATCCTATCACCCCGTAGAGTATATGATGAAAAGAGTGAAGAATATGAATGGAATACGGTTATTGTCAGGGAGGGCGTGGAAGCCCTCCCCCTACATTATTACCGCAGAAGATTTACATCTCAAAATCGCCGAGGTCGGCATCGAGATCGGAGAGCTCGTCCTTATTTCCTTTTCTTTCCTTGATAAAGGCGGAAACCTTGTCAAACGCCTCGGGAATCATCGATACCGCGCGATCCACCGGGGAGTCAAACTTCTCGATCGGGATCATCTTCACATTCCCGTTTGTAATGCTCAGAAAGCCGATGGGAGTGATGGTAACGCCCGCGCCGGAACCGCCGCCGAAGCACTCACGGTTCTCCTTCTTGGTGGGCAGATCGGAGCCGCCCGAAGCGAAGCCGTAGCTGACCTTCGACACCGGAATAATGGTGGTGCCGTCGGGAGTGGTGATCGGATCACCGATGATGGTATTGACATCAACCAATTCCTTGATCTTCTTCATCGTGGTGTCCATCAAACCGTTAATAGGATGATCGCTCATAACTTACATCTCCTTATATAAAATTCATAATTCATAATAACTGTTTTGTCATTCCGAGGGAGCAATGCGACCGTGGGAATCCCCTTCCTTTTGCAGCCGGTCGTGATGACAGGGGGATTGCCACGCCCTAAAGGGCTCGCAATGACATCCGATTACAACCGTATTCTTACCCACAGCACCTTGACCGCTGCCTTAAGGACTTCCCATACCGCCCAGATGATACGCAGATGGGCGTGAATGTTGGCATAAACCTCCGTCTCGCGGCTGTCGTCAAAGACCGGTTCCACCGTGATGTGATAGTCCTTGGTTTTGGTCGCGGCAGTGATGATATTGATGGAAGGATAGATCACCGAACACAGCTTGCCGTATGTCAGGGCAGTATCCGACGCGTCAGATCCCTTGATCGCAAGCCCCACGTCGAGCCGGTGGATCACGATATGGGAGAAAAGCCCTTTGAGCATCCCGCCGGCGATCTTCGCCAGTGACGTAAACAGCGAGAGCAGACCGGTAACGCCCTTCTTGTCCTTGAGCTTTTGGAGCATATTAGGCTTTTTCTTCTTTTCCTTCTCTTCGGTTTCTTCTTTCTTTTTCTCGGGTTTCTTTTTTTTCTTCTTTTTCTCAGGCTTTTCCATCTTCGGCTTCTTCTCCTTATCGGGGTCGATCAGCCGGATCTTCACAAAAAGCACCTTGACGCTCAGGCGAATGGTATCGGAATACTCCATAAATACCTGTACCCGTATAAGCAGTATCAGAAAAATCAGGAGCAATATCCCGAGAACGATATATAAAGCTGTCAAAACAGACCTCAGTTCTCGTTGTTATTTTCTTCTATAGAATTATCTCCGACAGCTTCTTCGACAATTTCTTCGACTGTGCCGGTCACTGTCGTTTCGTTCTTGTTCTCTTCATCAAAGATGGAGAGCTGTTTGCCGGAATCTCCGTCCCGATCCTCCGTCTTGGGGATCGCGGGCAGCTCGTCGATCGAGGAGATAGAGAAACATCTCAAAAAGTTCTCGGTGGTACCGTAAAGCAGCGGGCGTCCGGGAAGCTCCAGTCTGCCTCTCTCCTCTATCAGCCCTTTGGTGGTCAACGAGCCGATAACGCCGGAGCAGTCAACGCCTCTGACCTGTTCGATAAAGCTCTTGGTAACAGGCTGATTATAGGCGATCACCGCCAGCACCTCCATCGCCGCCTGTGAAAGCGGGATGTTGCGTCTGAGATCCATCGCCTTGCGTACATACGGCGCGTACGCCTTCACGGATACCATCTGATAAGAGGAATTCAGACGGATGATCGTGATACCGCGCTCTGCCTGGGCGTATTCTTCCATCAGGATTCGCAGCTGTTCTTCGACTGCCGTCTCGGGCAGCTCAAAGGTCTGGGCGAGTCTTTCGATATCGACGGAATCGCCCGCTGAGAAAAGTATTGCCTCTATGGCACTTCTGTATTCTTTTTCAGTCATTCTTATCCCTCTCAATCATACGGACGGTAGCGGTATCTCCGTCGCCCTCGATCCTCACGCGCTTGCCTTTGACAAGCTCCAGCACCGCCAAGAAGGTCGCGACAAGCTCCGACCGCTCTTTGGAAGCGACGAACAGCTCGCCGTAGGTGACGGTCTTGCCGTGCCATAGACGACGCATCACGTGGATGATCCTCGATGAAACGGAGATGATCTTTCTCGAAACGATCCCTTCGAACGCCGATCGGTCGGGCGGCAGCCTCCTCTTACCCCTGCCGACGGCGCTGACATAGGCGCGCGCGATATCTTCGCTCTCGTGGATGCGGTTATAGGTCAGATCAAATTCAACCTTTGACGGCGCCTTAGTGAAGGTGTCAAAGTCATACAGCGGGGTGAGCATTGCCGCAACCTCCCTGCACAGCTGATATTCGAGCAGCTGACCGGTGAGTTCTTTCTTGAGGTCTTCCGCCTCGTCTTCGTACTTGGGCAGCAGGGCGGCGGACTTGATGTAGAGCAAACGCGACGCCATCTCCAGAAACTCGGAGGCTACGTCCATGTTCTCCTCTTTCATCCGCTCGATCTGCTCCATATACTGGTCTAATAATTCTGATATAGAAATATCATAGATGTCGATCTTATTCTTCGCGATCAAGGTCAACAGCAGATCCAGAGGTCCGTCAAAGACCTCGAAATGATAGATCAGCTTGTCCTCCTGGCTGGCGATACCGACAGCGGGCACATCGCCCTCGGAGGGCAGTATGGTGATCTGAGTGTTATTCAGTTGCGGCATAGTGTCCTCCTTTCGTCGGTTTGTAATCCAACCGTAGGGAACGATGCCCACATCGTTCCGTTGACAATTGTTCGAGCAAAGCGAGTAACCGTATTATTAACATCGCAATAATATCGATGTTTCGGCACGAAGTGGGCATCGTGCCCTACGGTATTAATTCTTACAGAAACGCCGTAAACGGCAGTTTGGCGAGCCATACCACGCCGCTGTACAGATAGTTGCTGACGATCGAGAGCGGTGTGGTCAGGATACCTGTCCACAAAAGCGCAATCAATCCGATGGAAATGAACATCTGATACCTGTAGAACCATGCGACCGCCTTGTCAGGCAGGAAAAGAAACAGGATCTTGGAGCCGTCGAGAGGCGGGATGGGGATCAGGTTAAACACCGCCAGCGTACAGTTGATAGAAATATAATACTGGAAGAACATGGAAAAATAGATTCCTGCCGTGTTTGAAGCGAACAACTGCGGGAAGAAAGCGTACAGCGCAAAATAAATCAGCGCGCCGGCAAATGCCGCAACAACATTCGCGACAGGTCCCATGAACGCGGTCAGCGCCATTCCCGCCTTAGGATTCTTGAAGTTGCGCGGATCCACCGGAACGGGCTTTGCCCAGCCAAATCCGAACAGCAAAAGCGCTAACGCGCCGAACGGATCGATATGCGCCAGAGGATTAAGCGTCAATCTTCCTCTGTACTTGACAGAGGTATCGCCGAGTTTCATCGCCGTGAAGGCGTGCGCCCACTCATGAAACGGAAGGATCAGAAAGACGGTGATCAGAATCGCCGCGATCCATATCAATGCAGTATAAAAATCAATTTGTCCGCGAATAAGACTAAATAACATAATTTCACCTTATTCTTTCATCCATAATCAAATAGGATTTTTTTATGAAATATGATATATGAAATATGAAAAGTGTAGGGAAAATCCTTACGGATTTTTGAATCAATGTTTTTGGCTGCCATATACCGCCTTTTACATTTCATTTTTCATATTTCATTTTTCATAATTGGATTTTATAAATGGCATACTTCCACATATAAATATACATATAGCATTATACTACAATTACAAAAAAATTACAAGATAAAAATATTTTTTCACAAAACGCTTGCATTTTTGATTTATTTCTGCTATTATATACGAGTTAACGTATGAAACAATCATTACTACTTCAGAAAAGGGAGGTGTACAAGCATGGCAAAATGTGATTTCTGCGGCAAGGATGTTAAATTCGGCATCAAGGTCTCTCACTCACACAGACGTTCCAACAGAACCTTCAAGCCCAACGTTCAGAGAGTAAAGGCGATTGTTGACGGTACTCCCAAACGTGTACACGCTTGCACCCGCTGCTTACGTTCCGGTAAGGTAACAAGAGCGGTCTAATGCTAAACATCAAGAAACCCCCGAGGAAACTCGGGGGAATTTTGTTATTTTACTGAAAACTGAAGACTTAAAAATGAATAATAATGGTTACTCGCTTCACTCGGACAATTGTATTTGTCATTCAGAGGAAGCAAAGCGACCGAAGAATCCCATTGTCATTACCACCGGCTGAAAGAAGAAGGGGATTGCCACGGGCTAAAGCCCTCGCAATGACATCATACCAATCGGGTGAGGGCAGAGCCCTCCCGCAATTATTCGTTTTTCAGTATTCAGTATTCATTATTCATTTAAAAAGTCCTTCCCGAATTTGGGAAGGACTTTTGCTTTACATCATACCTTTGACGATATCCGCTACTTGAGCGAGGGCTTCATCCGCCTTGCTCAGGTCTTTGCCGCCCGCCATGGCGATATCGGGCTTACCGCCGCCGTTGCCGCCGGCAAACTGCGCGACGGGACGAACCACGTTGCCCGCTTTTACGCCTTGAGCGATAGCCGCCTTGGAAGCGCCGCAGACGAAGGTAAGTTTGCCGTCATTGATTGCGGCGAGTACCGCAACGATCGGATCAGGAGCGTCGGTGAGATTGATACACATCTTGCGAAGCATATCGGGAGAAGTGCCCTCAAACTTCGCGGTGATCACCTTGACGCCGTTCGCGTCAACTGCAGAGTCGAGAACGGTTTTCATCTGCATGCTTGCGAGTTGTTCCTTGAGGCTTTCGATCTCTCTGAGATCCTCTTTCATCTTCTCGGCGATACGCTGAGCGCCCTGCGCGAGTTCTTTGGGGTTGTTGATCTTGAGCACATGAGCGGAAGCTCCGATCATTGCGACGGCGTTGTCGATAAAACGCAGCACGCCTTTGCCGGTGACTGCTTCGATACGTCTGACTCCCGCGGCTACGGAACCTTCCTGACGGATCTTGAACAAACCGATGTGGGAGGTGTTGGATACATGGGTACCGCCGCAGAATTCCTTAGAGAATTCGCCCGCCTGTACGACGCGTACTCTGTCGCCGTACTTCTCGCCGAAGAGCGCCATCGCGCCGATCTGCTTTGCTTCATCTATGGACATCTCGGTGCTGGATACATCGATCGCATCGAGGATTTTTTCGTTGACAAGCTGTTCGACGTCAAGCAGCTCCTGGGCGGTCATCGCGGAGAAGTGAGTGAAGTCAAAACGGCATACGTCTTCGCTCACAAGCTGACCTGCCTGCTGAACGTGGGTGCCGAGAACCTCTCTGAGCGCCGCCTGCAGCAAATGCGCGGCAGTGTGGTTTCTCATGATATCCGCTCTGCGGTCTTTGTCGATCGCGCAGGATACGGTATCGCCGACCGCCACAGTACCGGTCGTGATCTCACACGCGTGCAGGAAGATGCCGTTCGCGTCCTTATTCACTGCGTCAACGTCGATCTCTGCGCCGCCGTCTTTGATCTCGCCGGTATCGGCAACCTGGCCGCCGGACTCGGCATAGAAAGGCGTTCTGTCGAGAACGATAATGACCGTCTCACCCTCCTGAGCGGTCTGTACGCGCTCGCCGTCCTTGATGATAGCAAGCACCTTAGACTCGCTCTCATAATCGGTATAACCTAAGAACTCGGTCGCGGGAAGATCGGACAGATCGGTAGTGTCGGAGATCCACGCATCCGCGCCGGCGTTCTTGCGCGCCGCGCGGGAACGCTTCTTCTGCAGGAGCAGCAGCTCGTGGAAGCGGTCGATATCCACCTTGATACCGTGGTCGGCAAGGATCTCACGGGTGAGGTCGATCGGGAATCCGAAGGTATCGTTAAGCTTGAACGCGTCTTCGCCGGAGAGGGTCTTGATATCGTGCTTGGAGATGATGTTCTCGAGCATCGCAAAGCCCTGCTCAACGGTCTTCTGGAAGTTTTCTTCCTCGATCTTGATCAGCTTCTTGATGTATTCCTGCTTCTCAACAAGCTCGGGATACGCGTGAGCGTTCTCTTTGATGACCGTGTCGCACACTTCATACAGGAAGGGTTTGGTATATCCTAACAGTCTGCCGTGGCGCGCGGCTCTTCTGAGCAATCTTCTGAGGACGTAGCCTCTGCCCTCGTTGGAAGGCATAACGCCGTCGGCGATCATAAAGGTCGTAGAACGGATATGGTCGGTGATAACGCGAAGAGAAATATCACTCTTCTCCCCTTCACCGTAGTTTACGCCCACGATGGAGCTGATATGCTTCATGATATTCTGTACGGTATCAACAAGGAAGAGGTTGTCCACGCCCTGCATTACACAGGCGAGACGCTCCAAGCCCATACCGGTGTCGATGTTCTTTCTCGCCATCGGTTCATAGTGACCCTTGCCGTCTGATTCAAACTGGGAGAATACCAGATTCCATACTTCGACAAAACGGTCACAGTCACAGCCGACATGACAGTCGGGCTTGCCGCAGCCGTTCTCATCGCCGCGGTCAAAGTAGATCTCGGAACAGGGTCCGCAGGGACCGGAACCGTGCTCCCAGAAGTTATCTTCTTTGCCCAGCCTGACCATATGAGAGGGATCTACACCGACCTCCTTGGTCCAGATATCATATGCCTCGTCGTCATCCTGATAGACGGAAACATAGAGTTTCTCCTTGGGCATTTCAAGGACTTCGGTGAAGAACTCCCATGCCCACGCGATAGCGTCCTTCTTGAAGTAATCGCCGAACGAGAAGTTGCCCAGCATCTCGAAGAAGGTGCCGTGACGCGCGGTGATACCGACACGCTCGATATCGGGAGTGCGGATACACTTCTGGCAGGTGGTGACCCTGTCTCTCGGAGGGGTGACCTCGCGGGTGAAGTACTTCTTCATCGGCGCCATACCCGAGTTGATCAGAAGGAGCGAATTATCGTCCTTCGGGATCAGCGGGAACGACGGCAAACGCAAGTGTCCCTTACTCTCCATAAATGATAAAAACTTTTCTCTGAGTTCGTTAAGACCCATATACTGCATAATGATTTCCTCCGGAAAATTCAATGTCATTGCGAGGGAGCCTCGCGACCGCGGCAATCCCCTTCATATCGCTACCGTGTGTATTGAAAACTCTTTGAAAACGGTATTATTGAAAAGGGGATTCTCACGTCGGGCTTTGCCCTCCTCAGAATGACATATAAAATACAAAATAATAAATGCCTATCCCAAACATGGGACAGGCATGACCTGCGGTACCACCCAAATTGACAGGAGAAACTCCTGCCCGCTTGAATCCCTTTAACGCAGGGATACGCCGGACTCTTCATCCGGATGCTCGGGGGCGGCTGCTATGGTCTGCTATAAGGTCTCGCACCGTCCGACCTCTCTCTGAAACAGCAGGAAAATAGCTCTTCCCGTCAACGCAAAACATATTATATATCGGAAGAACGGGATTGTCAATAGGGAAATTTGTCATTCCGAGGAGGGAGGCAAAGCCTCCTGACGTGGGAATCCCCTGCCTCTTGAAGCCGATCGTAATAACAAGGGAATTGCCGCGGGCAAAAGCCCTCGCAATGACAGAAAGGATAATTCCTCATTCAAAAAAGCTTCTTCCGAATCACCGAACCCTTTTCAACCGGCTTATCAGTCGTCATATAAAGCTTCTGCATCGGATGGGGAGCGGAGTCAACCTCTTCCCCCTCTTCGGTCCTCAAAGACTGACAGAGAACATTGTAAGACAGTCCTGAGGGCGGGAGGATATCCAGCGTATCCCCGACGAGAAACTTGTTGCGCTGGGTGATCGCGCAGACGTTGTCGACGGAGCTTTCCACACAGACAGCGACCGCGTTATACTTTCTGATATAGCCGCCGCTCTTTGTCTCCTGACCGGGCTCAGCGCCGAAGAAAAAGCCGGTGGAATAGACACGATGGCTGATCTTCTCAAGCTCTTCCACAATCCACGGCGAAACGTGATAGTCGGGATCATCCATATGCTCAAAATACTCGTCTACCGCCTTGCGGTAAGCGTTGGTAGTGACGGAAGTATAGTAGTAGGTTTTTGCTCTGCCTTCTATCTTGAAGCTTGAGATTCCCGCCTGTGTCAACGCAGGAATATGCTCGATCATGCACAGATCGTTGGAGTTGTAGAGATAGGTCCCCTCTCCTGACTCTTCGACCGGGAAGAACTGACCCTCGCGGTTTTCTTCATACAGGTGATACTTCCAACGGCATGGCTGGGCGCAGTCGCCGCGGTTGGCGTCTCTGCCGGTCAGAAAGCTCGAGATCAGGCATCTGCCGGAGAAGGATACGCACATCGCGCCGTGGACAAAGCATTCTATCTCCAAATCCGGAGGTATCTTCGCGCGCATTTCGGCGATCTCGTCGAGCCTTAATTCTCTCGCGAGTACGACGCGTTTCGCGCCGAGCTCATACCACGCCTTGGCGGACTCGTAGTTGACGATACCGCCTTGGGTGGAGATATGCCGATCCACCTTGGGCGCGTACTGCTTTGCAAGCTCAAACACACCGAGATCCGCGATGATGAACGCGTCGACTCCGAAATCCTGCGCCGCATAAAGAAAATCGGGCATCGCAAGGATGTCGGCGTTTCGCGGCAGCGTATTCACGGTCAGATAGAGTTTTTTATTCTGTTGATGGACTTTCTCACAGGCGAGTTTTAATTCTTCAAAAGAAAAATTCTTGGATGCGGTACGCATTCCGAAGCTCTTGCCCGCGAGATAGACAGCGTCGGCGCCGTATAACAGCGCCGACTCTAAGCTTTCCATATCGCCCGCAGGCGATAAAATCTCAGGTTTGTTTATCATAGTTATTAAATAATCGACAAATAGTACTCGTGATCTTCAAGAGTGGTGGAATAGTACGGAGTAGAACCATCCTCGGGTGAAGCGTGACAGAAGTAGAGATAGTCCGTTTCATAGGGATTGATCGCCGCTTTGATCGCTTCTACGGACGGGTTACAGATCGGACCTGCGGGAAGTCCCTGGATCGTGTAGGTGTCATAGGTCGATGCGAAGGTACCCTTGATGCTGCTCGGAACATCGTCTTCACCGCGGTAGGGATAATACGTCGTACTGTCGCATTCAAGCCTTCCTGCGTTGAGCTCGTAGCCGTAATCCAGACGGTTGTGAAGGATGGAAGAGATATAGTACATATCCTCCTTGGTAGCAGCCTCCGCCTGAATAATAGAAGCGATGGTGAGGATCTCGTCCATCGAGTAGTCGGTATCGCTCATCTGCTCCGCAAGAGTCGTCTTCTTGGACTCGCCGAAGTATCTTTCCTTGTGATCGATGACACGGTTCTCAAAGTTAGAGAGCATCTTGTCGATCGTGACCTTGGGATCCTCGTTGAGGTAGAAGTCGTAGGTATCCGGGAAGAGATAACCCTCGAGCTTATAATATCTGTCGGAAGCGTTGGTGATATCCTTGAGGAAGGTATAGTCCTCATCAAAGGTATTGGAGTTACACATATCGAGGAACTGCTGGACGTCGGTTGTCACGCCCTGCTCCTGCAGCAGAGACGCGATCTCGAGCACGTCCATACCTTCGGTTATCTGTACACGCACGATATCGGTACGGTTCTGGTTGGACTGCAAGAAGTTAATGATCGCTTCGTAGTCTTTGCCGGTATCCATCTCAAAGTTACCCTGACGGAAGCCTTCTTCGGAAGAAGTGAACTTCGCGTACATGGTAAAGAACTCGGGCTTATCGATCACACCGTTCGTATAAAGGATATCCGCGATCTGCTCGATCGTCGGATCAGCGGGGATCGAGATCGTCACCTTCTGGGGATTCTCCTCGCGCTTGACCGCCAGCAGATCGTTGACGCCGACCAGAATGAACTGAGAAACCGCGACGGCAAGGATCACCACCATAGAGATCCATACGATGCGGAAGATCCTGCGGTTGCGCTTTGCTTTCTGCTTCTCGATCTTCTTCTCTTCTTTTTTCTGGCGCTTGAGCTCCTTGTGAGAGTCGCGCTCTATCTTACGCTTGGTGTCGGAGTCGGAGTAAGAGTTGATTTCGTTCGAGCGTCTTCTCCTGCGGAGACCGGAGTTGTCGGTGCTGTAACTGGTAGAGGAGGTCTCGTCGGAATACTCTCCGTAACCTCCCAAGTCATCGTCATACTCGCCCCTGATCGCCTTCTGGTCGAAAGAACGGCGAAACTCTTCCATCTTTTTCTGACGGGTAGTCTCAATGGATTCTTCAGGATTACGATTGCTTTTATCGCTCATAAGCTATTCTCCTTTGAAAAATCAGTGCTTACAATTATTTCGTCTGATAAAATCGTCTGTCACGACGGTCTGTATCGGAATATCATATTCATCCGCGTTGATCTCGGGAATAAGGGCGTCGCTGTAGCACAGAGCAAAGGTCGTGCCTTCGAAAGATTTCAGGAAGCGGTCATAGTAGCCCTTGCCGAACCCTACCCGATAGCCTCTCATATCACAGCACAGCGCAGGACAGATACACAGGGAATCAGGAAAGTCATCAAGCGGCTTTGTCCCCTCTTTGGGCTCTCTGATACCGAAGCTGCCGGTCTCTAAGTCCGAGAGAGAAGAGATCAGATAGAAGCGCATCACGCCGTCTTCCTCACACCGCGGCACCGCCACGCGCTTTTTGTTGGAGAAAGAAGCGAGAATGATCCCGATGGTATCAATCTCTATGTCACGGGAAATATAACACAGGATCGTATCGGCTTTTCTGTATTCTTCCGACATCAGAAGCCTGCTCTGTATTTCCAAATCCAAGCTGCGTTTCTTTTCAGGATTATTCTTTAAAAGAAGTTTACGCTTGCCGAGAAAGAAGGAACGCAGGGTGGTCTTGTCGTGGTTCGGCAGAGTGTTAAAATGATTGCTGCTCATCGGTAGATAACAGACGAGGCAATCTTATCGGCAGCCTCTCTCCCCTTGATATACTCGATCAGCGCAAACGCAAACTCGTTTGCGGTACCCGCGCCGCGGGAGGTAATGATGTTGCCGTCGGTGACGACCTTATCGGTCTGCGGCAGCGCCATCTTCAGTGTGCTCTCAAATCCGGGATAACAGGTAGCGCGCCTGCTGTCGAGCAAGCAGAGCTTGCCGAGAATCGACGGCGCCGCGCAAATTGCGCCGATCAGACGGCCGTGCGCGTTCGCATAGATCAAAAGCTTGTTCACATCCAGCGACGCCTCGAGGTTCTTGGTGCCGGGCATACCGCCGGGAAGGATGATCCCTTCGAGCTCTTCGCCGATCCTAATCTCCTTGATGCCGATGTCCGTTTTGACGGTGATACCGTGCGCGCCGGTGACATATTCGCCGGTCACGCCGACAGACTTGACATCAATGCCGGCTCTTCTCATATAGTCGATCGGAGTCAGCGCCTCAATCTCTTCAAAGCCTTCTGCCAAAAACAAATAATACATATCGTCCTCCAAAGCCGTTAAGCTTTCTTTATCAAAGAGAGGATCTCCTGTGCGATATCCTCTATGGTACGCATCTTCTCATCATCGCTGCAGCGAATCACCGTCCAGCCTAAGTTCTCACACGCCCAGACAGCCGACTCGCGGCATTTGAGCAGATAGCGATAGTTCTTCTCATGGATGTCCTTCTTGCTCTCATCGCCTTGATAGCGGGAGAAGATCAGCTTCTGGCTGACGGCGGGATGAACATCCAAAAACAGCACCGTATCGGGAGCGGGAACCTTCAGACGGTTATACTCATAGTCAAAAAGCCAGTCGCAGAACTCCTGTCGCGCGCTGTCTTCGATCTTGGACATCTGGTGGATCACGTTAGAGGTGGTGTAGCGGTCGCAGACGATGTAGTCGTAGCTTTCGTAGTCTTTCTTCCAGTGATTCAGATACGACGCGACCCTGTCCACCGCGTAAAAGGAGGAAGCGGCATAAGCGTTGACGTCGTCGGGGTTGTCCCCAAGCTCGCCGGAGAGGTACATCCGCACCAGCGCGGAGGTATCGCTCTCATAGTCCGGAAAGGACAGCGTACGCGCCTTGAAACCAAGCTCATTTAATTTCTCACAGAGAATTTTAGACTGAGTCGCCTTTCCCGAGCCGTCCAGCCCGTCTATCACAATCAGCTTTGCGCGCGTCACTTTCTTCCGCCTTTCTCTGCCCAAAACGCAGACTTCTCTATTATCCGTATTATTATACCACAATCAGATGTCGGATTCAAGAGAAATATACACGAAATCGCGCCCGTAACGGACGCGATTTTTGAAACAATTGTGATGGAAGGCCATTCCCTATAGTTACACAAAAAAGCTAAGAATAAATGCAGCCGCGGATGATCCCAATGCAACCACGATCAGCGGCAGGTCAAAGAACGCCATGATAAGTGCAACGGCTGTACCCGCAGCGGCGGTATAGATGTTTCCCGTCGCATAGAATATCGCGGGGAAAGTCATCGCAGACAGCACCGCAAACGGCAGATAATATAAAACGGAATTGACAAAGGGAGACTTGACTTTCACACGGATCAGCGTAAAGGGGATCATCCTGATGAGATAGGTCACTCCCGCCATCACGGCGATATAAGCGATTATACTCATGCGTCCGCCTCCTTCTGCTCGGTCTTATGCGGAAAGATCAACGCGCAGATCACAGAAGACACGACCGCGCAGATAATCACCGCAAAACCGTCCGAAATAAAGGTCAGAAAGAACTTGACGATAACGCTCATCCCGGCGGAAAGGAGGATCACGATCAGCACCCGAAAGTTCTTCTTCGCGGGCGGGATAATGATCGCAATGAACATCCCGTAGAGCATCAGTCCCAGCGCGGCGGTCACTCTCAGAGGCAGCAGCGAGCCGCCTATAGCTCCCAAAGCGGTGCCGAGCGTCCAGCCGAATATCGACACGATCTCGATACCGTACATATACGCCGGCGTCAGCGGCTCAGGCTGAGCGGACGCTACCGCAAAGATCTCATCGGTGATGCCGAAAGACGCTAACAGCCTGTGCGGTGTGGTAAAGGACGGATCGAGCTTCTGAGACAGCGTAAAACCCATCAGAGAATATCTTAAATTGATGACAAGCTGGCACAGCGCCATCTCAAGCAACGTACCGGAGGCGGCTATTACGGTGACGCCTGCTACCTGTCCCGCGGAGGTCAGGTTCGTCAGCGAGATCCCCACCGTCTGGAGCACCGTCAGCCCCAGCGCTACAGCGTTGATGCCGAAGCCAAAGGATACGGAAAGATAACCGAGCATGATCGGTACGCCGTGCCGCATCCCTTTTAAAAAGTCTTTTCTCATAATAATCCCTCGAGGGTATTGTAGCACACTCACAATTGTATTTCAACCATTTACGAACGAGGAATTAGGAATTAGGAGTTAGGAATTGCAGGCGGGACACTCGCACCTGAATCATAACTAATTGTAGGGGTCAAGTGAATCCTTCACAACGAAAAATAGCGGCAGACTTTCGCCTGCCGCCGTGTTACTGTTTGATTGTGATTTAGAATCCGGTTACTTTATAGAGCAGAGCCTCGCAGGTTTCGTCGGGCTTGGAAGCGTAAACGAGCATATATACGCTGCCGTCATCCGCTACGGAAAACTCCTTGACCCAGAAGGTAGTGACAGTTTCGTCAAGACCCGCTAAGGTTCTGAGGTTCTTGAGCTCTCCGAGAGGCTTGCAGTCCATATCATGGAGATAGATGGTGTTGACGTTCGCAGAGATGATACCGTTTTCGGTAGCGTTCAGAGCGGGGTAGCCAACGCTGTCTTCCACATCGGTGAGAGCAAGCTGGTTGCCGTCAAAATCAAATACACCGATGCGGTAATCCTCTTCGTCGTTCTCTTCAAAGGTACCGCCGATGATAATATTCTCGCCCGCGATCTCGCAGTCGAATACCATCGCAAGGTTGCCCTCTCTGGTCTCGGGATCGTTGAGGTTCTTGAATACCCATTCGGACTCCTCGCCGTCTCTGATGATCGTAGGATCGGAGTTAACCCATGTGGTGATAGCGAAGTCTTCATCCTGCGCCCACTCTACGTCATGTCTGAACTTGGTCTCTTCTACGGAGCCGTCTTCGCCCATTATAACCGCTTCAAAGATACCGGGGGAAAGATAAACATCGCCGTCGGGGCTGACAGAAATCTTCTCATAGGTATCTTCCATCTCAAACTTGTTCTCGAGGGTCGCGGTGGCGCCGTCGATCGCATAGACATAGATCAGTTTGCCCTGCACATCAGAGAGGTAGTATTTGCCGTCATAAAAATCACCGGCAAAGTCGTAAGTACCATCAGCACCCTGTAAACTGCCCAGATCGACCGGCTCAAAGCTCAGCTCATATTCGCCTACGGCAGCAGTAAACGCAGTGAGGGTCAACGGACCGGAGGGTTCTACGGTTTCGGTCTCTTCCTCTGCGGTCTCAACATCCGCGGTCGTCTCGTCAGAGGCGGGTTCCTCTTTGGAACAACCGGCAAGAACAGCTACAGATACTGTCAGCACCAGCGCCAATAACAACGCAAGAATTCTTTTCATAAAAAATCTCCTAACATAAATTTTTATTGTACCGTTATAAAAACGGGATCAAACAATAATATACGTCATTGCGAGCCCTTTAGGGCGTGGCAATCCCCTTCCACTTGAAACCGGTAGTAATAACAAGGGGATTCTTCGGGGCTAAAGCCCCTCTGAATGACAAAAAATACGATCGGGTGCGGGCAGTGCCCGCCCTTCACTCTGCACTCTGCACTGTGCACTCATCAACCCAGCACTGCCGCAATCGCCGCGTCAGCTCTCTCAACAAGCTCTCTACGATCAACATAGAACGCGTCGTCAACAGCGGCAACAATGCCCTGAGCGGCTTCTACGTCCAGCTCGCCCTTCCCGGTCAATGCGTCTTTGACGTTAGCGTCTTTGAGGGTGGAAGCGAGGTTCTTCGCGAAGTTGACCTGACTCTTGGTCTTGTTGATATCGCTGATGATACCGCCGACCAAACCGTGACCGCCGAAGCACTCAGAAAGTTTTCTGTCGATCTGGTTATACTCGTTTCTGGACATCGCCATCTTGATCTCTCTGACGCCTGCCGTAGCGACAAAAAAGATGTGCAGGAAATGGTTCTCGACCTCTTTACCGTCGCTGCCGCGGGAACGCTCCGTTAACAGCTCATACTGCTTGATATCGGCGATACGATAGACGATCGGCAGTTCGGTGTTGCCGAACATCAAAAATCCGCCCTTGGATCCGTGGAAGGTGATCAGACCCGCCTTCTCGTTGATCCTGACCTTGCCCGCGCAGAAGGATGACGCATCCTTATTCTTGATAAAATAAGCGTCGTCAAGCTTCTTGGAGCGTTCGAGCTGGATCATATGATCCTTGTAGTCGGTCAGGGTGTTGAGCCTGTTGTCAAAGTAAGGGCTGGTCTTCTTTAAACAGTCCCTGCAAATGTAGGTGCGGTCAGCAAGCTGAACCTGTTTGAGCAAGCCTATCTCCGCGCCGCAGATCTCACAGTTTTTCTTAGCCATTGTGATTCTCCTTTTTCCTTTTTTTGTATTCCATAAAGAAATAGATTGCTATAAATGCCGCTATCGCCGCAGCAACGCCGATAACAACGAATATCCATGGAGAGATACCGCCCGTCGCCTGATCGGTCGTCGCGCTGTCAGACGTAGCCGTTGAAGACTCGCTGTCCGCAGGACGCAGCATGATCACATTTCCGTCCTCATCGGTCTGCTCTTGTGCTTTCGCATCCGTACCTCCGTCGGGTGAGACGTCCTGAGAGCCGGAACCGTTTTCGGCAGGAGATGAAGCATCTCCCGCGCCATTTGAAGAGCCTGTACCGTCAGATGAATCCTCTTTGCCGGATGAGCCTGTACCGCCGGATGAGCCCGAGCCCGATACCGTCACGGCCGCATTATCGCTGTTCCATACACAAGGGATATCCTCATCGTCGGGATCGCCTGTAACGAGCTGTTTCACTCCGATCGTATAGGTCTTGCCGCCTTCGGCGGTTTCCGCAACCTTACAGGAAAAAGTAAAGAGCAGCGTTTCCTTGTCGCTGGAATAGTCGCCCAAGCCGAAAGAAGCGAAAGTACGCCCTTCATCGGCGTATTGTGCCATTGCGGCGCCGAGCGTATCGTCGATACCGTCAGCCGCCTTGCCTTCGATATACGAAAGCCCCTCGGGAATATCGAGCGTGACCTGTGTCGACTGAACATGAGAGCACTTGCCGAGCGACACGGTATAATAAATCGTATCACCTACCGCAGCGGAGCTCTTGTCAGCTTGAATAATATAGCTCACCTCTTCGGCGGAAAACGCCGTAAAGGATACAGAAATACACATAACAATAATCAGCATCACAGCAGTGCATACTGAAATAATCCGTTTTGTCATACCCTTTCTCCTATCAAAAGATAAATATATCATAGCATTATCATCATAAAAAGTACAGCATTTTTTGTAAAATAATATCCTGTCGGGTATATTACTTGTGAATCATACCGGCGTCGGGAAGGTCTCAACTTAACAAATGATAATGATCGGTTCTCCCGCACAGTTGACACTTCCGTCGATAATATTGACAGAAGTATTATCGATCAGATTCGT
>CAZPOG010000019.1:0-21098 GCA_964588105.1 uncultured Ruminococcus sp. | reverse complement strand
CGTTTTGTGAATCACATTTGATTTTTCAGTGAAGATTTTGACAAAAAGTGATGAATTTTCTATACTTGGTTGTATAATAAAAAGAAGGATGATATTCGGTCGGTTAAAGGGGTGGTGACTTGATCGGATTTGAACAATACGTCGAGCTGTATTCGCGGGATCTGTC
The DNA here is from genome assembly GCA_964588105.1 of uncultured Ruminococcus sp. Taxonomy (GTDB): domain Bacteria; phylum Bacillota; class Clostridia; order Oscillospirales; family Acutalibacteraceae; genus Ruminococcoides. The sequence goes on along the minus strand of CAZPOG010000019.1, from coordinate 20,932 downwards.
AAAATTCTGCATCAAGCTCTGCGGCAATATCGACGATGCGGAGGACCTGTTTCAGGACACATGGACCAGAGCCCTCCGGTATTTCAAAATATATGACGAAAAAAAGAGCTTCAAGACATGGCTCTTCACCATTTGTGTTAACATCTATAAGAATTCAAGCAAGCTCAAATACAACTCTCGCAAAATCGAATTTTCCACCACAGAGGAGAAGGAACGATTCTTCTCTACGATCCCGTCCTCTCAGGAAGATCGGGATGAGTACATAGACCTCTTGAGTGCGATAGCGGCTCTGCCCAAGAAGCACCGCGTGGTGATCACGCTCTACTACTTCAAGGAGTTCTCACAGAAGGAGATTGCCGAGATCCTCTCTATCCCCGAGGGTACGGTATCCTCCCGCCTGACCACCGCGAAAAAACTGTTGAAAAGGAGGCTTTCCGATGACTGACTTTAACGACAAAAAACTGGATATGATGCTCGAGAGCCTCTCTACATATGACCCGCAGGTCACCTTCCGCTTTGACCCCAAAGAAGAAGAGAAAGCCGCCCCTCTTCCCTTTTTCGTCCGCTGCAAAGGCATAATGACTGCGGCGGGATTCGTGCTGGTGTTCGCGCTGAGTATCTTCACGATCCTCCGCTTCGGAACCAAAAGCCCCGTCCCCGTCGCGCCCACTCCCTCATCGTCTTCCGCAGCGGAATCAATATTCGCTGAGGAAAGCCAAGACGTTTCCCAACTGCCGACAAGCGGTACTCAAACCGGATCCTCTGCTCCGACACAGCAGACGACCTATGCCACGCAGATCTCAACCGACGCACAGGGAAACCTCATCGTCACAGTGATCACCGACGTCATCACGTCCGATAAAGGACCGGCAGAACCCGCAGAAGAAACCGGCGGCTCCCATCAGAGTGAAAGCACAAAGCCAACCGGATCCTCAGCAGGACATCCGAGTGAAAGCGGTACCTTCGTTGATACCGAACCTGATACGGAAGGCTCACCGTCGGAAGCGACTGAAGAGCCGGTGCTTCCAACGGTCAGACCGTTATATATCCACAAATCCTATATTCCTCCCAAATGGGAAGATTCCGAACCGGATCCGGATGTGGATACCGTTTTCATCTTCCGATTCCAATCCGATGTTCTGACCCAAAACGATCAGCTGTACTGCCGTATCTACGACACAGACGGAATCCTATGGGGCGATCCCGATCTTTACTCTTTTGAACATATGGCAGAATTTGTGATGGAGAAAAATATGGTCAAGGCGGTTTACACCTGTGACATCAGCAGCGATGAGATCTACCGCTGCAACCATGTCCTCGAGTTCTATGACTGCTACGGAAGAGTTCACTGTATTATAACCATATCCACCGGTGTTTAGCAGCAAGGAAACCATTTTTGATAATCCCCTGAACAAGCCAAAGGCGAAGCGTCACCCCGCTTCGCCTTTGGGCGTTTTTATATAGAAAAAACGAAGTCGAATTCTCTGAAAGATAGGACTTGATAATTCTAAGAATCCATTGTGTAATAATGAGGTCATCCGCCCGTGGCGCAGCATAACACCCTCTTTTGTTCCGAAATCCTGTTATTTGCGTAACCCAAACGATGAACAGAGGAATCACTCTCTGACAGCTCACCGTTTATCAAAATAAAAAAGGATTGCAAAAGTGTGAGAGAACGTGTTATAATTTTCATATATTCATTGCGTTATGCAGGAGGTATTACTGTGAGAAAAGCGACAACCATGATATGTCTGTTATTGGCTGTACTGATCACCGTCAGCGCGACGAGCGTTTTTTCGGCTCATGCCGATTCCGATCCGGTTACTTATATCGCCGAGAAGGTTACCGCAGATGAAATCAATGACGGCGACTGGCTGATAATCTGTTCCGAAGAGAATTCCGTTGCGATCGGCACCGAACTCAGCGGCAGCCGTATCAAGCCGAAAGCGGTAACGTTAGGAACGGCGGATTCAAAAAGCGTTCTGACAGAAGCGCCTTACACAGCGGCGCTGTTCAAGGTGGAAACAAGCGAGAACTCAAAGATGCTTTTACATGCCGATGAAGGTTGGCTGACGATCCCCTCCTCTGGCGGATTGACGCTGAGCGATACACAGAACGAACTCAGCGAATGGGAGATCCGCGACAGCTGCTTCCTCTATAATTGCAACTACACCACGACCTCCGGATCCTACACCTATCAAAATTATTATCTTCAATACTATGCCAAGTATCAGTACTTCACTACATACGGAAAAAGCAAAAACAGCAGCGCAGGTCCCTTTACGATGAGCTTTTACAAAATCACCGACGAGGACTGGCTCTATCGGGCAAAAAACTGTTTCTCCCTGCCGTTGTTTGAGACCTCGGATATCCACGGAACGCTTGTCGACAGCTCTTCCGATCCCGACCTTTACTATATGGCTCGTATCAGCGATATCGTCAAAGATCAGCGATCAGCAAGCGGAAGCTATGACAAGAGCCGCGCGCTGCTGCTCGATACCGGCGATATCTATCAGGGCAACACGATCTCAAATCTGCTGGGCGGCAATCCGCTCAGAGCTGCTTTTGATAAAATGGACTATGACGCCGTGAGTATCGGCAACCATGAATTTGACTGGGGCCTGGACGTTTCGGTTGACAGAGATTCCACGATGGCGGATTACACGATCGGCGACACGTCATATGAGAATCATATTCCGGTTGTGCTATCGAACTTTTATGTCGACGGCGAAAATCCGGAATGGCTGAACGACTATGTGATCCTGAATAAAACCGCCGTTAATCCCGCCGGAGAAACCATCAATGTAAAGATCGCTGTGATCGGCTTTGCAGAGGATTATTCCGGAAGCATCAAAGCCCCCAACTTCAGCGAGCTGGGCTATGAGATCCGGGAGGATTACGACGCGCTCAACGAGCTGGCGGCGTCCCTCGAGTCCTCAGGCGCCTGTGACGCGACGATCCTTCTCTCACACGCCGAGGCTCAACCGGTTGCGAACAGTTTAGGCGCCAATACCGTAATCGACCTCGTGCTCGGCGGTCACACACATTATAACAAGGTCGGCAAAACAAGCTCCGGCGTGAACTATATGCAGCCCGCCGCCTATGGTACCGCATACGCAACAGCACAGCTCAGGTTTAATGTAAACGGCGAGGATCAACCGGTATTCCGTAATGTAGCGGATACAGCAGCCGTCAGCATCAAGGAACCCGCCTCGCTTTTATACAATAATGAAGAAAACGCCGATAATCTTGATCAGAATGTTGTCACCATTACCGAAGAAGCTTTGATCCGGATACAGCCTTTGCTTGAAGAGACCATCGGCTCGATCACCACCGATGTGCTGAGGCTGACCTATATTGACGAAGACCAACATCGCAACTGCACCGCCGGAAACTGGGTCAGCTCCATATTCGCGCGTATCGTCGGCGCCGATGTTGCCTTTGTAAACAAAGGCGGTCTCAGAGCGGAATTCAGGATACCGGAAGGCGCGGACAAGTACGATATCACTGTATCGGATGTCTACACGCTGTTCCCGTTCGGAGAACCGATCTACCGGTATGACGTAACCTATGCCGATCTTCTGGAGGCGATCAACTATTCTCTGACAAGCGGCGGCAAGGGGCTTTTGTCTTATATCACCGGCATCGACGTCTATTACGAAGGGACAACGGTAAATGCGCTCGTCAAGGACAATACGCTGATTTATCTAAACGGCGAATGGACTGCCGACTGGGCGGCCAAAACCGTATCGATCGCCACAAATGAATACGCCGCTACCAATAACCGCGATTACGGCGAAGGTTCCAACCCCCTCGTCGCATGGAACGAAACCGATAAACTGGTCAGCAGCCAGTTTGTCGATAATGAAAGCGCTATTACGGTTTTGCGTGAGGAAAGTGCGGCAAATAACGGATACCTGTACATAGACGATCAGCAGCATTATTTCTGTGATGATTATGTAGAACCGGCTCTGCTCGGCGACGCAGACGGAGACGGCGAAGTCTCTGTTCTCGACGCTACAGTGATCCAGAAGATTCTGGCGAGCCTGCCGATCAACGTGTTCCGGGAAAAATCCGCCGACGCTGACGAAGACGGCGAGCTCACCGTTCTTGACGCGACCGCGATTCAGAAATATATCGCTCTTCTTCCGTCAAATCAAAACATCGGAAAGCCGCTGCCTTAATCAAGCGCGCTGACATTTGAACGATTTTAATTCCTTATTAGAAATAAACGCTCTGTTTTCCAGTTTTAGGAGGACAGAGCGTTTCTTTATGCCAATCATTATACGGTTCTTCAGTTTTCAGTCTTCAGTATTCATTTAGAAAATCATGTTGTAGGAACTGAAAATTGAAGACTTAAAACTGAATAATGAATAATACAAACCAAAAATCCTGCCGACTTTGCCGACAGGATTTTCGCTTTGATCCGCCCGAAGGGATTTGAACCCCCGTTCTCCGGAATCGGAATCCGTTGCGTTATCCAGCTGCGCCACGGGCGGATGACTCACTTATTATACAATAAAATAATCGATTTAGCAAGTAAATTATGTCGGAAGATAACTTTGTTTCGGCGGCACGATATGGGCATCGTGCCCTACGGCTTATCCCTCTACGGCTTCTTTTTTACCGAAATTCAGATTGATCAGCACTACCGAGCCGACGACCAGCGCGATGCCGATATAGCCGAAGGGAATCTGTACCGCCTCACAGAAGACCAGCGCGCCGACGATCGTCGCCACGACAGGCTCGACGGTCGCGATAATCGAAGCGGTAGAGGATCTCACGTATTTGAGCCCCAGCGTATAGAACAGATACGGCAATACACAGGAAGTCACCGCAAATAATAGCGAGAAGAAGAACGCTCCGACATCCTTGGTGATCACCTGCGCGATCGGAAGCGGGTTACACACGCATAGCACCGATATTGACGCTAAAATGAATGTATAAAGCGTCACGGTCAACGGGCTGTAGCCTCTGTCCAGCGCAAAACGGGAGAAGATCGAATAAAGCGCGTAGCAGATTCCCGAACCCAGTCCGAACAGAAATCCCACAAGCGTCACACTCAGACCTCCGCCGATGATACCCACCGTCATCGCGCAGCCGAACACCGCCAGAACCAGCGCAATCACCTTCGGGATCGTGAGCTTTTCCTTGAAAAAGATCAGCGAGAACAGCATTACGAACACCGGCGCGGTATAGAGCAGGATCGACGCAACCGAGAGCGACGACAGCGTGATCGACTGGAAGTAACATATCGTGAATACACCGACCGAGAGGATCCCCGAGCCTAAGAAGATCCAGATATCTTTGAGCTTGATCTTGAACAGCTTTCTGTCAAATATCAGGATGAACACCGAAAACAGCACAGCCGAAATCGATAATCTCAACAGCGCGATCTGCATCGAGTTCAGCCCGAGTGCGGTATAATGCCGCACAAAGATCCCGATACAGCCCCACAGCGTTCCCGCCAAAAGAATGAATACTACCGCCAACTTCTTCACGACTCATCCTCCATGAATGCGTCCAGACTCAGCTTGCTCTGATTGACCGCGAGCAGGAGCTTGATATATGCGCATTCGGGAGAGATATCATACAGCGGCTTCATCCCAAGAGTGAGCATATCGGCAGTGGTTTGATATGGCTTTGCTCCTCTCTTGAGCGGCGCGAGATATACGGGGATCTCTCCCGCTTTTTCCATCAAAGTCTTTGCCCTTTCGCTGTTGAGCGTGCCGCTGTGATAGGACAGGTGCAGTACCGCCTTGGAAGAGCCGATGTCGATGTCATCGTAGTCGATAAACGGATAAGGAGGTACCACCGTAACTTTACTTTGCAGTTTCAAAGGGTTTTTTGATGTGAAGATCCCCTCGCTGGCGGTATGAGCGACGAATTCTCCCATCGGCTTGATCTTTCCGTCAAATACCGCATAAGGACGGTACAAACTACTAAAATCATCCGCGTAGTCCGCCTGTCTGATCTCGGTCGCCGAATGGATATACATGACGCCATCAGAATTGCGATACGGAACAAACACCTCAGAAAAACCCTGCAACAGGATCTTCACGGCGGCAGAAAAGTTCTCATAGTCGTTGGAGTCCGGCGCGGTGAGGATCTTATTCGCGCAGACAAGCGCAATCGGACGATACGGAAATAACAGTCCGACAAAGGACGAGAGATAGGCGAGCGTATCACTGCCGCAGGTGATGATCACGCCGTCATATGCGCCAAAATCCACCTCGGTCAGCGCCGCCCACAGGGTTTCCAGATCAGTAGTCTCAACGCTTTCGGAGAGGATGTTCAAAGGGGATGTCACCTCAAAGAGGGCGTCGTTATTCTCTTTTTGATATCGTTCTGCCACGGGAGTGGAACGGTCGGTATTCACATTAACGGCAACCCCGTCAAAAGAACTGCCGATGGTTCCCCCGGTGGTCATTACCAATAGTTTCATATTTTCTCTTTATGGTTGTCATTCTGAGGAGGGCATAGCCCGACGTGAGAATCCCCTTGTCATGGATACAGTTTGATGAAAAAACTTCAAACGTCATTAAAAGGAAGGGGATTGCCATGCCCCTGAAGGGGCTCGCAATGACTTATTTACTCAAACGCCCCGCTTTTCAGCGGGGCGAAAATCTTACTTTTCCAGTTCTTCCAAGATAACCTTCTTGATATTCGGAGCGGTCAGCCCGAAGATATCCAGAAGCTCTTTTGCGGGACCTGAATAGCCGAAGCGGTCATATACGCCGATCCTTCTCACGGGAACGGGGCACTCGGCAGAGGTCACCTCGCACACCGCGTCGGCAAGTCCGCCGATGACGTTATGCTCTTCTACGGTGATGATCCTGCCGGTTTCCTGAGCCGCTTTGATGATGATCTCGCGGTCGATGGGCTTGATGGTGTGGATATTGATCAGACGGATGCTCTTGCCTTCCTTCTGAAGCTCTTCCACCGCCTTCTTCGCCTCTAAGACGCACAGTCCGGTAGCGATCACGGTAATGTCCGATCCGTCATACATGGTGATGCCCTTGCCCCACTCAAACTCGTAGGTCTCGGGATCGTTAAAGGAGTCGACAGCCAATCTGCCCAAGCGGATATAGACAGGACCTTGATACTGGAGCGCCGCCTTGGTAGCCGCTTTCATCTCCCAGTGGTCGGCGGGATTGAGAACTACCATACCGGGAATCGCGCGCATGATCGCGATATCTTCACAGCACTGATGGGTCGCGCCGTCCTCTCCGGTGGAGATACCGGCGTGAGAACCCGCGATCTTGACGTTGAGCTCGGGATAAGCGACGGAGTTTCTGATCTGTTCAAACGCTCTGCCGGTCGCGAACATCGCGAACGATGCGGCGACGGGAGTCTTGCCTGCGGCAGCTAAACCGGCGGCAACGCCGATCATATTCGCTTCTGCGATACCGCAGTTAAAAAATCTGTCGGGATACTCTTTCGCAAAGATCGAAGTCTTGGTCGCAGCGGAAAGGTCAGCATCCAGTACAACGATATCGGGATTAGTCTGAGCCATTTCGCAGAGGGCTTCGCCGAAGCTCTCGCGGGTAGCTTTTGTTATAATCTCAGCCATCATTCACCCTCCAGTTCTTTGAGCTGTGCTTCCAGCTCGGCGATAGCGACCTTGAATTCATCGGCGTTGGTAGCCTTGCCGTGCCAGCCAACCTCGTTCTCCATAAAGGAAACGCCCTTACCCTTGACGGTCTTCATGATGATCGCAAAAGGCTTGTCCGAGGCTTTTGCCTTAGAAAGCGCCTCTTCGATCTCGTCGAAGTCATGTCCGTTGATAACGGTCGTATCAAAGCCGAACGCCTCAAACTTCATGTCAATAGGCTCGACGCCGCCTACCTGAGCGGTGGTGCCGTCGATCTGTAAACCGTTGCAGTCGACGATCACGGTGAGATTGGAAAGTCCTTTGTGGCCGGCGAACATCGCCGCCTCCCAGACCTCGCCTTCTTCGCACTCGCCGTCGCCTAAGACAGTATATACACGATAAGACTTGTGATCCATCTTTGCCGCCAGCGCCATTCCGCACGCGGCGGATACGCCCTGTCCCAGAGAGCCGGAGCTCATATCGATACCGGGAGTACCCTTCATATCGGGGTGACCCTGCAGCATCGCGCCGACGTGTCTGAGCTTCTCAAGCTCTGACCAGTCAAAAAATCCCTTGAGCGCCAATACCGCGTACAAAGACGGGCAGCAGTGTCCTTTAGATAGAACAAAACGGTCTCTGTCTTCCCAGTCGGGGTTCTCGGGATCAACGTTCATCTCTTTGAAATAAAGATAGGTGAACATATCCGCAGCAGACAGCGAACCGCCCGGATGTCCGGATTTCGCGTGAAATGTACCGATGATCGCTCCCATTCTCGCTTTTGTCGCAAGGATAGAGAGTGTTTTCTTATCCGTGTTGGTCATACTATTTCCTCCCTTAACGGAAACATCTTTCCCATGGGCAGAATGAATTGCTCATAATAATCCATACTACCGTACTATGTAATATTACCATAAAGTTTTGATTATATTTTTCATTATTGTAAAAAAGGAGAAAAATAAGAAATTATATTGAAAACAGCTAAAATTAATGCTACAATTTTAGCTGTAAAGGAGCGATTTGCATATGCTCAGCACAGTAGATATCGGAAACACAAACATAAAAATGGGCTTTTTTGAGAAGGATGAGCTGAAGTTCACCGTCACCTTCTCCACCAAGCTCAAAAGAACCGCGGACGAATACGCCTCCGACCTCTACTCTCTTATGAGGGTCAACGGGGTCAAGAAGAGCGATATCGACGGCTGTATCTTTAGCTCTGTCGTCCCGCAGATCAACGAGCGTATCGTAACGGCGTTTGAGCAGGTTTGCTCTGTTACGCCGCTGATCGTCGGCCCCGGCGTCAAAACGGGACTGAACATCAAGATCGAGGATCCGTCTACGCTGGGTGCGGATATGGTAGCCGCATGCGTCGCCGCCAACCACTACTATACAAATCCCGCCATCATCATCACCCTCGGCACCGCGACCACCTTCTGCGTGATCGACAAGAAGGGCGATATGATCGGTGTTCCCATCGCTCCTGGAGTCAATATTTCTTTGGAAGCCCTGACACAGGGCACCGCGCTGCTGCACTCGGTTTCCCTTGAGGCGCCGAAGTCGGTGATCGGAAAGAATACCGACAAATCTATCCGCGCGGGCGTAGTATGGGGCACCGTCTGTATGATCGACGGCATGATCAAGAAGATCGAGGATGAACTCGGCGAAACATGCACGCTCGTCGCCACAGGCGGACTGGCAGACTCCATTATCAAGAACTGCTCTCATGATATCGAGATCCGCCCCGACCTGATCATGCAGGGTTTAAGGCTGATCTATGAGCGGAACAAAAAAAGAGAAATCAGGAATGAGGAATGAGGAATTAGGAATTACGAAAGAATAATGCTTTTTCACTACTAATAGAATAATTCCTAACTCCTAACTCCTAATTCCTAATTATAATATGCGCTTCATCCCAGTGGACATAACACTTGCTTTGTTCGGGAGAGGCAGCAGGAGGTTATATAAATGTCAAATACTGTAAACAAGAACGGCACGTTCAAGCTTGCGGGTCTGGGAATCCTGACCGCAATCGTGATCGTGCTGCAGGTACTCACCACCTATGTGCACTTCGGCCCGTTCTCCATCACGCTGGCGTTGATCCCGATCGTGATCGGCGCTTCGATGTACGGCGTCGGCGCAGGCGCATACTTAGGCGCGGTGTTCAGCGTTGTCGTTGTTGCGATGTGCGCCTTCGGCGCGGATCCGGGCGGCGCAATGGTATGGAACGCGAATCCGTTCCTCTGCACGGCGCTGTGTATGCTCAAAGGCACGATGGCAGGCCTTGTCGCGGGACTGCTCTACAAGCTCATATCCAAAGCGAATGAGACTGTTGCGGTAATCGTCGCGGCGTTTGCTTCTCCCATCGTCAATACCGGTATCTTCATCATCGGTATGCTCCTCTTCTTCAAGGATATCCTCGCACAGTGGTCCGGCGGAAGTGATCTTCTGACCTATATCATCATCGGTCTGACCGGCGTCAACTTCCTGATCGAGCTCGGCGTCAATATGATCCTTTCCCCCGTGATCGCCAGAATCATCAAAGCAATAAAGAAGAGCTGAATTTTTCCTCAACAAAAGAATAAAACAGTACAAAACGCAGGATGTTCCGGTAAGAAACATCCTGCGTAACTTTTTACTATTATAATTCGGGTGCGGGTGTCCCGCCCTTTTCTATTCTCTCTTCTCTATTCTCTCTTCACTAAATCACAAATCCTCCGTTGACGGAGAGGACCTGTCCAGTGATGAAGTCCGCCTGATCGGATGAAAGAAAGTATACCGCCTCGGCGACGTCAGAGGGAGAACCGAGCTTCATCAGAGGTGTTTCTTCTTTGAGCTCTTCACAGACGGTCTCGTCGTATTCCTTCATCATATCGGTCATGATCACCCCGGGCGATACTGCGTTGACGCGGATGCCAGAGGGACCTTCTTCTTTCGCAAGCGCCTTGGAAAGTCCGATCACGCCCGCCTTGGAGGCGGAATAAGCGACCTCGCACGACGCGCCGACCTCGCCCCACATCGAAGCGATATTGACGATCGCGCCCTTATGCTCTCTGATCATATGAGGCAGCACCGCCTTGCAGCAGTAATACACGGATGAAAGATTCGTCGCGATCACGCGATCCCACTCATCTTCCTTGGTCACGGTAAACAGTCCGGAGAGAGAGATCCCGGCGTTATTGACAAGAACGTCGATGAAGCCGAATTCCTCGATCGCTTTCTCGATCATCTCATCACACTCCGCCCGCTTGCCGACGTCCGCGCGGACACACAGCGTCCTGACGCCGTATTCTTCGGTCAGCCTCTGAGCAAGCGCCTCGGCAGTCACGCTGGTATGATAGTTGACGACGATGTTATAGCCTTCTTTCGCGAATCTTTCGGCGCACGCCGCGCCGATCCCGCGGGAAGCTCCCGTAATCAATACCGTTTTACTCATCAAATCAGTCCTTTTGGGTTGTCATTGCGAGCCCCTCGATCGGGGTCCCCAAAAAGCCCCTGCTTTTTGGGGAGAGGAGGAGCCGCAACGCGAGCAAGAGAATGGTCACGCCTGACCGTTCTCGGTAAGCACAGCGAGCGACGACGAGACGTGGCAATCCCACAATAACAAATACCGTTCGCAAAAGAAATCTCCATTACAAACGGTATTAATAACAAGGGGATTCTCACGGGGCACAAGCCCCTCAGAATGACATAATTATATTTTTATCTCTTCTTCCACGCGGTGGGGAAGAATATCAGCAGCAGAGGATACAGCTCCAGTCTGCCCGCGAGCATATTGAAGCAGAATACCAGCTTGGAGAATATCGTAAAATGCGCGTAGTTTCCCGCGGATCCGACCATTCCGAAGCCGGGACCCACGTTGTTCAGCGTCGCAAGAACACTGGACATGGTAGTCATATAATCGTATCCGTTAAGCGAAATCAAAATGGTAGATACAATAACAATGATAGTATAAATCCCGAAAAACACGTTGACGGAACGCGTAACCTCGTGCGGAATCTTCTTCCTGTCTACCTTCACAACGTGAACGGTACGCGGATGAACGATCAGCATAAATTCTTTTTTGATACTCTTCAAGAGGATCAGCAGACGCGACACCTTAAAGCCGCCGCCGGTAGATCCGGCGCTGGCGCCGATACAGGTGACAAGCAGAAGGATCGCCTTGGAAATCTCCGGCCATTTGTCGGTATCGGTGATCGCCATACCGGTCGTTGATCCGACCGAGGTAACATAGAAATAGCTTTGATGCAGCGCCTCATAAAAACTCGGATAAAGATGCTTGATAGAAAGCGCCACGCTGAGCGTCGCCGCGGCGGTGATACCCAGATACGCCCACAGCTCCTCGTTCTTGAACGCGGTCTTGAATTTTCTGGAAAGGATCAGGATATAGACGGAGAAGTTGACGCCGAACAGCATCATAAACACTGCGATGACCGTCTGCAGATAATGGCTGTGGAAATGTCCGACAGAATCGTTATAGATCATAAATCCGCCGGTACCGGCAGTGGAAAACGCCGTGGTAACGGACTCATAAAAGCTCATGCCTCCGAACAGAAGCAGCACCGTCTCCAACACGGTCAAACCGATATAAATTCCGTACAGCACCGCGGCATACGTCCTCAGATTCGGCATCGACTTGGAGACAGAAGGCCCTGTCGACTCCGCCTTCATCAGGTTGATGCTCTGGTTGCCGCCGAGCTTTGGGATCAGCGCGAGCAGGAACACGACAACGCCCATTCCGCCTAAAAAATGGGAGAAAGAACGCCAGAACAGCATACAGCGTTCCAGCTTCTCGATATCCACTAAAATGGTCGCTCCGGTGGTGGTAAAGCCCGAGATGGTCTCAAATACCGCGTCGACATAATGCGGGATCGCTCCCGAAAGACAAAGAGGAGCGGCTCCCGCCAAAGAGAGAACGATCCACGACAGCGCTGTTGCGGCAAAGCCGTCTTTGATGTGCATCGTAACATTCTTCGGCTTGAAGATCACGGTAACGCCGCCGATCAGCATCAGCGCGCCGCCGCAGATCAAAAACCACAGAAAGCCTTTTTCTCTGTACCAGAGTCCGACCGCCACGGGAAGCAACATTGATACGCCCTCGATCAGCAGGACCCAGCCCAGTATATATCCAATCAATCGCTTGTTCATAACCTAAAACCTCTGTAAAAGCGCAAAAACCCTATTTCTGCACTTTTCACTGTGCACTCTGCACTATGCACTATCTCAGTATATCTCTGAGATCGGACAATCCTTTGTGCTTGGTGATCACGATCACCGTATCGCCCGCTTCCAGCGTACTGGTACCGGTTGGGATGATCAGCTTGCCTTTGCGGTGGATCGTCACGATCTGAAGTGCGTTTTTCAGGTTCAGCTGAGAAAGCGGAACACCGGTAACTCCGGGAGTATGCTCAACCTTGAACTCCAGCGCTTCCAGCTCGCCCGAGTGGAGCTTATACATCGTCTCGACGTTGGAACCGACCGTGTTCTGCATACCTCTGACATAACGGACGATCTTCTCACCCGTCAGCTGCTTGGGTCTGATCACGGAATCCAGCGGGAGATTGTTGAATACAGAAGTGAACTTAAGGTTGCCCAGCTCCGTGATCACCTTGGCGTTCGGGTTGACCTTTTTGACATACAGAGAAGCTAAGATGTTCTCCTCATCGGTATCCATCAGAGCGACAACGCCGTCAGCACGATCGATTCCTTCGGAGATAAGAACGTCCTCGTCCATCGCGTCGGCGCAGATGATCATCACGCCGTCGAGGCTTTCCGAAAGCTCCTCACAGCGGCGCTGGCTCTTCTCGATGATCTTGACGGATACGCTCGCCTCTCTGAGCTGTTTTGCCAGATAATAGCCGATCTTGGATCCGCCTAAAATGATAACGGAACGCGCTCTGCCGGAAACCAGTCCCAAGGTTTTGAGCAGCTTTGCCGCTACCGCGGAAGGCGCTACAACATAGATGAAATCACCATTTTCAAGCACAAAATCGCCGTTGGGGATAAAGCACTCGTCGCCTCTTTCCACCAGAGCGATCCTCACCTCTCCGCGCAGGATCGAGGAAGAGTCCACGACCTTCTTGTCGACCAAAGGCGACTTTTCGGTCAGTTTGATCTTCACCAGATCGATCGCGCCTTTCGCAAAGCTGTCTATCTTAACCGCGCCGGGGAACTTGACGAGCTTCGCGATCTCCGAAGCGCAGGTATTCTCGGGGTTGATTGCCAGAGAAAGCTTCAGGTCGTCCTGGACCCTGTGGATATCGTGGATATAATCAGGGTTTCTCACTCTCGCTATGGTAGAGCCGACGCCTGAGTTCTTCGCAAGCAAACAGGTGTACAGGTTGAGTTCGTCCGTCGGCGTCACCGCGATCAGCAGGTCGCAAGATTTGACTCCCGCTTCTTTCAGGATTTCATATGACGCGCCGTTGCCTTCGATCGGCATGATGCCCTCCTGATCATACGCCTTTGCAAGCGCGACGGGGTTATCATCAATCACCGTGATCAGATGGCCTTCCTCCGAAAGCTGGTCGGTGATCGAACGACCGACTCTTCCGTATCCGACAATGATAATTCTCATAATAACAACCTCTTGCATGTGAAAATGATAATGCAAAACGCATTGTCAGCCATATTCTACTACTTCTTTTTCACAAAATCAATATCGTAAACGAATTATTTGTCCGCACGATTATTTTAATGCAAATATTTATTTTGGGGTTACTTATATTCTGAAGAGTTTTTTGAGCGTCTTATCCTCGCCGACTACCAGAAGCGTCATATCCTTAGTCAGAACGGTGTCGGGCTTGACCATAAAGTTCATAGCGCCGCCGCTCTTCATTCCGACGATCGTCAGGTTGTACTTCTTTCTGACGTCCAGCTGGATGATGCTCTTGCCGACCCATGAATCGGGAATAGAGACCTCATAGAGAGAATGGTTCTCATCGAGCTCCAGATAGTCGAGAACATGGTTGGAGCTGTATCGGATCGCCGCCCACTTCGCGACCTGCTTCTCCGGATAGACGACCTTATCCGCGCCGTTGCGCAGCAAAAATTTCTCCTGACCGTCGCGTTCCGCGCGTGATACAACAAAGCTCGCGCCCAGCTCCTTGAGCAGGCAGGTGGTTTCCAGAGAGCTTTGAAAATCGTTGCTGATGGTCACAAAGCAGACGTCAAAATTATTCACGCCCAAGGTACGCAGAAAGTCCTCGTTGGTGCTGTCACCGATCTGAGCGTCCGTGACAATATCCATCACCTCGTTGACCTTGTCTTCGTTAAGGTCGATACCCATGACCTCGTGACCGAGCTTGCTGAGCTCTATCGCGACATTTTTTCCAAAACGGCCGAGACCGATCAATAATACAGATTTCATGTCATTTTCTCCTTATCATGTTCTCTCTATCCGACAGTGATAACTTCCTGCGGTAATTTGGACAATTTCTTATTGACTCCGGACAAAGCGGCATAGATAACCGTCAGTCCTCCTACCCTGCCTAAGAACATCAGCACAGTCAGGATAATCTGGGACACGATCCCAAGCGAAGGGGTAATCCCCAATGTCAGACCGACCGTGCCGACCGCAGACGCGGTTTCAAACAGGCATACGCCAAGCGGCAGTCCTTCCACTGCGCTGATAACAGCGGCAGAGCTGAAACACAGCACAACATACATCAACAAGACGGTAGCCGCGGTCTTGACGACGCCCGGGCCGACTCTTCTGCCGAAAAACTCGGGATCTTCCTTGCGGCGGAAGGTAGCGACGGCGTTGCCGATAAGCACGGCGATGGTCGTCGTCTTCATACCGCCTGCCGTGGAACCCGGCGAGCCGCCGATCAGCATCAGAACGATCATGACGGAATGTCCGATTCGGGTCATGCTCGTCAGATCTGCGGTGTTGAATCCCGCCGTACGGGTAGTGACCGACTGGAAGAAAGCATCCAGGATGCGTTCCTTCAACGGCAGATCGGCAAAATCCAGGAAGAAAAAGATAACCGCGGGAATGAAGATCAACAAAGCGGAGGTAACAAGGATCACCTTGCTCTGCATCCGGTAGCTCCTGATATGAAGCTTGTGAGTAATAATATCTTTCCATGTAAGAAACCCGATACCGCCGATCACGATCAGCGACATCAGAATAACGTTGATATAGGGATTAGAGGCATAGGATGTCATCGACGCAAACCGGTTATCCGGCGTTCCCATGAGGTCAAAACCGGCGTTACAGAACGCGGAAATGGAATGAAAGAACGCCATCCAGATCCCCTTGGGACCGTAGTCTTTGACAAAAAAAGGAATCATCACTCCGGCGCCGATCAGTTCGATGATCGCAGCTCCTTTGATAACGAAAGTCGTCAGCTTGACGATACCGCCGACATTCGGAGCGGAGATCGAGCTCTGCATTGTGCTTCTCTGACTGAATGAAATCTTTCTGCCGGAAAGCCTGACAAACGATATCGCCATCGTAACGACGCCGAGACCGCCGATCTGGATCAGGATCAGGATCACTGCCTGCCCGAACACCGACCAGTAGGTCGCGGTATCCTGCACCACCAGACCGGTAACGCAGACCGCCGAGGTCGCGGTGAACAAAGTCTGGTTAAACGGCGTAACCGCTCCGCTTTTGGCGGATATGGGCAGCATCAGAATCAGCGCTCCGAGGATTACCACCCCGATAAATCCGAGAATAATGATCTGAAACGATGTCAGACGTTTTCTTTTTTTAAACAGTTGTCTCATACGCACTCCCTGCCGTTTTTCGGCTTTTCGCTCCGAAAAAACGATATGCTGATAGACGAAGATAATATATTATAACATATCAAACACAAAAAGTCACCCCCAAGAAGACAGATACTTAAAATTTTCAGACCTCATTTTTTAGCTGTCAGCGACCGTATCATTGGCAAAATGCCCAGAAATACCGCAAGAATTGTTTACATATTTTTCTTTATTTTTTATACCATATATGATATAATACCTTAGAATGGGTACATTTGGGTCCCTTTTTCAAAAATCATCTGCAAAGGAATGAAATATATGGGATTATTTAAAGCTCTGTTCGGAGACTACTCCGCCAGAGAACTCAAGAGGATCCGTCCTATCTGCGACAAGGTGCTGTCTTTGGAGGACAAGTATGCCGCGATGAAGAGCAAAGAGCTCAAGGCGCAGACCGCGATCCTCAAGGAAAGGCTCGCAAACGGGGAGACCACCGACGATATTCTCCCTGACGCGTTCGCGGTATGCAGAGAAGCGTCCAAAAGAGTGCTCGGCATGCAGCACTTCCCGGTACAGATCATCGGCGGCATCGTGCTCCATCAGGGCAGAATCGCCGAGATGAAGACCGGTGAAGGTAAGACCCTGGTCGCGACCCTTCCCGCTTACTTAAACGCTCTGACCGGAGAAGGCGTGCATATCGTCACGGTCAACGACTACCTTGCCAAGCGTGACTCCGAATGGATGGGAAAGCTCTACCGTTACTTGGGACTTTCCGTCGGTCTGATCATCCACGATCTGAAATCCGAAGACAGGAAAAAAGCCTATCAGGCGGATATCACCTACGGTACCAATAACGAATTGGGCTTTGACTACTTAAGGGATAACATGGTCGTCTATAAGGAGCAGATGGTGCAGAGAGGTCACGCCTTTGCCATCGTCGACGAGGTTGACTCGATCCTGATCGATGAAGCGAGAACCCCTCTGATCATCTCCGGCAAGGGCGACAAGGCGTCCGATCTCTATGAGCGCGCAGATCAGCTCGCGAGAACGCTGAAAAAGCACGTCTTCACCGAGATCGACAACAAAGAGGACATGGAGGCGTTCTACGCCGAAAACAATATCGACTACGTCGTTGACGAAAAAGCAAAAACCGCTACCCTGACCCAGCTCGGCGTCAAGAAAGCGGAGAAGTTCTTCGGTATCGATAACCTGACCGATCCCGACAACATCACCATCCAGCACCATGTCAACCAGGCGATCAAGGCACACGGCTGTATGAAGAACGAGGTCAGCTACGTCGTCAAGGACGGCGAAGTCATCATCGTCGACGAGTTCACCGGCCGTCTGATGTACGGCAGACGCTACAACGAAGGTCTGCATCAGGCGATCGAAGCAAAAGAAGGCGTCAAGGTAGAGTCTGAATCCAAGACCCTTGCTACCATCACCTTCCAGAACTTCTTCCGTCTTTACGGCAAGCTCTCGGGCATGACGGGTACCGCCAAGACCGAGGAGACGGAGTTTCAGGAGATCTACCGACTCGACGTCGTGGAGATCCCCACCAACAAGCCCGTTATCAGAGTCGATAACGAGGACGCGATCTATAAAACCGAGAAGGGCAAATATCTTTCTATCATAGAAGAGATCAAAAAAGCGCACGAAAAAGGTCAGCCCGTGCTGGTCGGTACGATCTCGATCGAGAAGTCCGAGCAGCTCTCAAAGCTTCTAAAGCGCGCAGGCATCGAGCATAGTGTCTTAAACGCCAAACACCATGAGAAAGAAGCGGAGATCGTCGCGCAGGCGGGCAAGTTCGGCGCCGTCACCATCGCCACCAACATGGCGGGCCGCGGTACCGATATCGTCTTAGGCGGCAACGCCGAATATATGGCAAAGGCAAAAATGAGAAAAGACGGCTTTGACGACGAGATGATCGCCGAAGCGACCGGCTATGCCGACACCGAAGATGAACAGATCTTAGAGGCAAGAGAAACCTTCCAGAAATACTATCAGGAATTCAAAGAAGAAACCAATATAGAAGCCGACAAAGTCAGAGAAGCAGGCGGTCTGTATATCATGGGCACCGAACGTCACGAGTCCAGACGTATCGACAACCAGCTGCGCGGCCGTTCCGGACGTCAGGGAGATCCGGGTGAGTCCCGCTTTTTCCTCTCCTGTGAAGACGATCTGATGCGTATTTTCGGCGGCGACAGAATGGGAGTTATGCTCGAAAGGCTGAACGTCGAAGAGACTATGCCGATCGAGAACAAGGTGCTCTCCAACATCATCGAAAGCTCCCAGCAAAAGGTTGAAGCGCGCAACTTCTCCATCCGTAAATCCGTTCTTGACTACGACGACGTCATGAACCGTCAGAGAGAGATCATCTACGGTCAGCGCAATCAGGTCTTAAACGGCGAAGACATCCATGACACCGTGATGAAGATGGTCGACGAAACCATCGAGAACAACGTCAATATGTTCTGCGCGACCGATATGCAGAAAGACGACTGGAACTTAAACGGTCTAAACGAGCTGTACAGAGGCTGGCTGGTCGACGAGAATACAAAGTTCACCTTCTCCACCGACGAGCTGGAGAAAACATCCAAGGACGACATCATCGACGAGCTGAAGGATCGCGCCCACAAGCTCTATGAAGAGAACGAACAGCTCTTCCCCGAAGAGACCATGCGTGAGATGGAGAGAGTCTATCTCTTAAAATCCGTCGATACCTACTGGATGGAGCATATCGACAATATGGAACAGCTCAAGCAGGGCATCCGCCTGAGAGCTTACGGCCAGAGAGACCCTGTTGTCGAGTACCGTCTGGAAGGCTTCGATATGTTTGACGAGATGATCGAATCTATCCGACAGGACACCGCCAAGCTGATCCTGATCGCGCCCAAGCGCGTCTATCAGATTCAGCAGCGTCAGGCAGAGCTGGAACGCCAGAAGAGAGAAATGGAAGAGAAGGCGGCAGCCGCCCACCAGGTAATCCTTAAAACCGGTGATCAGGACGACAAAAACGTCAAAAAGCCCACTGCGGTAGAGATGTCCTTAAAGCGTGAGCAGGTCGCAAAGCCCGTGGAGTTCTCCGGTGACGGCACCCTTTCCACCAACAAGACCGTCGTCAAGAAAAAGAACAAGAAGCCCGGCCCCAACGAGCCTTGCTGGTGCGGCTCGGGCAAGAAGTATAAAAAATGTCACAAACCGATAGATGAGGGATATTCGAATGGGTAAAGTAAGAACACGTTTCGCGCCGTCGCCGACCGGATTTATGCACGTCGGCAATCTCAGAACGGCATTATATGAATACTTAGTCGCCAAATCGCAGGGCGGAACCTTTGTGCTGAGAATCGAAGACACCGATCAGGAACGCTATGTCGAGGGCGCGGTAGACGTCATCTACCAGACGCTCGAGACTGCGGGACTTAAGCACGACGAAGGTCCCGACGTCGGCGGCGACTACGGCCCCTATGTACAGTCCGAGCGAAAGGATATGTACCTCCCCTATGCCGAACAGCTGATCAAAGAAGGCAAGGCATACCGCTGTTTCTGCACCAAGGAGCGTCTGGAACAGATCCAGAGCGAGACCGTCGGCGGCGGCTATGACCGTCACTGCCGCGATCTGTCCGAAGAGAAGATACAGAAAAATCTCGACGCAGGTATCCCCTATGTCATCCGCCAGAAGATGCCGCTTGAAGGTGAAACGACCTTTGAGGACGCGGTGTTCGGCGAGATCACCGTCGACAACTGTGAACTGCAGGATCAGATCCTGATCAAGGCGGACGGCTATCCCACCTATAACTTCGCGAATGTCATCGACGACCATACCATGGGCATCACTCACGTTGTGCGCGGCTCGGAGTATCTGAGCTCCACCCCGAAGTATAACTTGTTGTATGAAGCGTTCGGATGGGAAATCCCCACCTACATCCATCTGCCGCTGATCAACGGCAAAAACGACGACGGCACCGTGTCAAAGCTTTCTAAGCGCCACGGCTCGACAGGCTTTGAAGATCTGATCAAAGAGGGGTATCTGCCCGAGGCGATCATCAACTATATCGCGCTTCTGGGCTGGTGCCCGAAAGATAATCAGGAGATCTTCACGCTCGACGAACTGTGCAAGGCGTTTGATATCTCCGGTATCTCCAAGTCTCCGTCGGTATTCGATTATGACAAGCTCAAGTGGTTCAACGCAGAATACATCAAGGCGATGAGCGATGAAGAGTTCGCAGCTATCTGTGAGCCTTACTTCAAAGAAGCGCTGGGCGAAACCGATATCGACTATGTTAAGCTCGCCGCTATCCTGAAACAGCGCACCGAGAAACTCACCGATATTCCGGAGAAGATCGACTTCTTCAAAGCGCTTCCGGTATTTGACAAAGAGCTGTTCTACAACAAAAAGAGCAAGACCAATCCCGAGAACGCTCCCGTAATGCTCAAAGCGGTCATCGACGAGCTTGAGGCAATGCCCCGGTGGGACTTCGATTCTATCCACGACGCTCTGATCGGTCTTGCGCAGAAGCTCGAGGTCAAGAACGGCACCGTCATGTGGCCCGCGCGTATCGCTGCGGCAGGCAAGACCGTCACCCCCGGCGGCGCGGTGGAAATCCTCGATATCTTAGGCAGAGAAGAAAGCCT
>CAZPOG010000018.1:0-23241 GCA_964588105.1 uncultured Ruminococcus sp. | reverse complement strand
GCGCAGCCCACCCTCAATTATTCATTATTCATCATTCATTATTCATTCAAACATATAGCCGCAGGCTATGTGTTTGCTACCTGTACCATCGCGTGACGGATGATCTTATCCTTCACCTTATAGCCTTTCTGGTAGACAGCGGCAACAGAGTTTTCGGGAAGATCTTCGCTCTCGATCGAAGACACCGCGTTGTGCAGGTTCGGATCGAAACTATCGCCGATCTCTCCGAATACTTCTATCGAAAGCTTTTCGAAGCTCTTCTTGAGCTGTTCGCCGATCAGCTCGATGCCTTTCTTGAACTCCTCGGGAACTTCCTTTCCTTCAAACTGAGAGAGCGCCATCGTGACCGAGTCGGCAAGCGGAAGGATCTCGGTGATCGCTCTCGCGGTCGCGTCGTCATAGATCGCCGCTTTCTCGGATGCGGTACGCTTGCGGTAGTTATCATACTCGGCGTACAGGCGCATATATTTATCTTTTTGTTTGTTGAGTTCTTCTTCGAGCTGTTCTTCTTTGGAAGGTTCTTTCTTCTCTTCTTCTATAACCTCTTCGGTCTGTTCGGTCTCTTCGACCTTTTCGGCGACGTCTTCGGGTTTGGTCTTTTTCTTACTCATCGTGCCATCTCCTTTATTGATCCAAAATCTCGCCTATCGCCTGTGAGACGACAACCGAGGTGTATTTCACTTGCGCAAAAACGGTTTCATAGTCCATTCTCAGCGGCCCGATCACCGCTACGGCTCCTGCCGCCTGACCCGCGATATCATATCGCGAAACGACTGCCGCGCTGTCCTGAAGTTCTTTCTCTGCGCTCTCGTCGCCGAGGTAGATCTTCGACTCTACGCTGTTGTTCATCAGCTTGGCGAGTCTTTCGGAATCCGAGAGGAACCGCAGTACATCACGCGCGCCGTTCAAATCGTATCCGTCACAGAACAAGAGGTTGGTGCTGCCGCAGACGGTCACGGAAACCTTCATCGCCTGAAACACCGTTTCATACAGCGCCATCAGCGCGTCGGAGATAAAGAACGTCAGATCTCCCAGCCCCGAGGCGGATGACTGTAAAAAGGCTTTGTTGATATCCTTTAAGCGGATCCCGACGAATTTATCGTTAAGCGCTTTATCGTACATCGCCAAGAGCTCAGGCGTGAGGACGAACTCACAGCGGAAGAGCTTACTCTGTACCATACCGTTAGAGGTAATCAGCACCGCCATCGCGGTGTGCCGTCCCGTGGAAACAAAGCGGATCCGGTGGACTCTCGCGTCCTCAGAGGAGGGCGTGGTGGTAACCGCCGCGACGCCCGAGAGCTCTGCGAGCACCTTTGCCGCTCTTTGGAGAATGACCTCCGGTGAGGCGGAAGTGGAACGAACGGTCCGCTCGATGTACTCTCTGACTCTCTCGTCGGGAGCTTCTCTGTCCATCAGGTTATCAATATAGTAACGATAGCCCTTTTTGGTAGGGATCCTGCCCGCCGAGGTATGCGGCTGAACCAGATAGCCTTCCATATCCAAAGCGCTTAGCTCCGAACGAACGGTAGCGGAAGACACGGAGAGGTCAGCAGCACTGAGTACCGCCTTGGAGCCGGTCGGCTCGCCGGTGCGGATGTAGCTCTTCACAACAGCGGATAGGATCCTTTCTTTTCTGGTATGTTCCACTGTTGTCACTTCCTCTCGTCATCACTCGCCCTTGGTATTCGCTTTGCCGCAAAGCGGCAAGGCTTCATTTTCGGGCGGCTCTTCCTCTC
This sequence comes from uncultured Ruminococcus sp., assembly GCA_964588105.1. Lineage (GTDB taxonomy): Bacteria > Bacillota > Clostridia > Oscillospirales > Acutalibacteraceae > Ruminococcoides. The sequence goes on along the minus strand of CAZPOG010000018.1, from coordinate 21,505 downwards.
CCAAAGATTCGGGGAATCTTTGGGTCCCGATTCTCCGCTGAAACTCGGCGCTTCTTGTCACGCCTCGTTGTCCTACGCTGTTCCTCAAATATCTCCTGCTCGACTAACCATCCGAACGAACTCTTTGGAAGAGTTTTTATCGGACGGTCCCGTCTCACCCGTCAATATTTGAGGGCTCCGGACCTCGGCGCTTCTTGTTAGCACTCTCGTTATCCGAGTGCTAACTCTGGTATATAGTATAACCACAATGTCAGGAAAAGTCAACATTTCAATTGTGAATTTTTTGTAAAATGGGAAAATCCCGCCTGTCAAACACGGCGTGAAGATTGACAGACAGGGTTTTTCGCTTTATACTATATATAGTTTTTTATGGGAGGAACCATATGCTGATATTGACTATTGTTACGGCGGCGATCTGCTTTATCGCCGCAGCGATCATGTTTTCACCGTATTTTCGAAAGATCCCGCTGCTTCATCCGATGGCGTTTTATCTGATTTTTGTCGGTGTGTGGCAGATCTTCTCCTTTGTGATCTCTGAAATCAACCCGACTTCTCAGCTGCCTGCCTATGTCGGACAGATCGGTACGATACTGATTATCATCTATTATATTTTCATCATGTTTATGACGCATACCAAATCCAAGAAAAAGAACAGAAAGGATAAATAATTATGATTTCCGGTTATATTTATCTCATTTTATGGTTGGCGCTCGCCGCCTATACGATCTATCTGGGGATCAAGGTATCCCGCTTTTTCTTTGTTCCCGCGGGATTCTTCCTTTTCTCGGCAGGCTGGACGGTCGCCAACGAACTGATCAAAAGCGTCAATCTGTTCGGCGGATGGTATGTCTGGGTGTTCAGAGGCGTCGCCATCGCGGTTTTGATCGTATGTGTTGTCAGGTTTATTCTATATAAAACCAAAGGCAAATAATAGATATACCATATCTTGTGGGTCATATAAAGAAAAACACTATTCTCTAAAAATTTTCCCTGAAATTCCAGAAAACACTTGCATTTTAGGCTTGATGATGGTATGATATCTAATGCGTAAAATTATGCAACATAGACAGAGGCGCCGTGTTAAGCCGCTGTCAACCATAATTAAGGAGGTGGGACAATGCCGAATATTAAATCAGCAAAGAAGCGCGTTAAGGTTATCGCAACCAAAACTGCACAGAACAAAGCGCTCAAATCCGCTTTAAAGACCTATGTCAAGAAAGCGTATATCGCTGTTGACACCAACGCTGATAATAAGGCTGAGGCGGTAAGTCTTGCTGTAAAGAAGATTGACCAGGCTGTTGCAAAGGGCATCATGCACAAGAACACAGCTGCCAGAGCAAAATCGTCTCTGCAGAAGCGTCTCAACGCGTCCGCGTAAAAGAATATGATAACCTTAAAGCAGAACGATGCGTTCTGCTTTTTTGTTTTTTTGAAGCGTCGAATCGAAATTTTTTTATTTGAAACCAAATTCGGTTTTGAAACGTTTTATTAGTGAAGGGAGGCGAACGATGGCAGAAAAGCGCTATGCAGGTCTTAACTTTGACGAAGTAGTGCAGAAGTATGCCCAAACGGTAACGGGCGTATGTGTGATGCGGCTGAAAAGCTATCACGACGCCGAGGACTGTTTTCAGAACACCTTCTTCAAGCTCTACCGATCCCAGCTGGATTTTCAAAATGAAAAGCACCTGAAAGCGTGGCTGATACGGGTCGCCGTCAACGAGTGCAACGACTTTCTGCGCAGGCAAAACCGCCTCGCCCCCCTCGAGGCACTGGAGTCGAAAACGATCACACTCAACACAGACGCTCTTGACGCGTCGGACGCACTGCTGAAATTGGAGCCGAAATACCGTGAGGTGCTGTACCTACACTATATCGAGAGATATAAGACCAAAGAGATCGCCGATATCCTCGATCTAAATCCCAACACCGTCAAAACCAACCTCAAACGAGGCAGAGATAAACTCAGAAAAAACTTGGGAGGTGATAAGAATGAATAGGCTGCATTTTAACGGACTGAAAACCATCGAAACGCCGGATAACTGGAAAGAAAAAGCCCTCTTGATCCCCGAGCAGGCAAAAAAACCGGAACCCTATCGCGTATCGCCCCTGAAATCCGCCGTGATCGCCGCTTCCTTCGTCCTTATCGCCGCCCTGAGTATCTCAGCGGTTTTGCAGTTTGGCAACAGGAATGACGCCGTTGTTGTCCCCTCTCCCGCCACCGCGCAAACAACAGTCACATATGAATCCGAAAAGGAGATCTTCGACACACAATCAACAGAAGAAACCTCCGCAGAACAGACCGAGGCAAAGGAAAATCCGACCGAAACAAAAACACAGGTCTCCACCGACGCACAGGGCAACACGGTGATCACCACCGTCACGACGATCACTACCATCGAAAAAGATATTCCCGCCGAAAAGGAAGAACCGGATGAACCCGAATCGGAAATGGATGAAACCCAAGCCGCGGATACACCCCGATCTGATGACACTATCCCGGACAGTGGCGCTGAAAAGATCATCATAGAGGCTGTCTATTATCCCCGATCGTCAGACCTTGAGCCGTATGATTATACTCCGGATAATTCTCACGACGCAGCCGCTGCGTCTGCCGAGCTGCACGGATTCTGCCTGATATTTCAAGAAAGCGGCGAACTGATCGGAGAAAGCGAGTATCTCCATCCGCAGCGCTTTGCGGATATTGAAATATTTGACGACGACAGACGGAGAATCTCCTACTGTCCCGCGGATCACGGCATCCATTTGGAACCCGGAAGATATCGTTATTACCTTCTGAACGAATACATGAAGGAGATCACCTACAGTTGGCTGGAGATCGAGTAAGAAAAGGAGGAGATTTTCATGAAAAGAACGATAGCGTTATTACTGATTATCCTATTATCACTGAGCGCGCTGAGCATCACCGCTTCGGCGAATACTCTCAGCACGGGAAGGATCCTTGTCGAACCGGATCAGAAAACCTATCCGGATGTTTCGGCTGAGCAGGATCCGGTCATCTATTTTGACGCCAACAATACCTACTGGAAAGATTTCGATCAAATATACTGCCATATTTACGGATACAATGAAGACTCGTTCTTTGAGTGGCAGACGAAAAGAGAGCTTTGCACCAAAGAAAACGAAGACGGCTTATGGGGCTACTATCTCGATGATTACGGTGTTGGTTTAGAAGACGGAAAGATGTACATGGTGGTGTTTTCCTCCCCTTCAGACGATCAAACCTACCCTCTGTTATTCGACAAATCCTGCTACGGCGATACCGTTTGTGTCACAGGAAAGCAGGTCGAATCGCCTACAGGTCCGCAATACCCTGATATGAGTTTTTCCTATTGGATCAAAAGCGATCCGAATGTCTACGGTCCCGTGCTTCGTATTAACTCTGCCGGCAACGTGACGGGCAGGGTGTGCCATCCCGCAACAACACCTTCTGATCTTCTGAAATGGTTTCTGTCGGATCCTTTTTTGATGGAGAACATCAGATCAAGCGGTATGAGCGATCAGAATCTGGTGGATCGCTTAAAGGCGGAGCTCTCTTTGGACGATTATGAAGTAGAGGCTGTGATCCGAGATATAAAGAATATAGAGATAGATTGGAAAGCCGGCAGTAAATATTGCTATCCGCCGAACGATAAGGTTTCTGATATACTGAAAGAAATGCTGAGTGAATACCCGTATGGCTTTGGCGCAACCGTCTATATCGAATACGCGGACGACAGAAAATTCACCCCTCCCGATACCGACGATCCTATCGATCTCAATCAGTATCACACAGAGTTGACAGAACAGGAAAAACGACTTTTTGATGAGCTCTTTGATGGCATCTACGCTCATATAACCGTCAAAGGTATGAGCGACGGCGTGATTGTTGAGGTCAATTCTTACGATATCGGAAAGATCGCGCAATATGACGCTGTCAAATCAATCGACGCCACAGATAATTATGAAAACCCCCATCTGCGCGGTTATGTCGGTCCGGGAAACAGATTTGCGAGGGAGTTTGAGAAGCAGTACGGATATTTTGAAAAGCAGTACGGATATGATGTTTTTGAGAACAGCTGCGCAAAATATGACGAAGTCTATTACCATTATGACGAGAACGGAGAAATCGACTGGGCGATCGTTAACTATGTTTCATTCGAAATGATCGGCAACGATGTGATCGTTGATTTTATTCTGTGTGATAAGCATATTTATCTGCCGTGCGACTGCTATTCGCCCTTTATCTACGGCTACGGTCTCTACGACGTCAAGGCAAACACCTTCACCGATCTGCGCTATGTCTCTCTTTTCGACGAATACGAGGGCTTGGAAGATGCGTTCCGTTCTCTGGATCTTTCTCACCTGAGCCCGTCAGCGCAGGTCGGACATAAGATCTGGGGCACCGCTGCGGAGGCTATTCGCGGCGACGCGGACGGCGACGGCCGTGTGTCTGTTCTTGACGCGACAAGGATCCAGAAGTGCAAAGCGGATCTGATCTCCCGTTATGAACTGATGACGCAAAATGCCGACGCAGACAGCGACGGCATCGTCACTGTCCTCGACGCAACGAGGATTCAAAAATACAAGGCCCATGTCTGTAAGCTCGACGGCAAGCCTTACGGACAATCCGATGAATAAAAAAGAAACCGAAAAATCACAAAAACACTCCTCTGTCTGCTGATGGAGGAGTGTTTTCTATGGATGAATGATATTTGAGAGCTCCGGCGCTCGGACGCTTCGATGTCACGCCTCGTTTCGTCTCGCATCTCTTTCCTTTTTCTTCTGCTCCTCGATTCCTTGCTAAAAGCGACAAGGAAAAGAAAGTTGTCGCTTTTTACGCGGAACCTCGCTCGCATTGAAAACGGAAAGGCTCGACGACTCGGCGCTTCGTGTAAAAAAGAAGCCGAAGGACTATTGCCCTTCGGTTTCTTTTCGCTTACTGTATTGAATAATCGAGGTATTCCTCAAGCTGTTCATCGTCTTTCTTTTTCTTCGCCTTGATAATGAAGAAAGCTGTCACAGCAGCGGTTACTGCCGCAACTGCGGATGCGATAATAATTACCAGTTTGATATTGATTTTATTCGGATCAAATTTCTGTAACATAACAGTACCTCCTAAAGAAAAATTATTACACTTTGATAATAACAGCAAATTACAAAAATGTCAATATTTTGGGGACAAGTTCACAAAAAATTCGTGAATCCAAGCGTTTTTATTAGTATAATTCTTCATAAACATTATTTTTCCTTAGGCTTGGAGATCACACCCGCCAAAAGCGACAAAACGACGGTTGCTCCTATCCCTGCGGATGCGGAAGAAAACGCTCCGGTGAGGATGCCGATCGCGCCTTCTTCATCGATCGCGTCCCTGACTCCCTGCGCCATCAGATGACCGAATCCCGACAGCGGAACCGAGGCTCCGGCTCCCGCAAACTCGGCAAACGGCGTATACAGCCCTACCGCGGAAAGAATAACGCCTGCTACCACAAAGCCCGTTAAGATTCTCGCGGGAGTCAGCCTTGTCTTGTCGATCAACACCTGTCCGATCAGGCAGAGCGCTCCTCCCGATAAAAACGCATAGATATATTGCATTTCTTTACTCCTGTTCAAATACAAAAGGTGAGGGCAGCGCCCTCCCTTTTTTATCTTCTTTTCTCTATATTTTGTAATATTACTTATATTATACATATTGAAAAATCCGACGGTTGGTGGTATATTATAAGATGAGGTATTTTGGAGGTTAAAAACTTCAAGATGAATAAGAAAAACAAGGGGTCAATATGATGAAAGAACTTCACTTCCCAAATCGCCCTTACAGAACAAAAGGCGGCGTCCATGTGCCGCATCATAAGAACACCGCTCACACCGAAAGCGTAGAGATGCCCGTACCCAAAACGGTAACGATCCCGATGTCACAGCACATCGGCGCTCCCTGTGCGCCGCTGGTCAAGCCGGGAGATATCGTAGACGTCGGACAGAAGATCGCAGAGGCGGCAGCTTTTGTTTCCGCTCCGATCCATGCTTCCGTCTCGGGCAAGGTCAAGAAGATCGAAAAGATCACCGCGCCCGACGGCTCTAAGCAGGATGCGATCGTGATCGAATCGGATGGAGAACAGCGTGTCTCTCCCGACGTTAAGCCGCCGAAGGTAGAATCTCTCTCCGATCTGCTGACAGCAGTCAGAGAAAGCGGCCTGGTAGGCTTAGGCGGCGCGGGATTTCCCGCTTCTGTCAAGCTGAACATCCCTTCCGACAAAAACGTCGATACCCTGATTATCAACGTTGCGGAATGTGAGCCCTATATCACGGCGGATCACAGAGAAGTCCTTGAAAACAGTTGGGATATCATGTCGGGCATCCATACCGTCATGGAGTTTCTTGATATCCATCGCGTGATCATCGGTATCGAGAATAACAAGCCAGACGCGATCAAAGCGTTAAGAGAGATCGCCTATAACAATTTTGATCCGGAAAACAAGATCCGTGTGCTGCCGCTGAAAGCGACCTATCCGCAGGGCGCAGAGAAGATCCTCATCAAAGCCTGCACCGGCAGAGAAGTTCCCGAAGGCGGCTTGCCATCCGACGCGGGGTGTCTCGTGATGAATACCGGCTCGATTGCTTTTATCGCAAGATATCTGAAAACCGGTATGCCGCTGATTTCGAGACGGCTGACGGTAGACGGCTCCGCGATCAAAAACCCGCAGAACGTGATCGTTCCCATCGGTACTCCGATCAAAGACGTGATCGAATTTGTTGGCGGATATAAAGAAGAACCGAAGAAGATCCTGATGGGCGGCCCGATGATGGGAATCGCGCTTTATACAGACGAACTCTTCGTACAAAAGCAGAACAACGCGATCTTAGCGTTTGGTGAAAAAGAAGCAAGGCTCTCCGAACCCTCGGCATGTATCCGCTGCGGCAAGTGTGTTTGGGCCTGTCCGATGAGCCTCATGCCCTTAGAGCTGTCCAACGCGACGGACCGCGGCGACATCGAAGGACTGATGAAGCTTCACATCTTAAACTGTATGGAGTGCGGCTGCTGTTCTTACTCCTGTCCCGCTAAGAGACATCTGGTACAGAATATCCGTCTGGGAAAACAGCTTATTAACAAAGCAAAGAAAAATCAAATCGGCAAGGGAGGAAAGAAATAATGGAAAATAAGCTCTATGTTTCCTCCTCTCCGCATTTTCGCAGCAATACCACAACCCGCAGTATCATGTTGGACGTGATCATCGCGCTGCTGCCGACAACGATCGCCTCCTGTGTGATCTTCGGATTCAGGGCGCTGATACTGGTCGCCGTCTGTGTCGCGGGCTGTGTGCTGATGGAATACTTTGCGCGCAAGATCATGAAGCGCGATACCACGATCGGGGATCTCTCCGCCGTGGTAACAGGTCTGCTCTTAGCGCTTAACCTTCCCGTTGATATCAACCCGCTGATCGCTTTATTCGGATGTCTGGTCGCTATCGTAGTGGTCAAGCAGATGTTCGGCGGCATCGGCATGAACTTTGTCAATCCCGCTTTGGCGGCAAGAATCGTGCTGCTGGTATCCTTCCCCTCACAGATGATGCGCTGGGTACCCGCATTCTGGTATCAGAGCACGGATGCGGTGACAGCCGCTACGCCTCTGGTCGCCGATAAAGGCGCTTTCTCCTACGTCGATCTGCTCTTGGGACTGCACGGCGGTTCCATGGGCGAGGTGTGCGCCGCGGCGATCATCCTCGGCGGAGTCTATCTGATCATCCGCAGAGTGATCAGCCCGATCATCCCGTGCGTCTATCTCGGCACGGCGGCTCTGATGAGCTTGGCTGTCGGCGCCGATCCCATATATCAACTTCTCTCGGGCGGTCTGCTGCTCGGCGCGATCTTTATGGCGACCGACTATACCACCTCCCCCGTTACCAACTGGGGCAAGGTGATCTACGCGGTCGGCTGCGGCGTGCTGACGATTCTTTTGCGCAACTTCTCTAACATGCCCGAAGGCGTATCGTTCTCGATCCTGCTGATGAACATTCTCACACCGCTGATCGAACTCCTTACCCGTCCCCGCACGCTGGGCTTTGTCAAGAAGGGGGCGAAAAAATGAAAAAAGCAAACTTCAAGGATATCTTTATCCCAACCATATCGCTCTTTCTGATCTGTCTGGTGATTACCGCCGCGCTGGCGCTGACTAACTGGGTCACCGCCGAAAAGATCGCGGAAAACGAAGCGCAGAAAAAAACAGAAAGTATGCAGACGGTCGTTCCCGACGCGACCGACTTTGAAGATAAAAGTACCGAAGACGCAGAGGTCTTCGCAGGACTGGACGCGAGCGGAAATCTGGTCGGATATGCGATCTCTGCCGCGACAACCGGTTACGGCGGTCAGGTCAAGGTAATGACCGGCATCGATACCGAAGGAAACATCATCGGCGTAGACGTCTTCTATAACGACGACGAGACGCCGGGTCTCGGAAAGAACACGTCAAACGAAGACTTCACCTCGCAGTATCAGGGGCTTTCCGCCAACGAGGACATCGTCGTCAGCAAGGACAGCGCTTCCGGCAATGCGCAAACCGTTGACGCGGTCACCTCGGCGACCATCAGCTCCAGAGCGGTCACCAAAGCGGTCGACGAAGCGTTATCCATCTATCGTGAAATACAGACAAAGGAGGGAGAGTAATGGCTAAGAAAAGCTTATGGTATGAATTTACCAAAGGCATTATCAAAGAAAATCCCGTTCTCTGTCTGATCTTGGGCACCTGTCCAACCTTGGCTGTCACCACCTCCGCCATCAACGCAATCGGTATGGGCGTTGCCGCTACGGCGGTGCTGGTCTGCTCCAACGCCGTGATCTCGGCGCTGAGAAAGGTCATTCCCGACAAGGTACGTATTCCCGCCTATATCACGATCATCGCGGGCTTTGTTACCGTCGTGCAGATGATCGTCAAGGCGTTCTCCCCCGCGATCAACGACGCGCTGGGCATTTATCTGCCGCTGATCGTCGTCAACTGTATCATCTTGGGACGCGCCGAAATGTACGCGTCAAAAAATCCTGTCCTGCCGTCTGTTCTCGACGGTCTGGGCATGGGCGTGGGCTTTACCGCAGCGCTGCTCTGTATGGGTATCATCCGCGAGCTCTTAGGCTCCGGCTCTGTGTTCGGATTCCAGCTCCTGCCCTTTAAGATCCTCATCTTCATCCTGCCGCCCGGAGGCTTCTTCGTGTTCGGCATCCTGATCATGATCGCCAACGTCCTAAACGGCAAAAAAGGCAGAAAAGCGGCAGCTTCTCCCTGTGAGGGATGCCCGATGGCGGGTTCCTGCTCCGATAAAAAATGTGAGGAGGGCGTAGCAAATGCTGATTAAAACATTAGTCGCGGTATTTCTTGCCGCTATTCTCACCGAGAACTATGTTCTCTCCAAATTTCTGGGAATCTGTCCGTTCTTGGGCGTTTCCAAAAAACTCAACTCCGCTGTCGGCATGAGTATTGCCGTCACGGTCGTTATGGTGCTTGCTACCGCGGTCACCTTCCCGATCTATACCTACCTGCTGGTACCGTTCGGTCTGGATTATTTGCAGACGATCCTGTTTATTCTCGTTATCGCGGGTCTGGTACAGCTCGTAGAGATCATTCTGAAAAAATATATTCCCTCTCTGTATCAGTCGCTCGGCATCTATCTGCCGCTGATCACCACCAACTGCGCGGTACTCGGCGTGACGATGCTGGTGCTGCAGAAGGTCACTTCCACCACCGCCTATCAGTACACCTACCTGCACGCGCTGATCAACGCGTTCGGCGCGGGTATCGGCTTTTTGGTAGCGATGGTGATGTTCGCGGGCGTCAGAGGAAAACTCGAAAGCGCCGATATTCCGAAGTCCCTCAAAGGTCTGCCGATCACGCTGGTCGCGGCGGCACTGGTTTCGCTGTCATTCTTAGGCTTCTCGGGCTTCGTCGACAAGCTGATCCCGCTGGGTTAAGGAGGACGCTATGAATTCTATGTTATCATCTGTCCTTCTGGCAACCGGAATCGTCGCAGGCATCGGACTTTTGATCGGTCTGATCCTCTCTATCGCCTCTATCGTGATGGCGGTTCCGAAAAATGAAAAAGCAGAGAGGATTCTCGCCGTTCTCCCCGGCGCCAACTGCGGAGCGTGCGGATTTTCCGGATGCTCGGGTTACGCCGAAGCACTCAGCAGAGGAAAAGCAAAAGTCGGACTTTGTCCCGTAGGCGGCGAAAGCTGCGCGAAGGACTGCGCCGCGGTACTCGGCGTTGACGCTGGCGAAACTATTCGTCAGACCGCTGTGGTGCGCTGTACGGGTACGCTTCAAAACACATCGAACAAGGCGCAGTACATGGGACTGCAGAGCTGTTCTGCCGCGGCAAGGATCGGCGGCGGCGTTACCGCCTGTACCTACGGATGTCTGGGACTCGGCGACTGTGAAAAAGCCTGTCCTTATGACGCGATCCATGTTTATAACGGCGTTGCGGTCGTGAACTCCAACAACTGCAAGGCGTGTTCTCTTTGCGTCAAGACCTGTCCGCGCTCTATCATCTCTCTGGTACCCGTCAAAGACGCGGCGATCAACCTCTGCTCCAACAAAGACAAGGGAGCTGCCGCCAAGAAAGCGTGCAAAACCGGCTGTATCGGATGCCGTATCTGCGAAAAGAACTGTCCGACAAAAGCGATCAAGGTAGAAAACAACGTCGCCTTTATCGATCCCGATACCTGCAACGGATGCAAAGAATGTGTCGCTATCTGTCCGCAGAAGAGCATCAGCTTCTTTGATACGACCCTTTTGAAATGATAGTAATCCCCTGACAACAGGGAAGTTTATAAGGAGAAAAAACTATGGTTGAAGTGAAAAACCTTACCAAGCTCTACGGTAATATCAAAGCTGTGGACAAGATCAGCTTTTCTGCCGATGCGGGCGAGATCCTCGGATTCTTAGGCCCCAACGGCGCCGGAAAGAGCACCACGATGAATATCATCACGGGATATCTGAGCCCTTCATCGGGCACCGTTACTATCGACGGCTATGATATTCTGGATAACCCCAAAGATGCTAAAAAGAAGATCGGATATCTTCCCGAGATACCGCCTCTTTATCTTGATATGACTGTCGAAAAATATCTCTCCTTTATGTTTGACCTCAAAAAGGTCAAAATGCCCAAGGAGGAGCATATCAGCGAAGTAATGGCGATCGTCAAGATCAAAGACGTCAAGAACCGCATCATCAAGAATCTTTCCAAAGGTTATAAGCAGAGAGTCGGCTTCGCGCAGGCGCTGCTTGGCAATCCTCCGGTACTGATCCTTGACGAGCCCACCGTCGGATTGGATCCCAAACAGATCATTGAAGTCCGTAACCTGATCAAAAGTCTCGGTAAAAAACACACCGTCATCTTCTCCTCTCACGTTCTCTCGGAAGTTTCCGCGATCTGCGACCGAGTCGTGATGATCAACAACGGCAAGATTGTCGCCGACGCCAAAACCGACAAGCTGGCCTCGATCGTTTCGGGCAGCGGCGAGCTCACACTGGAGGCGGAAGGTTCTCCTTCAACCATCAGCGACGCGATCAACGCGATCAGCGGCGTCAAAAAGGTGGAGAAGACCGGCGCCGGAAAATATATGGTCTACTATGATCCCGAGGTCGATATCCGCAAAGCGGTATTCAAAGCGATGGCAAAAGCAGACTGCCCGATCCTGGAAATGTACACAGGCGGCATGAGCTTAGAAGAGACCTTCCTGAAATTAACGGAAAGAGGTGAGAAGAAATGAGCGCTATTATCAAAAGAGAACTGAGTTCTTATTTCGGTTCTGCGATCGGTTATATCGTTCTCGCGGTATTCTATTTCTTCTCCGGTATATTCTTCAACTTTTACTGCATTTATTATAACTCTTCTTCTCTCTCCTCGGTCTTTTCGAGTATGCTGATGATCGTTCTCTTTTTGACGCCGTTAGTAACGATGAGGTCCTTCGCGGAGGAGAAAAGGCAGAAGACCGACCAGGCGCTGCTTACCGCTCCTGTCTCTCTCTTTGAGATGGTGATGGGAAAATTCCTCGGCGCATTCACACTCTATGCGATCTGCAACGCGATCTTTCTTGTCTACGCGCTGGTTATTGCGATTTTTGCGTCTCCCGACTGGGCGGTCATCTTCTGTACGCTGCTCGGTATGCTGCTGATGGGCGCCGCTTTGATCGCGATCGATATCTTTATCTCGGCGATGACCGAGAGCCAGGTGATCGCGGCAGTGCTGTCTATCGGAGCGGGTCTGCTCATCTATCTTCTGGACTCCCTCGCTTCGCTGGCTAATATCACATTCATTACCAATCTTATCAACGCGATATCATTCAACCGTAATCTCTCAGACTTTACCTATGGAATCCTCCCGCTTTCCAACGTTGTTTACTTTGTCAGCGTAGCGGCGATCTTCCTTTTCCTGACGGTCAGAGTCTTTGAGAAAAGACGCTGGAGCTGAGGAGGTGCCGATATGAATAAGAAACCATCTGATTCCAATAAGGCCAAAAAAGGTTCCTTCAAAGCGTTTTTGAAATCCCGTAAGGCGAAGAGGGGCGCGCTGTCCATTTTGCTGACAGTACTCTTCATCGCGGCGATCGTTCTGGTCAACATCATTACAAATGTGCTGACCGACCGCTTCCCCGCGCTTTCTATGGATCTTACCGGCAACTCTGTCTATCAGCTGCAGGAAGAGTCAAAAGAGTACGCGGAAGACTTAGACAAAGAGGTTACGATCTATATTCTGCAGGAAGAGGCTGATTTTGAGTCCAATGACGAATACTATGTTCAGGCAAACAGGCTGATCCGTCAGCTGGAACAGGCTTCTCCCAACATCAGTGTTAAATATATCAATCTGACTTCAAACCCGTCCTTCACGACTAAATATCCCAATATCGACTGGACAAAGTCGCATCTGATCCTGGTAGAATCCGGCGATGATTATCGCGTGATAGACGCAGAGGATATGTTTGAATATGATCAGGAATCCTACTACTATTACGGTACCTATCAGATCACAAGCCAGCATATCGAACAGGCTGTGATTACCGCTATCTTAAACGTCACCACCGAAGAAAAGGTCAAGGTGACCGTGCTTTCCGGTCAGGGAGAACAGGACTGCTCTGCGTTCACTACTCTGCTCGAGAATAACGCTTATGAGATCGAAGAGGTCAGCCTGCTCACAGGAGCGATCTCCGATGACTCTCAGTTTGTGATCATTTACTGTCCGTCGACAGATATTGACAACAGCGTTTATACTACTATCACCGACTGGCTCTATAACAACGGACAATACGGTCATACGCTGGTGTATCTGCCCAACGATCAGGTAGATCAGACCGAATTCAAAAATCTCAACAATCTGCTTGAAGATTGGGGAATGGAAGTCGAAGACGGCTGGGTCTATGAAACCGACATCAACCACATGACCACCTACCAATATCCCAACTTCGTATCTATTTTTGACTATGACAGCGAGGATTATACCGAAGGACTCAAGAATCCTTCGATTCCCGTAGTCATGTATTATACGCTCCCCGTCAGGATCTCCGCATCCGCCGATGCGGTATCTCTGCTCGCTTCTTCCGATTCGGCAGTCGTGCTGCCCAGAGACGCGTCGGACGACTGGGATGCGAATGACCAGACGCAGGAGAAGCTGACCGGCGCGGCGATCTCGACCCGGTCAAGCGAAGAGGGAGATTCTTCCAATCTGCTGGTGATAGGCTCCTATGACGCGTGGGCTACCGGCGCGCTGTCCACCCATTCCTTCAACAACGCAGAGTATTTTGTCAACCTCTTCAATACCATTGCACAGCGTGATGAGATCGGTATCACCATCGAAGGAAAGAGCCTCGAAAACGATGAGCTTTCCATCAACAATCAGGGAATATCGACCTTCCTCTCAATTCTTTTCCGCTATGTGATCCCGATCGGTATTCTGATCGTGGGCTTTGTGGTATGGATCAGAAGGAGGAATAAGTAATGAAAAAAGAGAATACTCCTCAGATCGATCCTAAACAGGAAGAGATCATTGAAGAGATCGCCGAGATCAAAGAGGTCGCGGCAGCTCTGGAAGAAGAACAGGAAAAAGAAGACGCCTTTGCGGTTGAAGATACCTCTCCCGAAACAGAAGAAGCTCCTGCCGAAGGAAAGGACAACGAGGCAAAAGAAGCCAAAGATCCGGCCGAAGAAACAGATGGTCCTCTCTCCTCCTTCCTGAATCGGGAAGAAGAAACAGAGAAAAAAAACGACAAAGACAGCGATTCTCCCAAAAAGAAAAAGATCCCGTGGTGGATCATCGTTTGCGGAGCGGTCGTCATTGCGCTGGTCGTTATCCTCTTGGTATTACTACTTCAACCCATCAAGCCTTCCGATGACCAAAACCAGTATCAGGAAGCGCAGTTCGAGATCAGCGTAGACGAAAACGGCGAGCATCAGGCGCAGGTTCCCACCAACGAAGCAGGAGAAATTGAACAAAACGGCGTTGGCACGCTGCTCGCTTATGATGTTTTCTCCGTCAGCCAGATAGACGTTCAAAACCAAAGCGGTTCTTTCTCCGTCACCTCATACACTCCCACCACCACCGACGAAGACGGCAACGAGGTGACCGATACCACAGTTTATACCTTGGTAGGCTTTGAAAATTTCGAGCTGCAGTCCGGTACGGCGGACGCGGTCGCGAACGACGCGGCAAATATCAAATTCAACACCATCGCTTCTCTCGACGGCAATCTTTCCGACTTCGGCTTTGACAATCCGCAGGCGGTGGTAAATGTAAAATATAACGATAACACCAGCTCGCTGATCACACTCGGCGCTGATGCACCCGCGGATGAAGGTATCTACTTCACCTTCGGCGAGAGCAACGTCGTATATCTTGCGGCAAAAGATTCCGTCGACTCGTTCCTCTATTCCATCAATGATCTGATCAGCCTATCGGTAACGCCGCAGGCAGAAGACGTCGACTCCTCGCAGTTTGGCTCTCTCGAGATCTCCGGCTCCCGCTATCCTGAGAAGATCGTTCTGGAGCCCAACAACGATGAAGCGATCAAGACTGATTATATCATGACCTCTCCCTATAAGATGTTCGCCTCCGCTACCGAGAGCGCGGATATCGCCGGAGCGGTCAGGGGCGTTTACGCAGAAAAGGTGCTGTGTGTCAACCCCACCGCCGATCAGATCGCCTCTTACGGTCTCTCGGATCCTTACGCCAAGGTGATCGCGCAGTATCCCGACGTCACGATCGAGATCAAAGCTTCTGCTCCCGACAGTGAAGGCAACGTCAACATTATGACGCCCGACATAGCGGCGATCTATTCCATCCAGCTCGGCGCGGTGGAATGGGCGAACACAAGCGTTGAAAAACTCAGACCGGATGCGGTTTTAGAAATCAACAAAGAAGCGGTTACCTCTATCACCTTTGATATAAACGGCGTATCCCGCAAGATCGATGTGACCTCCACCACCGAATCGGTCGAAAACGACGAAGGAGAAACCGAAGAAGTCACCTCTACCAAGGCGGAATACAGCGGTCAGGCGCTCAAAGAAGAGAACTTCAGCGTATTCTTCCAGAATCTTACCGACATGAAGCTGCTCGAAAGCGAAACCAATCCTTCGGTATCCGGCAGTTTCTGCACGATCACGATCACCTATTCTACCGGCAGAGAACCGGATGTGATCCGCATAGATAACAGCAGTGATTCACGCCTGCCCATTTCCTTAAACGGTGAGACCATCGGAACGGTATATAAGAGTTACGCAGAGAACCTGGTATCGTCTCTCGAAGATCTTACCGCCGGCAAGACGGTGAAAAGTCTGTAAGACAGTTGACAAATCCACTATGGGATGAGATAATAGACAAGCGATTTTAACGATCGGAGGAAATATACAATGGCACAGCTAAACAAGTCCTACGACCCCAAACTGGTTGAGGACAGGATATATCAATTCTGGATGGACGGCAACTACTTCCACGCGGAGGTAGACCGCTCCAAAAAACCCTATTCTATCGTAATGCCCCCACCCAACATCACGGGACAGCTGCACATCGGTCACGCGCTGGATAATACCTTACAGGATATCCTGACGAGATTTCGCCGTATGCAGGGATACTCCGCCCTCTGGCTGCCCGGTACCGACCACGCATCCATCGCAACCGAAGCAAAGATCGTCGAAGCGATGCGCAAGGAAGGACTTACCAAGGAAGATCTCGGCAGAGAGAAGTTCCTTGAACGCGCGTGGGCATGGAAGAAAGAATACGGTGATCGCATCACCAAGCAGTTCTGGAAGCTGGGCGTCTCCTGTGACTGGGAGAGAGAACGCTTCACCATGGATGAAGGCTGCTCCAATGCGGTCAAGGAAGTGTTCGTCAACCTCTATAACGAAGGTCTCATCTACAGAGGCAACCGGATGGTCAACTGGTGCCCGCACTGCTGCACCTCTATCTCCGACGCAGAGGTCGAGTATGAAGAACAGCACGGTCACTTCTGGCACATCCTCTATAAGGTCAAGGAAACCGGCGAATTCTTAGAGATCGCCACCACCCGTCCTGAGACCATGCTCGGCGATACCGCCGTCGCGATCAACGCCGAGGACGAAAGATACAAACACTTACACGGCTGTCACGTGATCCTCCCTCTCTTAGAGAAGGAGATCCCCATCGTCTGCGATGAGCACGCAGATATGGAAAAGTGCACCGGCGTCGTTAAGATCACTCCCGCTCACGATCCCAACGACTTTGAGGTTGGACTCAGACATGACCTGCCGATCGTGCGCTGCTTCACCTACGACGGTCATATTACAGGCAAGGACGACGTCGCGCAGTATGAAGAGTTGAAGAAGAAAGGCTCTCTCTCCGAGAACGAGCCCGAGGTCCTCGACTGCGGCAAGTACGCCGGTCTTACCACCGGTGATGCGAGAAAGGTCATCCTCGAAGATCTGACAGAGCAGGGGCTTCTCAAAGAAGTGGAGGATCTGTCTCACGACGTCGGCACCTGCTATCGCTGTCATTCCACCATCGAGCCGATGGTCTCCAAGCAGTGGTTTGTTAAAATGAAGCCGTTAGCGGAGCCCGCGATCGAATGCGTTCGTGACGGCAGAACCAAGTTCATCCCCAAAAGATCCGAGAAAATATACTTCAACTGGATGGAGAATATCCGCGACTGGTGTATCTCCAGACAGCTGTGGTGGGGTCATCGTATCCCTGCCTACTACTGCGAAGAGTGCGGCGGTATGGTCGTCTCCAAAGACGCTCCCGAGAAGTGTCCGCACTGCGGCTGTGTCCATCTTAATCAGGATGAAGACACCCTTGATACATGGTTTAGTTCCGCATTATGGCCGTTCTCGACTATGGGCTGGCCGGAGGATACCGAAGAGCTCAAATACTTCTATCCCACCGACACCTTGGTCACCGGTTACGATATCATCTTTTTCTGGGTCGCGAGAATGATCTTCTCCGGTATGCATCACATGCACGATGTACCGTTTCGAACGGTATTCATCCACGGTCTGATCCGCGATTCTCAGGGCAGAAAGATGAGTAAGTCCTTAGGTAACGGCGTTGATCCGATCGAAGTCATCGACAAGTACGGCGCGGACGCCTTAAGATTCTTCCTCGCTACCGGCAACTCTCCCGGCAACGATATGAGATTTTCCGAAGAAAGAGTGGAGAGCTGCCGCAACTTTGCGAATAAGCTCTACAACGCTTCCCGCTTTGTCCTGATGAACATCGAAGGCAAGGATGTACCGCTTTGTCTCCCCGATGAGTTAAAGTTAGAGGATAAGTGGATCCTCTCCACCCTCAACACGGTCGCGAAGGAAGTCACCGAGAATCTCGACAAGTTTGAGCTGGGCGTTGCGGTCCAGAAGCTCTATGACTTTATCTGGGACTGCTTCTGCGACTGGTATATTGAGCTTTCAAAATCCAGACTCTATTCCGACGACGAAGCCTCCGCGCAGGCGGCGCGTCAGGTACTGGTTTATGTGCTCGATAAGATCCTCAAGCTCCTGCATCCCTTCATGCCGTTCATCACCGAAGAGATCTGGCAGTCGATCCCCCATGAGGGCGAGACGATCATGCTCGAGAAGTATCCCGAATATACCGATGATCTCCACTTCCCCAAGGAAGCCGAAGAGATGGAGAAGATCATGCAGGCGATCACCGCGGTGCGTACTCAGCGCAACGAGATGAATGTACCGCCCTCGAAGAAGGCGAACTACTTCATCGCGACCAAGGTTGCCGATACTTTCTCTCACGGTACCGAGTTCTTCAAGAAGCTCGCTTCCGCCGATTCGGTCGAGATCGGAGAAGATTTCAACATCGACGGCGCGGTAACGGTTGTCACCAACGCCGCGAAGATTTATATCCCGCTCAACGAACTTGTGGATAAAGAAGCGGAGCTCAAACGTCTGAACAAGGAGCTTGAACAAACCAAGAAGCTCCTGACGCAGGACGAAAACAAGCTCAAAAACGTTGGCTTCCTCAACAAAGCTCCCGCCGCCGTGGTCGAAAAGATCAAAGGTCAGGCGCAGCGCGAACGCGAGAAGATCGCGCTGATCGAAGCCGCTATCAAACAATTTCTGTAATAAAAAAGCAAGCGTCCCGAAGGATGCTTGCTTTTTCTTTGATTGGGATATTATTATGGTTTCTTCCTGCAAAACTCGTTCATACAGCAGTTCTCGCAGTAGGCTTTTCTCGCGGTGCAGACCGCTCTGCCGTGGAGCACGACGCGATGGCAAAAGTCGCTCGACTCATCGGGCGGGAGCAGTTTTCTCAGGGCAAACTCGATTTTCTTCTGGTCGGTTTCGGTATGCAGTCCGAGCCGTCTGGTAATGCGGATACAATGGGTATCCACCACCACCGCGCCTTCCATATGGAAGACATCTCCCATTACCAGATTTGCGGTCTTTCTGCCGATGCCCGGCAGGGCGATCAACTCGTCGAGCGATGAGGGCACCTGTCCGTCGTACTTTTCACACAGCACACGGCACATCTCGACGATATCCTTCGACTTGGTCTTATACAGTCCGCAGGTCTTGATATATTCCGCGACCTCATCATAGCTTGCTTCGGCGAAGTCTTTTGCGGTGGGAAACCGCTTGAACAGCGCCGGCGTCACCATATTCACCCGCGCGTCGGTACACTGCGCCGAGAGGCGTGTCGCGATCAGCAGCTGCAGGGGATCGGTATATTCTAAGGAGCAGATGGAATCGGGGTATTCTTTCTTCAGCGCTTCTACCGCCAGAACGGCGATTTCTTTTTTTGTCATAATGTATCACCTATTGTCGATTTTAGCATAAAACCTTTTTATAATCAACTATTGCCACCGATGTTTCTTTGTGATACAATGAAGTAAGAGTATGGTTGTTCTGTCATTCTGAGGGGCGTAAGCCCCGTGAGAATCCCCATGTCATTACTACCGGTTGCAGATAGAAGGGGATTGCAACGGCTCCATTAGGAGCCTCGCAATGACATATTCAAACAGGGGTTTGTTATGTACAAAAACGTTATTTTTGATCTGTACGGTACGCTGGTAGACATCCGCACCGACGAGTCAGCTCCACTGTTTTGGAGCAAGGTCGCCGATATCTTTTCCAAAAAGGGCGCTGTCTATCTTCCCAAGGAGCTTCGACAGCGTTATATCCGTTACTGTAAAGAAGAAAAGCTCAAAGAACTCATTAAGCGTCCCTATAACCGATATATCGATATCGACCTGCTGAATGTTTTTAAAAAGCTGTATCAGCATATGGGGATCCATCCTACCAAAGCGCTCTTGCTGGATACCGCCAAACAGTTCCGCAGCGCTTCTATCAAGCATATCCGCCTGTATGAAGGCGTCAGAGAACTTATGATCTTTCTTAAAGAAAGCAGCTGTCGGATCTATCTGCTCTCCAACGCGCAGCGTTCCTTTACGCTGCCGGAGCTCGAGATGGTAGGGATCCTTCCCTATTTTGACGGGATCTTGATCAGCTCTGATATGAGAGTCTGCAAGCCTTCTCCCATCTTCTTCAAGGCGCTGTTAAAAAAGTATAGGCTCGACCCTGCCGACTGCGTGATGATCGGCAACGACAAGATCTCCGATATGCAGGGCGCAAATAACGTCGGTATCGACGGCATTTATATCCATCAGGATATCTCCACCCCGGTGGAAGAGGGAGAGAATATCCCCTGTATCTATTCCGTCATGGACGGCGACGTCACAAAAATCACGAAATATCTGAAAACATTATCATGAAAAAATTTTTTACAACGGTGTTCTTTTCAAAGAGCCCAAAATCATTAATCATCAAAATCGCACTCGTTGTCTCTGCTGTTGCGTTCATATTCTCACTGATCACGCTGATACGTAATATCGTAGTCGGCTCGTTGGTGTTTGTCTCTGTCATGCAGCTGATCGGCACCGCAGTTATTGTCACGATTTGCTTCTTTATGGTCAAGATCTTCTCCGGTATCGAAGAAGAGGACGACGAAGCATACGAGGAAGAAAAAAACAAAGAAGCCGGCGAAGACGAGGAGAAACCCGAAGAAAAGGATGAAGAAATATTGATCGATCCCCTCGAAGAGGTCGATACCGAACCTCAGACAGACAGCCCTAACGCTGATTATGATTTAGATTTGTTTGATGAATAAGAAAAAGGCTCCGTAACGGAGCCTTTGTTTATTTTTTTGTATTAATAATGTTCATATTCTTTCCAAGTAAATTTTAACGACTTGCTTAGGCAGAATATCAGCGCCGCGTGCAGCAGAATACAAAGAACTCCTTCTACTGCCAGAATGACCGACTGCGCTGTCATATTCTCAATGTAGTATTTTGCCTGCAATATAGAGTAAATGGCCATTAAACCAACGCGAACGGTATCTACAATTGTCAGCACCATCGTGATTCCAAGACAGATTCGCGCGCCTTTTTTGTTAAAAAATGACTGCAGAACATAGAATCCTGCCAAGATCAGAATTATTACCACTATAATCACGGAAAGCTGTAAAATTGTTTCCGAACCAAGCGCCTGATATTCCTGCGGTGTATCAATAGAGACAAAAAGAAATGCCATAACAAAGTAGAAAAAGAAGTATCCCAGCAAAAACACATATTCAGAAATACTATGAAAAATATTATGATTATAATATGCGCTGTCCTGCCGGCATAAAACAGTATCCGCTAACAGGCAAAGATAGGTAATGATCGCCATTGTTGTCATCCATATAACAAGGATCCTTGAAGCTTTTTGATAGAATGATACCGGTCGCATTGAATCACCTCTGAGCGATGTTTATCTAAAATATGGTTATATTAAATCGTGTGTGTTTATATTTTATCACAAACGATTTAAAACCGCAAGAAAAAAACAACGGCGTGGCTTTGGTAGTCACGCCGTTGTTATATGGCAACTAAGTTATTATCATTGCTCATCGGGCATACACCCTGAAAACCGAATAAAGTGAAGAGAAGAGACAAGCAAAAAGCGGAACTGACCAAAGTCTCATGTGGTCAAGCCCTCGACCTATTAGTACTG